>CAYQYG010000407.1:0-8364 GCA_964421485.1 uncultured Polyangiaceae bacterium | reverse complement strand
GCCTTCACCCCCTCGGCGGCCTTCGCGAGCGCGGCCGCCTTCGCGCCCTCCGCGCCCCGCTCGCCCGCGTCGGCCCGCTTCCGCCGCGCCGCCGCGCGCGGCTCGAGGATCTCGTGCGCGAGGCTCAGGTACCCCTGCGCCCCCTTCGACTGCACGTCGTAGAGCAGCGCCGGCTTGCCGTGCGACGGCGCCTCGCTGAGCCGCACGTTGCGCGGGATGATCGTGTCGAACACGTGGAAATGGCTCCTCACCTCGTCGGCCACCTGGTGCGTCAGCGAGTTCCTCCCGTCGTACATCGTGAGCACGATCCCCTCGACCGAGAGCTCCGCGTTGAACACGCTCCGCACCCGGTCGATGGTCGACATGAGGTGCGTCAGCCCCTCCAGCGCGTAGTACTCGCACTGGAGCGGCACGAGCACCCGCGTCGCCGCGGTCAGCGCGTTCAGCGTGAGCAGCCCCAGCGACGGCGGGCAGTCGAGCACCACGTACGCGTACTCCTCGAGGTACGGCCTGAGCGCGTCGCGCAGCTTCGTCGCGCGGTCCGGCTGATCGACGAGCTCGAGCTCCGCCGCGACCAGGTCCTGCGTCGCCGGCACCACGTCGAGCCTCGGCACCTCGGTCCTCTGCAGCGCCTGCCCGAGCGAGGACCGCCCGATCAGCACGTCGTAGAGCGACACCTCGACGCTGCGCGGCCGCACGCCGACGCCGCTCGACGCGTTCGCCTGCGGATCGCAGTCGATGAGCAGCGTCCGGTGCTCCGCGGCGGCGATGCTCGCCGCGAGGTTCACCGACGTGGTCGTCTTGCCGACGCCCCCCTTCTGGTTGGCGACGGCGAAGATCACGGGCGGCGGCTTGGAAGCTCCGGCCGCCTTCGCGGTCGGGCTCCCCTCGTTGGGCAAGGGCATCGTGCTGATCGCGTCCGACCCTGGCTGATACACGAGGCGCGCCTTCGGTGAAAGAGAGGGCGCGGGCCTCACGCGGGAGCCGAAGCGGGCGCTGGAACGGGACCGGAAACTGAACCGGAAACGGAAGCCGAACCGGAACCGGAAGCGGAACCGGAAACTGAACCGGAACCGGGAACGCAACCGGAACCGGGAGGGCCGAACGGGCGGGGAGCGCCCCGCCCACGATCGAGCGCAGGAATGTTGGCCGAGCCCGGATGGGCGTCTACAGTGGCCCACATGTCGCTTAATGTAGGTGTAGGTGGTTGGCCGGTCGGCGCTGCGCGTGCCGGGGCGAAGCAGCGGCGGGCCCGCTGCCTCGGGCTCGGCCGCGCGCTGGCGCCCGCGGGGGATCCCGGCCCTGCCGACCGCGTCCTCGCGCGCGCCTTCTGGGCTCGCGACGGCCGCGGCGACGCCTCGACCCTTGCGCCGATCCTTCCGCTTTTCCCTTCGCTTTGCAGCCGCCGGACGTGACGTGCTTTCGCCGAGCGGCCCTGTGCACCGCCTCGGCGTTTTGAGGAGGACCCGATGACGCTTCCCAAGACCTACCGCAGCTTCTCCGAGTTCGAGCGCGAGATCCTTCGCCCTGGCCGCGTGGGTTTCTCGCTGGAAGACATCGTCGAGGACGGCGCCTTCGACGCCGAGCTCGACTTCGACAAGGACCCGTTCGACGGCGACGACGAGGACGACGACTACTAGCGCGTCCGAGCACACGCTCTTCAGCGATCCCTCCCGGGATCCCGAGCCCCGGCGGCCGCCTCTCCGCCGGGGCTCTTTTTCTTCGCGGACCGCGGCTCTTCTTCCTTTTTGCCGCCGGGCCTCGACGGCCGCCTTGACCCCGTCCGTCGCGCGTGGCACTGGTGCCGCCCTCAAAACGCCATGCAGATCACCGTAGAAAAGCTCTCTCCCGTGCTGATGGAGTTCCAGGTCGAGGTCCCTGCCGAGCAGGTCCGGACCGAGGTGGACCGCGCGTTCGCTGCGCTCCAGCGCACCGCCCGGGTCCGCGGGTTCCGGCCGGGCAAGGCCCCGCGCGCCGTGCTTGCCCACCTCTACGGCGGTCGCGTGCACGCGGACGTCGCGCAGCGGCTCGTCGACGCGACGCTCAACCAGGCCCTCGCCGAGAAGCAGATCCAGCCCCTCTCCCAGCCGGCCATCGCGCCCGCCGAGCTCAAGCCGGACGACGCCTTCTCCTACAAGGCCCGGTTCGAGGTCCGCCCCGACATCGCCGAGGTCAAGTGGGAGGGCTTCGAGGTCAAGCGCCCCTCGACCGCCGTCACCGAGGAGATGGTCGACGCCGAGCTCGAGGGCCTCCGCCGCCAGCACGCGACCCTCCAGGCCCCCGACCCCGAGCGCCCCGCGAAGAAGGGCGACGTGGTCACCATCGCGTTCACGCTCGAGATCGGCGGCGCCCTCCGCGATCCCAAGGAGCAGGAGATCGACGCCGAGGTCGGCAGCGGCCAGCTCTTCAAGGAGATCGAGGACGCGCTCGTCGGCGTGGGCCGCGGCGAGTCGAAGGACGTCGCCGTGACCTTCTCCGCGAGCCACACGAACCCCGAGCTCCGCGGCAAGGACGGCATCTTCCACATCACCGCGAAGGAGATCCGCGAGCGGATCTACCCCGAGGTCGACGACGAGCTCGCCAAGGACTGCGGCGAGGAGAGCCTCGCGGCGCTGCGCGAGTCGCTCAGGAAGAAGGTCGAGAAGGAGCTCACCCAGAAGGCGACCGACGCGGTCGCCGAGCAGCTCGTCATCGAGCTCTGCAAGGCGAACCCGATCCCGGTCCCGCCCTCGCTCGTCGACCAGCAGGCCCAGCTCGCCGAGCGCGAGCTGCTCGCCGCGGCCCGCCGCCAGGGCCAGCGCCTCGAGGCCACGCCCGACCTCCGCGCCCGCATCCGGCTCGACTCCGAGATGAAGGTGCGCGCCGGCCTGCTCATGGCCGAGATCGCGAAGGCCAAGGAGGTCAAGATCACCGAGGCCGACATCGAGAAGGGCTACGAGGAGCTCGCCGAGCAGACCGGCAAGAACGTCGCGAAGGTCAAGGCCGAGCACCGCGATCCCAAGAAGCGCGAGCTGCTCGCCGGCATGATCCTCGAGGACAAGATCCTCGACCTCATCGAGGGCGCCGCAAAGATCTCCGAGGCCCGTCAGCCCGCCCCCCCCGCCGAACCTGCCCAGGCGCAGGAGTAGTCCCCGCGCGCAGGCCGAGCCCGCCGGCCTGATCCGAGCCTGCCTGACCCGGACAGAACGGTCTATTTCGTCGAGCGCGCTTCGTGTTCACCCTTGCGGTCGGGCGCGGTCTGGCCCAGGACTAGGGCCCTGCCGGCGCGGCAGCCTACCTCGGAGCCCTGGATGACCCGACGAGTCGAAACCCGCACGCAAGCCATCGAGTTCCTCGAGCGCGAGAAGGCGTACATCCTGCCCACGGTCACGGAGGTGACCCACCGCGGCGAGCGCGAGTGGAACATCTTCAGCCGCCTGCTCAAGGATCGCATCGTCTTCATCGGCACCGAGATCGACGACTTCGTCGCGAACGCGGTGATCGCGCAGTTCCTGTTCCTGGAGAGCGAGGATCCCGAGAAGGAGATCCAGGTCTACATCAACAGCCCCGGCGGGATCGTCACGTCGGGCCTGGCGATGTACGACACGATGCAGTACGTCCGGTGCCCGGTCTCGACGATGTGCATCGGCCAGGCGGCCTCGATGGGCGCGGTGCTGCTCGCCGCAGGGCACAAGGGCCGGAGGTTCGCGCTCCCGCACTCGCGGATGATGATCCACCAGCCGCTCGGCGGCGCGCGCGGCCAGGCCACGGACATCGAGATCCAGGCCCGCGAGATCAAGAAGATCAAGGAGACGCTCATCGACATCCTGGTCGACGCCACGAGCAAGAACCGTGACGATCTCGCGAAGGACATCGAGCGCGACTTCTACCTGAGCGCGGGCCAGGCCAAGGAGTACGGCCTCATCGACGAGGTCCTCCCGAAGCGGAACAAGTAGCGCGCCCTGTCTCGTTCACGCCCGGGGCCCGCGCCGCACGCGGCGCCGCGCCCCGAGCTCCGGCCCGGCGCGACGCCGTCGCGCCGGACCGGAGCAAGCTCGGAGCAGCTTCGAGCGGCCCGGAGCAGGGGAGGGGAGGAGGGGAAGCAGAGCCCGCCGGCGCGATGTGACGAGCGCCAGCGGTCGGCTTCTTGCCGGCTTCCACCCGGCGCCGGTGACGCGCCGGACTCGATGGACTCGGCGGACTTGGCCGACCTGGCCGACTTGGCTACTAAGGGTGCGCAGCACCCCCGTTAGCTTGCGACTGTAGGGGCACCGGACTAGAATCCCGCCGCGGCGTTTCGCTGCGCGCGGCCGATTTTTCGAGCGCCGCTGTGGCGCATGCAGCACTGAGGGTCGAAGTGGAGCGAAGGCGGGACGATCACTCGAACGGCAATCTGAGCTGCTCCTTCTGCGGAAAGTCGCAGAAGGAGGTGAAGAAGCTCATCGCGGGCCCCACGGTGTACATCTGTGACGAGTGCATCGGGCTCTGCAATGACATCATCGCGGAGGAGGTCGAGAAGGACGAGCCGTACGCCGGCTCCGCCCCGATCCCCAAGCCCGCGGACATCAAGGCGATCCTCGACGAGTACGTCGTCGGTCAGAACCGCGCCAAGAAGATCCTCGCGGTCGCGGTCCACAACCACTACAAGCGCATCGACAGCCGCGTCTCCACGGACGACGTCGAGCTGTCGAAATCGAACATCCTCCTGCTCGGCCCGACCGGCTCGGGCAAGACGCTGCTCGCGCAGACGCTGGCCAAGATCATCAACGTCCCGTTCGCCATCGCGGACGCGACGACCCTGACCGAGGCGGGGTACGTCGGCGAGGACGTGGAGAACATCATCGTCCAGCTCCTCCAGAACGCCGATCACGACGTCGAGCGGGCCCAGCGCGGCATCGTCTACATCGACGAGATCGACAAGATCAGCCGGAAGAGCGACAACCCCAGCATCACCCGCGACGTCTCCGGCGAGGGCGTGCAGCAGGCCCTGCTCAAGATCATCGAGGGCACGATCGCGAACGTCCCCCCGAAGGGCGGCCGCAAGCACCCGCAGCAGGAATTCCTGCAGGTCGACACGACCAACATCCTCTTCATCTGCGGCGGCGCCTTCGTCGGCCTCGACCAGATCATCCAGCGCCGCATCGGTCAGAACACGCTCGGCTTCGGCGCGGACATCAAGTCGAAGAAGGAGTTCAAGCTGGGCGACCTCCTGAGCGCGGTCCAGCCGGAGGACCTGCTCAAGTTCGGCCTGATCCCGGAGTTCATCGGCCGCCTGCCGGTGGTGGCGACGCTGCACGAGCTCAACGAGGACGCGCTGATCGACATCCTCACCAAGCCGAAGAACAGCCTGGTGAAGCAGTACCAGAAGCTCTTCGAGATGGACGGGGTGAAGGTCAAGTTCACCCGCGGCGCGCTGGTCGCGGTGGCGAGGCTGGCGCTGGAGCGGAACAGCGGCGCGCGCGGCCTCCGGGCCATCCTCGAATCGGCGATGCTCGACATCATGTACGACGTCCCGTCCCGCACCGGGATCAAGGAGGTCGTCGTGAGCGAGGACGTGATCGTCAAGCACGAGCCGCCGATCATCGTCTACACGAAGGAGGCGGAGCTCGCGTAGGGCCCGCCGCGGGGCGACGCGCCCCCTCCGCGCGCCGCCGCGCCGGACGCGTCGCGAGCGCCGCACCCGGGGGGGCGGCTTCACCGTATCGAGCCCACGAGCCAGAAAGACGACGGATGTTCTTCAAGAACGACAGCGATCGCAGCAAGGGCGCTCCGGAGCGCGGCGTGGCGCCGCTCCTCCCGCTGCGCGACATCATCGTCTTTCCGCACATGGTCTCGCAGCTCTTCGTCGGCCGGGAGCGGAGCATCGCCGCGCTCGACGAGGCGATGAACCGCGGCAAGGAGATCTTCCTCGCCGCGCAGCGCAACGCGAAGACCAACGACCCCACCCCCGAGGACATCTTCGGCGTCGGCTCGGTCGGCGCGATCATGCAGCTCCTCCGCCTGCCGGACGGCACGGTGAAGGTGCTGGTCGAGGGCAAGCGGCGCGCGAAGATCCGCCGCTACGTCCAGTCGGACGCGTACTTCCTCGTCGAGTACGACGAGATCCCCGAGGTCTCGGTGACGAGCGTCGAGGTCGAGGCGCTGATGCGCTCGGCGCAGTCGACGTTCGAGATGTACGTCAAGCTCAACAAGAAGATCCAGCCCGAGGTCCTGATGGCCGTGCAGGCCATCGACGAGGCCTCGCGGCTCGCCGACACGATCATCGCCAACCTGCCGACCATCAAGCTCGCGGACCGGCAGGGGCTGCTCGAAATGGAGGAGCCGCGGCAGCGGCTCGAGCGTCTCATCGAGTTGATGCAGGCCGAGATCGAGATCCTCCAGGTGGAGAAGAAGATCCGGAGTCGCGTCAAGAAGCAGATGGAGAAGACGCAGAAGGAGTACTACCTCAACGAGCAGATGCAGGCCATCCAGAAGGAGCTGGGCGGCGGCGAGCGCGACGAGTTCAAGAACGAGATCCAGGAGATCGAGGAGGCCCTCAAGACCAAGCGGATGAGCAAGGAGGCCGCCGCGAAGGTCAAGAAGGAGCTGAAGAAGCTCAAGATGATGCACCCGACGAGCGCCGAGGCGACCGTCGTGCGCAATTACATCGACTGGATCCTGGAGCTGCCCTGGTACGACAAGAGCGAGGAGCGGTATGACCTCGCCGAGGCCGAGCGGATCCTCGACGAGGACCATTACGGCCTGAAGAAGATCAAGGAGCGCATCCTCGAGTACCTCGCGGTCCAGGCGCTCACGAAGAAGCTGAAGGGCCCGGTGCTCTGCTTCGTCGGGCCGCCCGGCGTCGGCAAGACCAGCCTGGCGAAGTCGATCGCCCGCGCGACGGGCCGGAAGTTCGTGCGCCTGTCGCTCGGCGGCGTGCGCGACGAGGCCGAGATCCGCGGCCACCGCCGCACGTACATCGGCGCGCTGCCGGGCAAGCTCATCCAGTCGCTGAAGAAGGTCGGGACGAACAACCCGGTGTTCCTGCTCGACGAGGTCGACAAGATGTCGACCGATTTCCGCGGGGATCCGGCCGCGGCGCTGCTCGAGGTGCTCGACCCGGAGCAGAACTCGACCTTCAACGACCATTACCTCGATCTCGATTACGATCTCTCCGACGTGATGTTCATCACGACGGCGAACACGCTGTCGGGCATCCCGGTGCCGCTGCAGGACCGCATGGAGGTCATCCAGCTCTCGGGCTACACGGAGTTCGAGAAGCTGAACATCGCGGTGAAGTACCTCGTCCCGCGGCAGCGCAAGGAGTGCGGGCTGGAGGACGTGCCGCTCGAGCTCACCGAGGGGGCGATCCGGACGATCATCCACCATTACACGAAGGAGAGCGGCGTCCGGTCGCTGGAGCGCGAGATCGCGAGCGTGTGCCGGAAGGTGGCGCGGCGCGTGGTGGCGGAGGGCAAGGAGCGGTCGATCGAGATCGTCGCGAAGAGCATCCCCAAGTACCTCGGCGTGCCGAAGCACAGGCTCGGCCGGCGCGAGGAGCGCGACGAGGTCGGGCTCGTGAACGGCCTGGCGGTGACCAACGTGGGCGGCGACCTCCTGCCCGCGGAGGCGACGGTGGTGCCGGGCAAGGGCAAGCTCGTGATCACGGGCCTGCTCGAGAAGGGGATGGAGGAGAGCGGGCACGCGGCGATGAGCTACGTGCGGTCGCGGCTCGACCGGCTGCGCCTCGATCAGGACATCTACCAGAAGGTCGACGTCCACATCCATTTCCCCGATTTCGTGCGCAAGGACGGGCCGAGCGCGGGGGTCACGATGGTGACGGCGCTCGTCAGCGCGCTGATGAAGGTGCCGGTGCGGCGGGACCTGGCGATGACCGGGGAGATCACGCTGCGGGGGCGCGTCCTGCCGATCGGCGGGCTCAAGGAGAAGCTGCTCGCGGCGCACCGGGGCGGGATCACGACGGTGATCCTCCCGAAGGAGAACCGGAAGGACCTGCGCGACGTGCCGCGGCGGGTGCTGAAGGCGCTCAGGCTCGTGCTCGTGGAGCACGTGGACGACGTGCTGCGCGAGGCGCTGATGCTGCCGGACGCGATCGAGGTGTTCGGCCCGCCGAAGCAGGTGCTGGAGTACCGCGAGGGCGAGGTCTGGACGCCGGAGGCGCCCGCCAAGCCGCTGCCGCCGCCCGCGGGCGAGCCGACGCCGGCCGCGCCCCCGGTCGCCTGAGTCGGGTCGGCAGGGCCGACCGCCGGTCGGCAGGGCCGACCGCCGGTCGGCAGGGCCGACCGCCGATGAGGGGGCTGCGCCCCCTACGCGCCCCTCGGGGGGCGCTACCCCGGAGAGGGGCGCTGCCCCGGAGAGGGGCGCTGCCCCGGAGAGGGGCGCTGC
>CAYQYG010000406.1:0-8427 GCA_964421485.1 uncultured Polyangiaceae bacterium | reverse complement strand
AGGAGCTTGCCCAGGGGCTGCGCGGCGGCCGCGTCGTGCATGAGGTCCCCGGCGCCGGCCATGAGCGCCTGGGGAGCGCCCAGGCCGAGATCGACGGGGAGCGCCGGCGCGTCGTCGTCGTCGGGATCGGGGACCGAGAGCTTGCTCGCGAGGCCGCCGAGGAAGATATCGAGGGGCGGGGCATCGAACGTGAGGCCGAGGTCCTGCGCGAGGAAGAGGCGGACGTCGACCGGGAGCGCGAAATAGGTCCTCGACGCGTCTTGCCAGAAGAACGGGAACAGGCCGCGGCTCGTGAGGTCGTCGATGTCGCGAGAGGCCACGAGGCGCGATCTCGCGCCGAGGGAGCCCAGGACCTCGCGCGGCGAGAGCGCGCGGCGCTCGACGGCGAGCGCCGCGGCGCCGTCGAAGGCGAGGTCCATGAACGACGATCGGCCGTGCGGCGGCACGTAGAGGCCCTGCCAGACGCGCTCGCGCTCCGGCTCGACGAGGAGCTCGCCGCTGCAGGCCTGGAGCCTGAACCGGCCACGCTGATGGAAGAAATGAGGATTCCAGGCATTGAAATCCGCGGAGACGGAGGGCACGAGCTCGCCCTTGAGGATGCGGAGGCTCGTGTCGACGCGCCGTACGAGGAAGGTGATGTCCTCGGCGGGCGGGGGCGCGCCGGCGGCCGCGTCCGAGGAGTCGGAGGCCGTGGCGAGCTGCTTCGGCGTCCATTTGCCGCGGCGGTGCTCGCTCCAGGCGAGCTTGATGTCCCAGCAGAGCTGGGGCGGCTGGCCGTCCACGGGCTCCGCGCCCGGAGCGGGCTTCGGCGTGAAGACGGCCCAGAAGAGATAGAGCCGCCGGTTGTGCACGACCGGGATGAGGTGGCTCGACTGGATGTCGAGCGGGACGCGCTCCCACGGGGTCCACTCGCGGCGGTTCAGGAGGCGGCGGTGGTAATAGGCGCGGGGGTCGTTCCGGGTGCGGCCGAAGACGTGGAGGATGTCGGTGTCCGGCGCGCCGGGGGCGTCCGCGGGCTCCGCCTGCCAGCACATGCCGCAGACCTCCAGCCGGGCGACGTCGTCGAGCTTCTCGATGTAATGAGCGAGGGCCTGCTCGGCGGCGTCATTGCCGAGGTCCTTCTGCAGGAGCTCCGTCTCCATCTCCTTGAAGAACGGGCTCTTGTCGTCCCGCAGCGCGGGCTCGATCCAGCTCTCCGGGTAGAGGAAGACCTTGCGGTTGGCCTCCCAGACTCGATAGCTCCGGCGCCAGGCCCACTGGCCGGCGTCGATGCTCTCCGGATCCACGAGGGGCCGCTCCAGGCCGAGCAGGCAGCGCTGGATGAAGAGCTGCACCGACGAGATGGCCTGCTTGATGCGGGAGGTGGCCGCGCACGCGCTCGTCTGGGTGTCGATGAGGAAATGCTCGACGAGCTGGTCCTCGCCGGTGATGCCCTCGGCGGCGAGCCGCGGCAGGAGGAAGGCGACGAGGGCGGAGCGCTGCGCCTCGCGCAGGCGGTCATTGAGGGCGCGGGCCGCCTCGAGCCATTGCTCCTCCCGCGCGCCGCCGCCCGACAGGACGCGCGCCCGGGCGGCCTGGACCACCGCGCGCGCCTGCTCGGCCGTGGGCTGTGTGGTGGCCCAGGCGAACAGGGTGTCCGGTGAGACGCCCAGCCGGGCTGCGAGGGAGACGCAGGCGGAGAGGTCGAGCAGGCGTTGCTCGGTGCGGAGGTCGGCCTCCTGGAGATCGAGGCCCGTGGGGCCGGCCAGCGAGGCGAGGACGGCGCCGTCCCAGCCGGTGAGATCGGCGAGGGCGCCGAGGAGGTGCGGGACCGGATCCTGGCCCGCGGGGACCGGGGGCTCGAAGTATTCGATGAGCCAGCTCGGGTCGCGGCGGGGGGCGGCGCGGAGGCGCACGACGTCGGCGAGCCGCTCCCAGCGCGCGAGCCAGGCGCCCGCCGCGCCGGCGACGGGGGAGAGGGGCAGCGCGTTGAAATTGAATTTGCCGAAATCGTCGGCGCGTTTGCCGAGGAAATAGAGGACCTCCCGCTCGCCGAGGCCGAAGCCGCGGATGAGCAGCGCGGCCTTGTGGAGGAGCTCGAAGCCCTCGGCGTGGGCTGGCCCGGGATCGGCCGAGGCGAGCGCGAGGAAGTCGTCGGTCATCGGTCTGCCCGCGTGCACGCGCGACTCCAGGATCGACCCGAGGAGCGCGGTGGTGAGGGAGACGTCGAGCTTCACGGCGTCCGCGAGGTGCTCGACGACGAGGCGCACCTCGAGCTCCTCCGTCGCGGGATCGCCCGGGATCGGCGCGGTCGCCGCGAGGCTCGCGAGGCCCGACTTGATCTTCGCGAGCACGGCGTCGATCCTGGCAGGCACAGGGGCAGGGCTCCGTCCGGCGCCTTCGCGGTGACGGAGCAGGTAATCGAGGTCCGCCACCTTGAAGCCGGAGCGCTGCACCTTGCGCGCCGCCTCGACGAATGCGACGGCGCCGGCGGGGTCGTGGGGCTGGAATGGGTCCCGCTCGGGCGCGCCGCCCTGCTCCGGCGCCGTCAGATCGAGGAGCGCGAGCAGCTCGGGCACGCGCAGGCCGAGCAGCCTGGCGAGGAGGGCATGGCGATGGAGCGCGGAGAGCGCCGCGATGTCGAGCGGCGCCCCGGCGGTGAGGCCGAGCCGGGCGCACAGGCGCGCCAGGTCGGAGCTGTTGATCCGCAGCGCGGCGAGGAGGACCGCGTCGTGCTGCCCGAGCAGGGCGCCCGGAGGCGCGATCGCCGGCAGGACGGCGCCGTCCTTGATCTCCGGGTCGTCGAATGGATAGGCGAGCGCGAAGGCAGAGAGCTCCTCGGGCCGGGCGTGGGCCCGGTTCTGGAAGAGGCGCAGGTAGAGCGCGTCCTTGCCCCACGTGTCGATATCGGACCAGAGCGGCAGGAGCTCGGGGAAGGGGCGGCCGAGCGCGCCGGACACGCGCTTCATGTCCGCGAGCTTGCGGAGCGCGATCTCGTCGATGTCGCCGGCGCCCAGCGCGAAGAGCGCGCGGTCCAGGTCGGCGAGGCTCCCGCCGAGGCACCGCCGGAGCCGGAGCAGGCGGTGCATCCGGTGCAGGGCGGCGTCGGTCAGGTGCGTGAGCCGGGTCCGCGCGAGGTCGTGCTCGGATGTGTCCGATTCGAGCGCCATGCGCTGGGCGGGGTCCGACTGGTTGCGGTTCACGAACCAGGTCTCCACGAGATCGACGAGATCGGCGTGGCCGATGCCCATCCGGCGGAGCAGCTCCGGGACGCGGGCGACGTGCTGCTGCCAGGTCTCGACGACGTCCTGCCCGGTCGCGGCGTCATGCACGGTAACGCTGTCGGCCTCGTATCCATAGAATTCCCGGAGCTGCCGGGGCGGGTCGAGCGGCAGGCCGGCCAGGATCCGGTATTCGACGGCGGAGAGGCCGAGCACCTCGGCCGTGAGCTCAGCGGCGGCCGGCTGGCCGCCGCGCCGGAACGTCTCCATCACCTGCCGCCGCGAGGTGCCCAGGTGGGCGAGGTAGGCGCGCTCGACGCGCAGCGGGCGATCGAAGGGGAGCTCCGGCGGGAACACCTCTCGGGCCAGCCGGGAGTAGGTCTCATCCAGCACGTGTTGCGGGACGGCGCGGAGCTCGGCGGCGGTGGCGTCTCCGGTGTCGCGGGCCGGGAGCGCCGCGGCGGGATCTCCGCCGTCGACGAAGCGCACCTTGATGTAGGATTCGAGGGCCTCGTTGGCGAGATCGATGCTGGGAATGGAGGTATTGGTGTTCGCGCAGGTCAAGAGGATGCGCTGCAGATCCGGGCGCCGCGCGGAGAGCACGTCGAGGGGGCGCGTGGAGCCGCCGGGATCGAAGTCGAGGAGCTGGAGCAGATCGACGAGGTAGGCGGCCGGGCTGTAGACGGACTGGCAATGAGCGCAATCGCAGAGATCCAGCGGGCCGAAGAGGCTCGTCAGATCGGGGGGCGCCTCCGCGGGCGGGCCGCCGGTGAGGGCCCAGGGCGCGGGGTCGGCGGCGGCCTGGCGGAGCGCGACGTGCGCCATCTGCGCGGCGGCCGCGTGGTGGCGGGCCTGGGCGTGCGCGAGCCTCGCCTGCGCCTCGCCGCCGAGGGCGCCGGCGAAGCGGCGGACGAAGCGCGCGACCGGCTCGCGGGCGACGCGCTGCGCGGAGCCGAATCCAGCGCCCAGCAATGCGACGACGGACTCCGCGCGGGGAGTGACGCGGGAGAGGCGTTGGATCGCCTTGAGCTGCTCGACGGCGATCGGCCTCTCCGCCTCCGGGATGCCGTCGAACGCGCTCTCGCCGATGTCCGCGAGCGCCTGATCGAGGCGGACCCCGCGGACGTCGAGATCGGGGACATTGGTGAGGAGCTGAGCGGTCGCCGGGCGCACCGGGCCGCCGGAGGCCGAGGCATTCTGGAGCTCACGCCGGAGGTATCGATCCGGGAACGCGAGCCGGAGCGGCTCGAGGATGCCGGTCAGGTAGCGCGCGACGCGCTCGTCGTCGGTCGCGCCGGTGACGTGCGAGGGGATGGTGGGCGCCCCTCCGGCCGCGAGGAGGAGGGCGCGCCATTCCTCGTCCGTGACGTCGATCAGGTCCGCGAAGGCGCCGATCCGGCCCTCGCTGCGCAGCTGCCGGAGCTCGGCGAGGAGCGGCAGGTTGCCCTGGGTCAAGAGGCCGAGCTGCGCGCTCAGCTTGAGATCGAGGGTGACGTCCGGCGACTCGAAGAGCTCGTGGGCCATCCGCCAGAATGCGGCGGGGTCCGCAGGATTGCCCTGGTAGAGCGCGAGCAGCTGCCGCTGGATCTCGATGGGCTGGAGGCCGGCAGCGAGGACCGCGCCCGGCGTCATCCCGCCCGGCTCCGCGGGCTGCGCGAGGGCGGCATCGACGGTCTTCGAGAGCAGGAGGGGAATGGCCGCCCGGAGCGCGGAGGCGAGGGCGGGCGAGACCGCATTGGCGGCGAGCGCGCGGTCCAGCGCCGCGGCGAGCGCCTCGTGGCCGTGAGGGAGGAGCGCCGGGAGGTCGAGCGGCATCCCCTGGCTCGCGAGCGCGAAGAAGAGCTCGGGCGGGACGCCGGTGGGGCCGGCGAGCCGGGCAGCGGTATGGAGCCAGGTCAGCTCGTTTCGTTCGAGGCCGGCGCGGCAGGCGAGCTGAAGAGCGGCCTCGCCGCTCAGATCGGCGAGCTGGATCTCGGCCTCGGTCAGGTGCGGGGCGAGGCGGCCCATGAGCCGCTCGTGGTGGGAGGGACCGGCCCAGGCGCCGCCGCCGAGGGCGAGATCGAGCGTGGCGACGGGCGCGGCGCAGCAAAGGACCGGGGACTCGGCGAGCTGCGTGCCCTCCGGATCGAATGCGCGGACGACGAGGGTCGGTCCGAGGCCCGGCGCGCCGTCCGGGATCGCATATGCGACGTGGTAATGACCCCGCGCGTCGGTCGTGGTCTCGCCGAGCAGGATCTCGCGTGGGCCGCCGGTGGAGAGCCTCCGATCGAAGGCTCGTACGCGGACGCCCGGCGCCGGGCCCGTGAGCGCGTGGGCGGCCCTGCCCCGGACGACGAAGGGCGCCGGAGCCGGCCCGCCGGGGACCGAGGTTCCGGGATCGAGGCGTATCCGGAGCGCGGGCTGCGGCGCGCCCAGGTGCCATACCGCGCCGCTCGGGGCGTCGGACAGGAGGGTCGATCCGGAGAAGATACGGAAGGTGAGCTCGGGGAGGTGATCGCCGAATAGCTCCAGGATGTGCTGCTCGGAGACGGATAGGTGGAAGCCGCCGTCGTCGTCGGTGATCGCGCAGGCGACCAGGTCGGGGCAGCGCCGCTCCCGGTCCCAGGCCTCGATCCGCAGTCCAGGCAGGCCGCGCGCGGCGGCATGATCGATGATGCGACCGGAGATGACGAGCTGTCTCATGAGGATCTCCCCGTTCTCGTGAATGCCAGATGGAGCACGGCCGCGCGGCGGTGCGATACCGCCGCCCGGCCGGGCGCTGCACGGCGCAATCGAGCCAATGCCGTCGCTCCTCGCGATAGGGCGCGACGAGGCGAGCCAGCATACACATGCGCTTTTCCCCGGGGTGAGAAAATAATCAATCGACAATCACGTGATTCAGCCATGGGCGCAGGAGTTGCGCTCCTGTCGAGCCACGGCGTCACGCTGATCCATCCGGCGCTCCGGCCGCCCGGATCGGCGCCGCCCACCCGGCGGGCGCTCCCCCAGGGAGGGCTGCAGGATTTCTCTTGAAGGAGTCTCCTCGCCGTGCGGGATGAGCCGGCCGCCGGCGGCGCGCGCGGCTGGGATCGGTCACGGCGCCTCGGGCGCCGGCGGCTCGGCGGGCTCCTCGGGGCGCCGGGCGAGGCGCTCGGCGGCGCGGCGGTACACGGCCGCGATCGAGGCCCGGTGGGCCGCGGCGAGCAGGGCGGCGCCGGCGAGCCAGAGCAGCGCGAGCGGCCAGGTCGCCGTGGAGGTGAGGTAGACGAGCGTCGGGCGGAAGGGGCGGTCCCGGGTGACGATCTCGCGGCTGACGTGCACGGCGCGCGCGTAGCTCGGGAGCGAGAGCGCGACGGGCGTGACGCCCTGGAGCACGCCGCCCTGCGCGTTCTGAGCGAGGTAGTTGCCGAGCGACGGATCGGCGATCTTGCTGGCCCCGCCGACGTCGCTCGCCGGCTCGCGCGGGACGGAGGGGGACGAGGGGGCCCAGTCGCGCGACGGCGCGCGGCTCTGCGCGCCCCGCGTCGAGAAGGCGGCGACCACGACGAGGCCGACGAGGCCGGCGGCGCCGAGCAGCGCGACGATCGCGGCGAAGCGGCGCGCGCCGGTCAGCAGGCGGCCGAGCAGCCAGACCGCGAACGCCGCGCCCAGCGCGACCAGCGCCGCGGCGTAGGCGCCGGGCGCGATGAGCCAGAGGCTCCCGAGCACGACCCCGCCGAGCGCGCGGAGGCGCCGCGCGCGGGGGCGGGGCGCGTCGGGGCCGGGGCGGACGGCGACCCAGCCGACCCCGAAGCCGAGCGCGATCGCGAAGGCGTCGCCGCCGTCGACGAGCCACACGGGGCGATCGCCGCCGAGCAGCGCGACGGGCACGACCCGCTCCGGGAGGCCGACGGTCAGCGCGACGCTGCTCGCGGTGATCGGGTAGCTGGGCATCGGCAGCTCCACGGCGCCGCCGAGCGGCTTGACCACCGACTGGGCGAGCGACTGCAGGCGCACCGAGTGGCTGCCGGTCTGGAGCGGGACGAGGACCTCGTCCTTCGCCTCGCCCTGGTGCATGATCCGCTCGGCCTTCGTGTCCGTGGCCAGGTAGATCGGGCGGCCGCCGGGCGTGTAGAGCAGGTAGTCGATGCCGTTGTTCTCGTAGGAGAGCGTGTCGTCGGCGACGAGGTCGCCCCGCTCGGTGAGCACGACCATCCGCTGGTGGCTGCGCACGACGGCGGCGAGCACCTCGACGCTCGCCAGCGGCTGCACCGAGACCTCGACGCGCTGGCCCTTCTGGACGAGGAAGAGGCGCGAGGTGGCCTGCGTGCGCGGGATGGGCGACTCGGCGGAGTCGACCTGGCGGGCGTCGCCCTTGACGATCACCCGGTGCTCGGGGTCGGACTCGAGCAGCCACCACTCGTACGCGGAGCGCGCGTCGGGGGTGAAGGAGGAGACCCTGGCGAGCGAGCCGGTGACGGTCATCTCCGCGGTGCGGCCCGACGTCGGCAGGACGAGCTCCTCGCCCTCCACGCGCCAGCCCGCGGCGCCGGCGACGTCGAGGACCTTCTCGCCGTACGCGAGCGGCAGGCGGACCACGCCGAGGTCCTTGCCCGAGCGCATGACGAGGCGGTACTCGAAGCCGATCTCGCGGCCGACGCGCACCGCGCGCGAGAGCTGGAAGACCGTGGGGCCGGCGGCCTGCGCCGACGCGCCGCCGTCGCGGCTGAAGTGGATCGTGGCGCCGGCGAGCCCGGAGAGGCGCGCGCCCTCGACCACGGCGCCGCCGGTCACATCGGCCTCGAGGGTGTTCAGCGGGCCCGGGATCTGGAGCGCGAGATCGCCCTCGATCGCGATCGTGCCCCGCAGCGTGAAGCGGCGCGCCGAGGTCCAGAGGAAGTAGCGATCGCCCTCGAAGCCGATCGCGGCGGGCTCGCCGTCCGCGTCCCCGGCGCGCGCGCCTCCGCCGATGGTCGCGGACTCCACGCGCACGTGCGCGGGCGGTCCGAAGAGCGGCACCGCGACCGAGCCGTCCGCGAGCACCCCGCCCGTCAGCTCGAAGCGGAGCGGCCCCTCGCCGACCGCGCCCGTGATCCGCAGCCGGTCGAGCGTGAAGCAGCGCTCGGAGCAGCGCGCGCCGGCGCGGCGCTGCTCGAGCCACCTGGAGAGGGTCTCGAGCTGGCCGGCCCAGGACTCCGGCGCGACCGGCGCGGCGGACGGCGCGGGCTGCGCGCGCTGGCCGCGCTGCGCGCGCGCGGGCGCCGCGAGG
>CAYQYG010000405.1:4708-8464 GCA_964421485.1 uncultured Polyangiaceae bacterium | reverse complement strand
GTCGCCGCCGCGGCCGAGCGGTGGGTGCTGGACGAGGCGGTCGCGGTGGAGCGGATCCCGGCGGCCACGGAGGAGCTGGAGATCACGGCGCGGGTGGATCTGCTCGAGCAGACGCGCACGGGCTTCCGGGAGAGCAAGGAGCGCTTCGCGACGGCCGCGATCACCGCGCCGCCTGCGGCGCTCGACCGCGGGGTGGCGAGGGCCGTGGAGCGCCTGTCCGCGCTCACGTCGGGCGGGGCCGAGGCCGACCTGGCGCTGCGGCGCCGGCTCGCCGCGGCGCGGCGGCCGATGCTCGAGGGGATGCCGTACGGGGCGAGCTGGATCGCGCTGTCGGAGGCGCTGTTCCCGGAGGGCCACCCGCAGGCGGGGGCGGTGCTGGCGGGGCCGCTCTCGCCGGGCGCGGAGCTCCTGTTCTCGGAGCACGTGCCGCGGTCCTCGGCGCGGATCACGATCACGGTCCGGGGCGCGGTGGAGCGGGCGGCGCTCGACGGCGCGGTCGCGCGCGCGCTGGGCTCGTTCGGGATCGGCGCGGGCGCGCCGTTCGGCCCGCACCCGCACGAGGACCGGCGCGCGGTGGCGGCCGGGGTGGTGTCGCCGCGGCTCCTGGTCGGCTGGATCGCGCCGCCGCGGGGCGACGCGGCCGAGGGGGCGACGCGGCTCGCGGTCGCGGTGCTGGTGCACGGCAAGATCGGCCGGGCGCAGCGCGCGCTCGTGCTGGATCGGCGCGTGGCGGCGCGCGTGCGCGGGGTGCTGGAGCTCGGGCGGCGCGGGAGCGTCGCCGCGATCGAGGTGGTGCCCGCGGTGCCCCACGACGCGGCCGAGGCCGACGCGGCGCTGGCCGCGGTGCTCGACGAGCTCGGGCGCGCGGGGCCCTCGCCCGAGGAGCTGGGCGCAGCCCGGGCGCTGCTCACCGCCGGGCTGGAGAAGGAGCGGCTCCGCGCGGCGTCCGCGGGCGCGCTGAAGGCGGCGCGCCTCGCCGAGGTGGACCGGACGCTCGCCGCGGTCGCGACGGCGAGCGTGGACGACGTGCGCGCGGCGGCGAGGGACGTGCTGTCGCGGGATCACCGCGTCGTGGTGATCACCGAGCCGCGGCGGTAGCGGCGGCGCGCGGTCGCAGCGGCGCCCGCGGCGGCGATCAGGATCCACGCGGGCTGCCCGGCAAGGGCGCCCGCGCGGCAGGAGCAGCCGCCGGGGCCGTCGGGCGGGGCCTCGGAGCCGCCGCCGCCGCCGGCGCCCGCGCCGCCGCACTCCTGCGCGCCGACCATGAGCTCCGTCGCGCCCCAGAGGTCGGTGCAGATCGACGCGACGTCGCTGCCGGCGTCGCAGACGAGCGGGCCGCAGAGCGAGTCGAGGTGCAAGATCGGCGTGAACGAGACGCCGTCGTCGACCGACTTGCCTGCGGTGAAGCCGTCGGTGAACTCGTCGCCGCACGCGAGCACGCCCTCGGCGGTCCACGTCAGGCAGCGTGCGCCGACGTCGGCGATCTTCTCGAACTGGAGCGTGGAGGCGGGCGCGCGCCAGAGGCCGTCCTGCGGGCCGCCGACGAGCACCTTCGAGCCGTCCGGCGAGAGCGCGAAGCCGAGCAGATCGCCGGTGCCCTCGAAGATCGGGTCGAACGTCTGGCCGCCGTTCTTCGAGACGATCAGCGAGTCGGTGGGATCGCCGTCGATGCGCACGTAGATCACGTCGGGGTCCGCGGGGTCGATCGCGCCGATGAAGGCGAGGTGCTGGCCGTCGGTGCCGGGGATGGGGAGCGGGTCCCAGGTCTGGCCTCGATCGGGGCTGCGCTGGAGGGAGCCCGCGTACCCGGGGGCGCCGGAGCGGCCGCTCACGTAGACGCGCGACGGATCCGAGGGCGCGACGTCGACCGTGAACGCGAGGAGATCGAGCGGCAGGTCGGCGCCGGCCTGGGTCCACGACGCGGCGCCGTCGGCGGTCTCCCAGAGCTGCGTGCGGAACTGGCCGTTGCCGATGCCGTTCGAGACCACGAGCACGGCGCGCGAGGGATCGCCGCGCTCGGCCGAGAGGTCAGTGACGTAGCGGTCCGCGAGGCCGCCGCCGGCGAAGTCCCAGTCGCAGCCGCCGTTCGCGCTGGACGAGAGGCCCTTGAACACGCCCGCGACGAGCGTGCCGCCCTGGAGGATCGCGATCATCGGATCCTCGTAGCCGCCGAAGCCGACGGCGGGCTCGCAGGTCCAGCGCCACTCGGCGCCGGCGTCGCGGGTCGAGAGCACGCCGTACGTGGCGCGGACGACGAGGTGCGCGCTGTCCGACGGGTCGGCCGCGATGAGGCCCGCGGCCGGGTAGCGGCCGTTCGCGGAGGCGGGGGCCGAGGCGGCGAGGAGGGCCGGCGCGAGGAGGGCGGCGCCCGCTCGCGGGACGGTGGGTCTCCGGCGTGGCGGCGGGAGGAGGGCGCGCATGCGCGGGAATTTACCTCACCTCACCGCGGCACGCCGGAGCGAGCGCGTGACCGCGGCGCGTGGGCGGGGCCTCGATCGCTCGAGTTGTGACTTGCCGAGCGAGCGCGTGGGAGGGCACCATGGCCTTGACGCGCGGGGGCCCGAGGGCGAAGGGCATGGGGTTCAGCCGATGAGCGAAGAGAAGGAAACGATCACCATCCCCGTCGCGCGGCTCCGGCGCCTGATCGAGGCGCTGTCGTACGCGTCGGTGGAGGCCCTCGAGGAGGCGCAGGGCCTGCTCGGCGCGCCGATGGAGGACGATTTCGGCGAGCTCGAGGGGATCTTCGGGGTGTTCCTGAAGGAGCTCCAGGCCGCGCAGCAGCTCCGGGCGTCGCAGGAGCAGCAGCGGCTGCTCATCGAGCGGCAGCAGCTCGCGATCCGGGACCTGTCGACGCCGATCATCGATCTCTGGGACGACATCCTGACCTTGCCGATCGTCGGGGTGGTCGACACGCAGCGGGCGGCGGAGATGACGGAGCGGCTGCTCGCGCGCATCGAGGAGCGCGGGGCGAGCTGCGTGATCATCGACATCACGGGCGTGAGCGTGGTCGACACGATGACGGCGCAGCACATCGTGCGGATGGTGAACGCGTCGCGGTTGATGGGCTCCTACTGCGTGCTGACGGGCATGCGCCCCGAGGTCGCCCAGACGCTGGTGGCGAGCGGGGTGGACATCGGCGACATCGAGACGCTGCGCTCCCTGAAGGAGGGGCTGCACCGCTGCTTTCGCTACATCCGCAACCACGGCGAGGAGCCCACGCCCAAGGGGCCGACGGCGCTGCAACAGCTGAAGGGCGAGGCGCCCTGAGGCGGGCGTAGGCCCCGGAGCCCGGAGACGCGACCGGCGCGCCCGCCGCGCGTTGCATCCGGCCGGCGTTCGGGGCAGCCTCGCGGCGATGGGGAAGCCGCGCCGCGCGACGTACGCCGATCTCGAGGCGGTCCCACCCAGCAAGGTGGCGGAGATCATCCACGGCGTGCTGCACGTGTTCCCGCGGCCCGCGATCCCCCACGCGCGAACGGCCTCGCGGCTCGGCGGCGAGCTGGTGGGACCGTTCGACATCGGCAGGGGTGGGCCCGGCGGCTGGCATATTCTGGATGAGCCCTGTCCCTGCTATGGCCGGACGACGAGGAGCCGGTGACCGAGGAGGACGACGAGGCCGCGCCGCCGGCGGTCAAGCCGAAGGGGGCCCCGGCGAAGGCCCGGAAGCGGGCGCGGAAGTAAGGGCGGGCCCGGCCACGCGAGCGGGCGCGGACACGGGCGCGGATACGGACACGGGCGCGGGCGCGGGCGCGGACA
>CAYQYG010000405.1:0-4608 GCA_964421485.1 uncultured Polyangiaceae bacterium | reverse complement strand
ACACGGGCGCGGATACGGACACGGGCGCGGGCGCGGGCGCGGACACGGGCGCGGACACGGGCGCGGGCGCGGATACGGGCGCGGACACGGACGCGGGCACGGATACGGGCGCGGACGCGGGCGGGCGCGGCGCCTGAGGTGGCGCTTCGCTATTCGCAGACGTTCGCGGTGCAGACGCCGCTGGCGCAATCGGGGTGGTCCGCGCACGGCTCGCCCGTGGCGGCCTTGCAGGCGCCGGCCGCGTCGCAGGCCTGGGTGGCGGGGCAGAGGTCCTGCATCCCCTGGAGCGTCGAGTCCGGTGAGCAGGTGCCCTCGAGGGTCGGGACGTCACACGCCATGCACGCGCCGGTGCAGTCAGAGCTGCAGCAGACCCCGTCGGCGCAGAAGCCGCTCGCGCAGTCGCCGTCCCCACCGGGGCAGAGGGCCCCGTTCAGGGCCTTGCAGGCGCCGGTCGCGTCGCAGGCCTGAGTGGCGAGGCAGAGGTCCTGCGACCCCTGGAGCGCCGGGTCCGGCGAGCACACGCCCTCGAGGCCCGGGACGTCGCACGTCTGGCACGGGCCGGTGCAGGCGCTGTTGCAGCAGATGCCGTCCACGCAGAGGCCCACCGCGCACTCGCCGTTGTCGTTGCACGCGTGGCCGTTCACGAATTTGCAGGTGCCCGCCGCCGTGCAGACCTCCCCCGCGGCGCACGAGTCCTGCTGGCCCGCGAGGATGGTGCACGTCCCGAGGTTGCCGGGCACGTCGCACGCCTGGCAGCCCTGATCGCACGCGGTGCCGCAGCAGACGCCGTCGACGCAGATCCCGCTGTCGCATTGCGCGCCGTCGTTGCACGCCTGGCCGTCCACCAGCTTGCACGTCCCGGCGTTGCAGACCAGCTCCACGGGGCACGAGTCCTGCTGACCCTCGGCGGCCGCAACGCACGTCCCGAGGCTGCCCGCCACGTCGCAGGCCTGGCACGCCTGGTCGCACGCGGTGCCGCAGCAGACGTCGTCGACGCAGAGCCCGCTCAGGCACTGCGCGCCGTCGTTGCACGACTGGCCGTCGACCCCCTTGCACGCCCCGGCGCTGCAGACCTGTCCCATCGCGCAGAGGTCCTGCTGGCCGTCGGCCGCCGGTACGCACGTCCCGAGGCTGCCCGCCACGTCGCAGGCCTGGCACGCGCCGGTGCACGCGGCGCCGCAGCAGACGTCGTCGACGCAGATCCCGCTGTCGCATTGCGCGCCGCCGGCGCACGCCTGGCCGTTCACCAGCTTGCACGTCCCGGCGTTGCAGACCTGGTTCGCCGCGCACGTGTCCTGCAAATCCTCGGCGGCCGCGACGCAGGTCCCGAGGTTGCCGCCGATGTTGCACGCGTGGCAGGCGCCGGTGCACGCCTCGTTGCAGCAGACGCCGTCGGCGCAGGAGCCGCTCAGGCAGTCGCCACCGACGCCGCAGATCTGGCCGTTGACGGCCTTGCAGGCGCCCATGCCGTTGCAGACGCTGCCCGCGGGGCAGGTGTCCTGCGTGCCGGAGCCCAGGGGCTGGCAGACGCCGGCCGCGCTGCACGCGACGCAGTCCCCGGTGCACGCGGCGTCGCAGCAGACGCCGTCGGCGCAGAAGCCGCTCAGGCACTCGCCTGCGCCGACGCAGCCGGTGCCCGGGACCTTCTTGCACGCGCCCAGGCCGTCGCACTGCTGGCCGCCGCTCTGCGAGCACATCGTCCCGAGGGGCTCCGGCGCGAACGTGGGCGTGCCGCCGTTGCACGAGTCGGCGGTGCACTGGAGGCCGTCGTCCGGCAGGTCCAGCGAGAAGGGCTCGCTCACCGCCGCGCCCCCCTGGCACTCCGGCCGCATGCAGTCGCCGGGCGTCGGATCGGGCAGCGGCGTGCCGTCGGCGACGTTCATCGTCCCGCAGAGGTGGGCCGCGCACGTCGCGACCACGCACTGGGTCGCGCCCGGGCACTGCGAGGCGCTGTTGCACTGGACGCACGCGCTCGCGCCGTCGCAGTAGCCTGCGGCGCCGCCGGGCAGCGTGCAGGCCGAGTCGAGGGCCGTCGGCGGGTTCGACGCGACGCCGTTCGAGCACAGGTCCTGCGTGCAGGCATTCCCATCGACGTTGGGATCGTTGACGTTGACGGAGATGACCGATCCCGTGCCGTTGCAGCGGTTCTCCTTGCAGTCGCCCGCGACCTGCTGCGCGCCCGGCAGCGCGGTGCCGGCGGCGGTGAAGACGTCGACGCACTGCTGCTGCGCGTTGCAATCGTACGCGTGGCAGAACGTGGCGACGCCGCACTGCTCCACGGCCGTGCAGCCGACGCACGCCCCGTCGCCGTTGCAGTAGAGCATCCCGTTCGCGCCGCAGGGGTCGTTCAGCGGCACGTTCACGAGCGTCGGGACGCCGTTCGCGCAGCCGTTCGTCGTGCACTCGTTGCTGTCATCGAGCACGTCGGTGTCGTCGATGACGCTCATCGTCGCGCCCTGGCCGTCGCACTCCACGCGCTGGCAGTCGCCCGGCGTCTGCGTCGTGAGCGGCGTGCCGATCGGCGTCAGCACCTGCCCGCAGACGTGGTTCACGCACGTCCGCTGGCTGCACTCGCTGTCGGCGGGCAGGCCCGTGCAGTCGGCGGGCGCGTTGCACTCCACGCACGCGCCCTGGCCGTCGCACACGCTGCCGCCGGAGGTGGCGCACGGCGTGCCGAGGCCGAGCGGCGGGTTGGCCGGCACGCCGCCGTTGCACTGCTCGTCATCGCAGTCGTTCGCGGTCACCGGGAGATCCGTCGCGTCGAGCAGCTTGGTGCTCACCCCGTCCACGCACAGCCGGAAGCCGCAGTCGCCGGCGGGCTCGGTGAACCCGGGGACGGGCACGCCGTGCAGCGCGGTGAAGGCGCACTGGCCCGCGACCACGTCGCAGGCGTCGTCCGTGCACGGGTTGCCGTCGTCGCAGTCCGGGAGGCCGGGCCCGCAGGCGACGACGCACGCGGCGTTGGTGCACACGCCCTGCGCGTCGCCCTGGAAGCAGGCGGTGCCGTCGGGCACCGCGGTGTTGAACGGCTGCCCGTCGCTGCAGGTGTCCGCCGTGCAGCTGTCGCCGTCGTCCTGCACGTCGGCGTCGTTGGGCTGCTCGATGACCTCGCCGGCCACGCAGCGGTTCGATCGGCAGTCGCCTGCGATCTGCTCGGCGGCGTCGCCGTCGGGCGCGGCCTCCGCGGCGCAGACGCCGTCCGTGCCGCAGGTGTCGATCGTGCAGGGGTTGTGGTCGTCGCACTGGGAGGCTGCGGCGCAGGGCTGGCCCGCGGGGGTGTCCTTGGTGCCGAAGGTGGACAGGCCGCAGCCCGCGAAGACGGCGCACACGACGACCGCGAGCCAGGGCGCCAGGCGGCGAGGGGCGCGGGGGCGATCCGAGAGCTCGGGACGGAGCGGCGAGGTGCGGACGGGCTTGGGCATGTTTCCCCGCGCGCCAGGATAGGGCACTTCGGCCCGCGCGTGCGCGTGACGCGCGGGGACGACCCGCCGGCGCGATCGGGCGCCCCGCGGCCCCGTTTGGGCGTGGATACAGGCCGGGAGCCGGCGGAGCGATCCCCCAACGCTCGGCACCGTGGCCCCGGCAAGACCTCGGAAGCGCGAGACTAGATCAGCGCCGACGCGCGCCGGCGCCACACGCTCGACGGCGGCTCGCTCGACGGCGGCGCGGAGTCGTGCCCCGCCGCGGCCGCGTCCGGCGCGGAGCCGACGATGTCCCGGTACATCTGCTCTGCCCGCCGCATCGTCGAGCGGTGCAGCTCGCGCGGGAGGCCGACGTGGGCGAGCGCGTCGTCGAGGTCGGACATCGCGAACACCGGGACGCCGATCGCCCAGTCGAGCGCGGCCGCGACCTCGGCGTGATCCGACACGATCGCGCCGCGCGTGCGCGCGAGCCACCGGCCAAGGAGCTGCGACTGCAAGGGCGTCGGGCTCGCGCCGTGGCTCACGATCAGGATCGGCACGTGGCAGGCGATCGACAGCTCGATGCTGGCCACGCTCTCGCGCCAGTCGGCGTGGCTCGGCGCTTCGCGACCCAGCACCAGCATCACGAGCCGCGGCGACAGCTCGACCCGCATCGTGTGCGTGGCGCCGGCGCTCTCGGCGCGCTCGGGCTCGAGGTCCGCCGACGCTGTGGCAACGGTCAAGAGAGGCATGGACACTCCGGGGTTGGGCCCCCCCTCCGGACACGGCGACCTCGACTTTTGCAAGCCAGGTGCCAGCGAGGCTCGGATCCCGGGAGGACCGCGCCAGAGGATCCGCTCCGGAGCCGGAGGGCTGATCTTCCGCTGGATCTGGGCGGTCGTCGCCGCTGCGCACCGGAGCGCACCCGCCGGAGGAGGCGACCACGAGCGGAGGCGCGCCATCGAAAGTGCGCGCCTGCCCGCAGCTTCTGCACCGGCGCTCAGCGGCGATCGAGGACCGAGATCGTGCGCCCCCAGAACGAGGCGACGGCGGCGCGGTGGGCGCCGGCGGCGACGGCGACGGATCCGGGGCCGGTCGCGAGGCGCGCGCCGAGCGCGGGAGGATCGCCGGTGATCACCGCCGTCTCGGCGCCGCGGCCGCGGGCGCCGCCGCCGAGCGCGACGAGGATCGCGCGGCCGTCGGGGGT
>CAYQYG010000404.1:7100-8589 GCA_964421485.1 uncultured Polyangiaceae bacterium | reverse complement strand
CCCGCCGCGCGCGCCGCTCCAACGGGCGCCCGCGCTGCCCCGCCGAGCACCCGCGCCGGCCCCTCCGCCGCGCGCGCGGCCTCCTCGTCGACGATGCGGGCCGCCTCCTCGATCTTGGCCGCCCGCGCGGCGATCCGGACGCCCACCGCGTCCTGGATGAAGCTCACCACCTCCCCGTCGCCCACCCGGAGCTCCTCGGCGATCGCGGAGAGCGCGCCGGCGAGCTCGGCCATGGAGGCGAATCGATCGTCCCGCTCCTTCGCGAGCGCCCTCATGATCACCGCGCTGAGCGCGGGCGGGCAGCCGGGCACCGCCTCGGCCGGCGTCGCGGCGGGCTCCGCCACCACGATGCGCCGCATGGTCGCGAGGTCGTGGCCCGCATCGAACGGGTGCGCGCCGGTCACGAGCTGATAGAGCACGATGCCCAGGGAGAAGATGTCGGCCCGGTGATCGATCGACTCCGCGCGGGCCTGCTCCGGCGCGAGGTACCGCACCTTCCCCTTGATCTGCCCGCTCACGGTGGTCGGGTTATCGGTGCGCTCCACCGCCTTGGCGATCCCGAAATCGATGATCTTGACGGCGCCGCGGGACGAGACGAGCAGGTTGTGCGGCGACACGTCCCGGTGGACGACGCCGATGCGCGCGCCGCGGTCGTCGCGGAGCTCGTGCGCGGCGTGGAGCCCCATCGCGGCCTGCGCGCCGATGCGCGCCGCGACGCCCCAGGGCACGCGCCCCTTCCGCGCGCGGCAGGCGTCGAGGAGCGTCTGGAGCGACGAGCCCTCGACCCATTCCATCACCAGGCTGAGCCCCCGCCCCGGCTCCTCGCGGAGCTCGAGGATATGACACGCGTTCGGGTGCCGGATCCGCGAGGCGATCTCCGCCTCGACACGGAACATGCGCTGGAAATGCGGATCCTCCGCCAGCCGCGGGAGCATCGTCTTCACGGCCACGAGCCGCGCGGCCCCGCGCGCGCCCCACGGCCGCGCCGCCCACACGGTCCCCATTCCGCCGTGCGCGACGGGGATCAGGAGCTCGTAGCCGCCGAGGTTATGGTCCGCCGGAGGCCCGGCGTCCGGCACCACCCACGAGGAGGGTCCTGGGAGCATCGGTCCGCCGAGCATGACACGGGCCCTCGACGAATACAAGCGTATTGATTGGAATCGGCGTCCGGGACCCTGCGCCGGTGGCCGCGCGAGTGCGATGTTGTCTGACCGATCCATTCATTGACGTGCATCCGCCCCGCTCCGGGCGGCCCGGGGCGAGGAGGCCCTTTCACCGCGGCTGCGAGCGGCTATAGATCCCGCGCCATGAGACGCACCTCCCTCCTCGCCGCCTGCGCCGCCGCCCTCACCGTCGCCCTCCCGGCGTGCGGCACCCGCCCCACCGGCGGCGCCCCCGCCGGCGCCTCCACCGACACGGTCGCGCCCGAGCCTTCGTTCGACGTTCGGGGCTCCGGGTCGCCTGACGGCGCCCTGCGCCCCGAGCCCCC
>CAYQYG010000404.1:0-7000 GCA_964421485.1 uncultured Polyangiaceae bacterium | reverse complement strand
GTTCGACATTCGGGGCTCCGGGTCGCCTGACGGCGCCCTGCGCCCCGAGCCCCCGTTCGACATTCGGGGCTCCGGGTCGCCTGACGGCGCCCTGCGCCCCGAGCCCCCGGTCGCGCCGCCCTCGAGCGGCGCCCGGATCGAGGACGAGCGCAACACGATCGCCGTCTTCCGCGAGGTCGCCGCCTCGACCGTGTTCGTCACCCAGAAGCGGCTGGTCCTCGACCGCTTCTACGGCACGGCCGTCGAGGTCCCCGCCGGCTCCGGCTCCGGCTTCATCTGGGACACAGAGGGCCATGTTGTCACGAATTTCCATGTCGTGGATGGGGCCCAGGCGCTCATCGTGACCCTCCAGGGCGAGAGGTCGTTCAGCGCCGGGGTCGTGGGCGTCGAGCCCAGGAAGGACGTCGCGGTCCTCAAGATCGACGCGCCGAAGGAGCTGCTCAAGCCGATCCGCGTCGCCCCCGCGCGCGTCCCGCTCGAGGTCGGCCAGAAGGCGATCGCCATCGGCAATCCCTTCGGCCTGGATCACACGCTCACGACGGGCGTGATCAGCGCCCTGGGCCGCCAGGTCGACGGCGCCGGCGGCGTCACGATCCGGGACATGATCCAGACCGACGCCGCGATCAACCCGGGGAACTCCGGCGGCCCGCTGCTCGATTCGAGCGGTCAGCTCATCGGAATGAACACGATGATCTTCTCGAAGAGCGGGACGTCCGCCGGGATCGGCTTCGCCGTCCCCGCGACCACGATCGCCCGCATCGCCCCGCAGATCATCCGCACCGGCAAGGCCGAGCAGGTGGGCCTCGGGATCCAGCTCGACCCCGCGCAGCGGCTGGAGCGCCGCCTCCGGCTCCGCGGCGTCGTGGTGATCGGCGTCGCCCCCGGCGGGGCCGCCGAGAAGGCCGGCGTCCGGGGCATCACCGAGACCGACCGCGGCCTCGCCCTCGGGGACGTGATCGTCGGCGTGAACGGCGCCCCGGTCGCCGATTACGACGATCTCTACAACGCGCTCGACGGCAGAAAGCCCGGCGAGAAGGCGAAGGTCGAGCTGTTGCGCGGCGACAAGCGCGTCTCCGTCGACGTGGAGCTGCAGCTCCTCCAGTGACGCCGCCCCGGGCCCGCTTGACGGTCGCGCCCCCCTCCGGTATCGACGATTCATGCGTCGATCGCCCGCCGCCCTGCTCCTCGCCGCCCTCGCCGCGCTGACCGGCTGCTGGGCCTCGACAGCCCAGCTCCGCCAGCGCGCCGCGAGCGATTTCGATTGTCCTCCGGAGAAGCTCGAGGTGTCCGACATCGGGAGCGGCGTCTACCGGGTCTCCGGCTGCGCCCGCCAGGACACCTACGTGTTCAGCGACGAGGCGAAGGCCTGGCTCCGCGAGTCCGAGGCCGGCGGCCGGGTGAAGCGCTGACGCTCGTTCGATGCGCGCCGTCAGCCGTTGCGCCGGTGGGCGCGCCGGTCCTTCGAGAGCCGCATGTGGACCTTCCCGCCCGGATCCTGGCGGGCGATGAACTCCACCATCCTGCGGAAGCCCTCGTGCGCGAGCAGGGCCTCGGCGGTGCTGTAGGCGCGCTCGAGCTCCTTGTTCGTGAACATCGCATGGATCCCGCGGTGGCAGTCGCGGCAGATGGTCTCGGTCACCTTCCCGCCGCGGCACTTCGGCACGAGGTGGTGATCCGAGGGGTGGTGGTTCGGCCGCTGGCAGAGCGGGCAGGGGGCGGGCGGCTCGGGCGCGGGGGGCACGGCGACGGCGGAGCATACACCGGCGGCAGGGACCTGGCCTCGACTTGTGCAGTTTTCCGCAATGACGGCGGGGGGCGGACTGATCGCGCCGGCGGGCGGGGGGGCGTCGCGATGGGGATGTGGTCGCGAGCCGGGGCCGCGGCGACGGAGAGCGCGGCGGCGGCCGGTCGCGCTCGGGCGCGGATGGGGGCTCACGAGGGGAGCTTCGTGATAGGATGGCCGCCATGAGACGGAGGCGCGCCATCATCGCTCTGGCCCTGGGCGCGGCCGCGATCGCGGTCGGGTGCAAGCTCTTCATGTTCTCGGGCGATGTCGAGGCGGTCGAGGCGCACCGGCTGGTGGAGGCCGGCGCGCTGCTGCTCGACGTGCGCTCGCCCGAGGAGTACGCCGAGGGGCATATCGAGGGCGCCGTGAACATCCCGGTGGACGATCTCCCGCGCCGCATGGCCGAGCTCCCGGCGGGCCGGCCGATCGTGGTCTATTGCCGGAGCGGGATGCGCAGCGCCCGCGCCGCCGAGGCGCTGCGCGCAGCCGGCCGCGCCGACGTGCACGACCTCGGCGCGATGAGCCGGTGGTGAGGTTTGAACCGCCGGGGGAGGCGGTCACCTCGCCCGAAACTTGATGAGGATGGGGAGGTGGTCCGAGCCGACCTTCTTGTTGGGGGTGCGGAGCCGGCCCTTGCACAGGTCCTCCCGGTCGGGGCGGCCAGGCAGCCTCGCATGCTCGAGGATGTCCACCTGCGGCGCGTCGGCGAGCGCAAGGTCGGCGGACATGAGCGCCTGATCCTGGGCGAGCCAGGGGCCACCTTCCGACTCCAGGCTGGATCTATAGAAGCTCCCGTACGGCGGCTTGGACCGCCCGAGCAGCGGCCATGTCGCATTGAACAGAGGCCGGCGGTCCTTCGTCCACAGCCGACGACCCTGCGACAGCGCCCACTCGCGCGATCGATTCGCCCAGAGTCGTTCCTTCTTCGTGATCGCCTCATCGTACGGATGAAGGTTGAAATCGCCGATGACCAGCTCGAACCTGTCGGGATCGCGGCTCCTGGTGTCGCGAAGGCCATCGAGGAGCTCGCCCCCCACGAAGGTTCGCCGGCTGTCGGGCGAATTATGATGGGCGCCGATGTGCACGTTGTGGACCCACAGGCGGCTCTGTCGTGTGGTCGAGTCGACCTTCACGACGAGCGCCCTGTGCGAGCCCGTGCCCCAGTGATCCTGCACGTTCCACCGCTCCTTCAGGAAGGCGCTCGTGATCTTCTTCCGCCCCTCGATGATCTCGTACTTGCGCCCCAGGGGGGTGGTGTGCTCGAGATCGGGCGCTGCCTCCTGGAGCGCGATGATGCTCGGCGCGTGCTCGGTCACCAGCCCCTCCAGGACCGCGCGCCGCGAATCCTGGACGTCCGGGCTCAGGTCCTTCGCGTTGAACCCCATGTTCCACAGCAGCAGCGTCTGAGGCCGGGGCTCGATCATCTCGGCCTCGCGGGGGGCATCAGCCGCTCCACTTCCCGGCGGGTCTCTCTGCTCTGAGCGACATCCTTCAGGAAGGCCTCGGTCTCGGCGTCATCACGCAGCTCGGGATCGGTGTCCGCCCAGCGGGTGATCCTGACCCCGCCATCCGCGATGCGCTCGACCCCGAAGAGCACGGTCTGACCCGTGGGGCGGGTGGTCGAGCGCAGGACGAAATCGAACTCATCGGTTTCACCCTCGGGCCTCAGGACCGGCTCGAGGCTCGCCACGACGAGGCCGCCGGTCTTGGCCTCCAGCGCGCCCGCGAACGCGGCGATGGTCGTGAAGGACCCGTCGCGGGGCACGGTCGGCTGCTCGAGCCTGAAATCGGGCCACAGATCGGAGACGACGCTCGGCACCGCCGCGTCCGGGATGCTCGCCACGAAGCGCTTCCCCGGAGAGTCGTCCTCGGCCCGCCACCAGCTCGGATCCGCCGGGCGATACATGGGCCGCCCCGTTTCCTTCTCCCATTCGCGGATCGGGCCGCCATAGCCGATCGCCTTCGACACGAGGGCCACCAGGATCGTTCGAAGGAACGCATTGCGCTCCTCGGTCGCCCCGCTCCCGGCCTCGCCGTCGAGCTCCCTCGCCGCGGCCGTCACGGCCTCGCGCATCTCGTTGGTCATCTCGAGGCCGGAGCGCGACAGCGCCGCACGGATCAGGTCGGCCCCTCGCAGCCGCGCTGCGCTCCGCGGCTCCCGGCCGGCGAGAGGGGCCTCGTCCTCGAGGACCATCCTCGCGGCGAGGATGGCTCCGAGCAGCATGTGGATCGCGCAATCATCCTCGGAGGGCCCGTCGAGCGCGCGGAGGAAGTGCGCGACCGCGCGCCTCAGGCCGGCCGCCCCGGCGTCCTGGCGGGCGAGGCAGGCCGACGCCTTGCTGAAGAATGGCGGCGTCCAGTCGGCCTCGCCGCGGTCGTTCGGCACGGGCGCGGCGACGCGAGGGCGCATCGCCGGGCGCGCGCCGAGGTTGCTCCCGAGGACACTGACCGGGTTGCCGCGCTTGTCCAGCCCGTAGAGCCTGCTCACGTGGAAAGGGCACCCGAGGCTCGCCGCGATGAGCTTCACCTCGTCGCGCAGGAGGCCGTGCTCCGGCTCCGGTGCCTTCTGGAGGTCGACCGCGAGGGTCCAGCGCTTGTCGTGGCCCTGGCCGCTCCAGATCAGGTAGTACGCGTAATCCCGTCCATCGAACCGGTAGTGCTCCCCGTGCTCCAGGTCCCTGGAGCTCGTGAAGTGCAGGTTCCCGCGGCCGCGGGGGGGCAGCTCGACGTCGATCGCGCCTGCCCATAGCCGCGCTCGGGGCCGATGTCTCCGGATGATCCAGTCCCGGCATGAAATGGTGACCCGTCTCACGTGGTCCTCCGGGGACTGGTCCCTCCCTCGCGCGGTGATGAAGGCGTCGCGCGCCGAGAAGAGGGTGCCGTCCTCGCACCTGCCAGCGATCGGGTGCTCGTTCAGCTCGCCGCGCAGCACGTCGATCGAGGCCGGATCCGGGTCGTGGATCTCGCATTCGATCCGCAATCCATCCTCGTCCAGAAGGATGCGCCTGGCGAAGAAGTCGAGCTTGGTGCCCCCCCACCGGAGCTCCACGACGACGCGCGGCGGCGTGGAGGGAGGCGTCCACCCCCGCGAGAGCCGGTACAGTCCGCAGGCCGTCTGCTCCTCAATTTTGATTTCTGATTCCGCTTCAAGGGAGGCGGTGTCGCTCGGCATGTGCCGCAGGGTACACCAAGACGCCGGCTGGCGAGCAGCCATGCTCGTCCGTTCCCCCTCCGCGCCACGGAGGAGGCTCTAACGCGATGCGTTGTCCGTGGGGTCGGCGTCCGGCACGGCGATCACGGTCAGGCGCAGGGAGGCGCCGCCGACGTCCGGGCGTTCGAGCTGCGACACGGCCGTGACCGTGCCTTGCACATGGCTCGCCTCGGCGCCCGGCTCCTGGATGACCAGCGTGACCTTGCTCCCCATCAGAGAGCCCTCCCGCGGGCGCAAGCTCGAGACATCGTCGATCGTGAGCGCCACGTCGAAGCGCAGGAAACCCCCGACCCCCTTCGAGCGCTGGATGGAACGTACGTGAAACGGAACCCCCTCCAGAGCGCTGGAGAGGATTCGAACGGTGCGATGCGCCATCTCGAGCAACCTGCGTCGTGCGAGGGTTGGAACGGCCGAGCGCGCTGGCAGCTCTACCCAGGGGCACCGACGCTGTCAAGGTTGAGCCGGGGCATTTCGAGCGTCGATCGGGCGCTTTTGTGCCCTTCCGGATTGCATGGAGTTTCTATCCCGCCGGTGACGATTTTTTTTCGACATGACGCGAGCTGACCCGGTGGAAATTTTGTCGATGTACCCGCAATGCGATCGGGCGGACGTGGACGTGGTGTGGATCGAGGCGAGCGCTCCGGGCTCGTCCTCGCTGTCGGAAATTTCCGCGCACATCACCCGGCCATGACCCGGCGCCGGACCGATGCCCCCGATGTCAGCGCGCTTGCGGTCACCGCCGGGACCGACGACAATCCGGGCTCCATCGAGATCTGGAGGCCCAATCATGCTGCGATCGTCACCCGTCTGGCTCCTCTGCGCGCTCCTCGTTTCCGGCCTCGTCGCGGGGTGCGGCGAGGACTCCGGCGGCGGCTCGGGGGGCGGCGGTGGCGGGAGCACCGGCTCGGGCGGCAGCGGCGCCGCGGGCGGCGGCAGCGGGACGGGCGGCGACCCGAACACCAATCCGGACGACGGGCCCCCCGCCGGCAACCCCGACGGCAGCTGCGCCGTGCCCGCCGAGGCCCAGGAAGAGGACACCTCGGCGCCCGATCACGTGGTCGGCGACGGCACGCCCGAGAGCTGCACGAGCGACGCGTTCGTCGACGCCGTCGCGCAGGGCGGCATCATCACGTTCAACTGCGGGCCCGATCCGGTGAAGATCACGCTCGACAGGACCGCCAAGATCTTCAACAACACCGGGCCCAAGATCGTCATCGACGGCGGCGGGAAGGTCACGCTGAGCGGCGGCGGGCAGCACCGGATCCTGTATCAGAACACCTGCGACGAGGCCCAGGTGTGGACCACGGACCATTGCCAGGACCAGGACCACCCGCAGCTCACCGTGCAGAACCTCACGTTCGTCGACGGCAACGCGACGGGGCTCGATCCGGACGGCGGCGGCGCGATCTTCGTGCGCGGGGGGCGGTTCAAGATCGTCAATTCCCGGTTCTTCCACAACGTGTGCGACGAGGTGGGGCCGGACGTCGGCGGCGCCGCCGTCAGGACGCTGAGCCAGTATCAGGGGCTGCCGGTGTACGTCGTGCACAGCACGTTCGGGGGGAGCGAGGCGCTCGGCAACGTCGGGTCCAATGGAGGGGCGCTCAGCAGCATCGGGGTGTCCCACACGGTGCTGAACTCGCTGTTCACCCACAACCGGGCGATCGGGAACGGGGCGAACCCGGCGCAGGAAGGAACGCCGGGCGGCGGGAGCGGGGGGGCCATCTACAACGACGGGAACACCTTCACGCTGGACCTGTGCGGCGTGCGGATGACCGACAACGTGGCCAACGAGGGGGGCGGCGCGATCTTCTTCGTGAGCAACGATCAGACGGGGACGCTCATCATCAGGGACTCGTTCCTCAGCAACAACCCGAGCCAGGGCTTCGAGACGCCGGGGTATCCAGGCATCTTCGTGATCGCGAACGGGGATCCGCAGGTCACGAACTCGACGATCGAATAGGCCAGGCGCGCGGAATGCCCACGCCTGCCCGTGGGCCGCCGCC
>CAYQYG010000403.1:2906-8611 GCA_964421485.1 uncultured Polyangiaceae bacterium | reverse complement strand
CTGCCCCCAGTGCCAGGAGACGAACCCCGCCACGAACAAGTTCTGCGCGCTCTGCGGCTTCAAGCTCGTCAAGCCGGCGAGCGTCCCGGCGCCCGCGCCCGCGCCTGCGGTGCACGCGCAGGGCTCCGCGCTGACGCTCACTGCCCTCCGCGCGGACGGCACCGAGGCAGGCTCCTACGCCGTGCCGCCGGGCGCGTTCATGATCGGCCGCGACACGGGCGCGATCTTCGCGGGAGACAGCTACCTGTCCCCGCGCCACGCCACCTTCACCACGAAGGGCGGCAAGATCTTCGTCAAGGACGAGAGCTCGCTCAACGGCGTCTACCGCAAGCTCCGCCCTGACGAGCCTGTGCAGATCGAGCCCGGCGACGTCTTCCGCATCGGCCAGGAGATCGTGCGCCTCGAGGCGCTGAACCCCGCGCCGCAGACCGCGGATCACGTCGAGCGCCTCGGCAGCCCTGCCAAGGGCTACATCGCGCGCATCGCGCTCATCATCGGCCGCGACGCGACCGGCAACGCGTTCCCGGTCCCCGACACGGGCCTGCACCTTGGCCGCGAGCGCGGCGACATCCTCTTCCCCGAGGACGGCTACGTCTCCGGCTTGCACTGCCAGATCGCGTACCAGGGCGGCCGGCTCTCGCTCACCGATCTGGGCAGCTCCAACGGGACCTTCGTCCGGCTCTTCACCGAGACGGAGATCCACGACGGCGACATCCTCCTGATGGGCCAGCAGCTCTTCCGCGTGTCGGTGTGACGGACGGGCGCGGCTTCTGGCTCCGGGTACGCGACCCGGAGCCCCGAATGTCAAGGTATTTCGGCCGGAAGGCGCCGCCTGGCGATCCGGAGCCCCGGGTGTCAAACCGGGGAGCTGTGTGAGGCAATCCCTCATGGAAATGGTTCGCACCATCCGGGTCGTCGCCGCGGTCATCGAGCAGGACGGCCGCTACCTCATCACCCAGCGCCGCCCTGCGGCAGTCCTCCCGCTGCTCTGGGAGTTCCCCGGCGGCCGCGTCGAGGACACCGAGACCGACGCCGCCGCCCTGAAGCGCGAGGTGCGCCATCGCCTCGGCGTCGAGATCGAGGTCGGCCAGCTCATCTCCTTCGTGAGCCACCCGTACGAGCGCTACGTCGTCGACCTCTACCTCTACGAGTGCCACATCCAGAGCGGCGAGCTCGCGCCGCTCGCCGTGAACGCGTTCAAGTGGGTGACGAGCGCGGAGTTCGATCGTTACCCGTTCACGCCCGCCGACGAGGCGAGCATGAACAAGCTGCTCGGGATGGTGTAGCCGCGCCGTTCCGGCGTATCCTGCCCTGCCGGCGCGAGCGCGCCGACACGAGCCGGATGAAGCGCCTCGCGTGGATCGCAGCCTCGGCCTGCACGGCGATCGCCGTCGTGGCGAGCTGCGTGCCCGACTTCCAGTTCGCCGAGCCCGTCGAGCCCACGCCCGACGCGGGCCTGGACGGGCCTGTGGTCCCGTGCGGCGACAAGGACGCGTCGGCGGATTGCAGCCCGGGCGAGACGTGCTGCTACCACTCGTCCGACGGCGACTGCGACAAGTGCGCGGGCGTGGGCATGTGCGTCGGCGAGGGCGACTGCGCCGACTCGGGCGCGTACGCGGTCCTGTCGTGCAACACGAAGGAGGACTGCCTCCCCGGCCAGTACTGCTGCGCCACCGTGGTCGGCGTCAACCTCATCAAGAGCATCACCTGCCAGCCGGGCTGCGACGCCACCCAGTTCCTCGTGTGCACGAGCCACCAGGAGTGCACCGCCCCGAAGGTGTGCGACGAGGTGTACGCCGGCTACAAGATCTGCAGGGAGCCCCCGCCCTAGAAGCTCCCTGCGATCCGCACGCCCCCCGGCGCCGGCGCGATCCGCAGCGCCGCCTTTGCCGGCTCCTCCGCGCGCGGCGAGAGCGCGAACCAGAGCACGCCGGCGGTCGCGAGCCCTGCGGCCCCGACCCCCGCGAGCGTCGCCGCCACGACCGTGTACGTCTTCCCGTCCTCGAGCTGCGCCTTCGTCGCCGGATCGCACTCCTTGAGCGGCGGATCCCCCTTGCACGTCGCGCGCACCTCGCCGAGCTTCCCCTCGCGCAGCCCGAAGAACGCCGCGGCCCCCGCGAGCGCGGCGAAGCCCACGCCGCCGGCGATGATCGCGGGCACCCGCTCCGGCGGCAGCAGCGGCGGAGGCGGCGGGCTCGTCGGCCTCGGCGCCGGCGCCGAGCTCGCCGCCGGCGGCGGCTTCGCCGGCTCGGGCGGCGGCTCCGGATCGTCGATCGCGATCGGCACCGTCTCGTGCCCGCGCTCCGCCAGCGTCAAGTCCTTCGAGAACGTCGTCGCCCCCTCGCGCTCCACCGACACCGTGTGCGCCCCCGGATCGACCGGGATCTCGGTCCCGAACAGCGCCGGCGCCATGGGCTTGCCGTCGAGCAGCACCCTCGACGACCGCACCGTCCCCGTCACCTCCACGCGCACTGCTGCGATCCGCTTGCGGAGCGCCTCCGCGCGCCTGGGCGCGTTCTCCACCACCTCCGCGGCGCTCCGGCCTGCGCGGCGCGCCTCGTCGGCCGCGACCTCGTACCCGTTGATCGCCGCCACCAGCCGCCCGAGGTGCTCGTCGCAGAGCGCGACGTGGAACCGCACCTGTGGCGTCATCTTCACCTCGGCCACCCTGCGCAGCTTCGCCAGCGCGGCCTCCCACTCCTTGCGCTTCTCGAGCGCCTTCGCCTCGATGAAGAGCTGCCGCGCCGCGGCCAGCTCCTCCGCCCCCGGCTCCGCCGCCCCGGCCGTCCCGCCCGCGCCCCACGCCAGCGCCGCCGCGAGCGCCGCCGCTCGCAGGAGCGCCGCGCCGCGCCCGCGGCGATCGAGACCTGGCACCGGAGCGCGCATGGAACGGAGCGTATACCGCCGCGCCGCCTGCGCGATCACCGATTCGCTCACTCCCTCGGCGCCCTGCGCAGCAGGAACAGGAACGCCGGCCCGCCGAGGATCGCGGTCACTGCCCCGACCGGCGGCTCCGTCCCGAGCCACCGGAACAGCAGGCGCGCGAGCAGATCGCAGGCGACCAGCGCCGCCGCGCCGAGCATCATCGAGAGCGGCAGGAGCCGCCGGTGGTCCGGCCCTGCGAGCCTCCGGAGCGCGTGCGGCACCACGAGCCCCACGAACCCGATGAGCCCTGTCAGGCTCACGATCGCGCCCACCACGCACGACGACGCGACGAACACCCGCCGCTCGAGCCCCCGCACGTCCACGCCGAGCGACCCTGCCGCCTCGTCTCCGAGCGCCAGCAGGTTGAGCCGCGCCGCGTCCGCGAGCAGCACAGCGCACCCCGCCCCCACGTACGCCGCCGCCGCGGCCAGCGCCGTGCCTTGCGGCAGATCGATGAACCCGACCAGCCACCTCAGCAGCTCCTGCGCGCGCGACGGCGACACCAGGCTCTTCAGGAACGTGATCAGCGCCGCCGCGATCGAGTTCACCATCACCCCCGCGAGCAGGATCGCCGAGCTCGACGCCCCGTCCGAGGACCCCCGCGCCACGCCGTACACGACCAGCGTCGCCCCGAGCCCGCCTGCGAGCGCCGCGACCGGCAGGAGCGCCGCGCCGAGGATCGTCGCGGCCCCCAGCCCCAGCGCGATCGCCGTCGCCGCCCCGAGCGCCGCGCCCCCCGAGACGCCGAGCACGTAGGGCTCCGCGAGCGGGTTACGCAGCAGCGCCTGGAACGCCGCCCCCACTGCTGCGAGCCCCCCGCCCGAGATCGCCGCGAGCGCCACGCGCGGCGCCCTCAGCTCGACCAGGATGGTCCGGTCGAGCCCAGGCCCCTCGAGCGCGCGCGCCGGCGACACCGGCTCGGTCCCGAGCAGCACCCCGAGCCCTGCCGCGCCCGCGAGCGCCGCGGCCGCGATCCACACTGCCGCGTGGCCTGACGCCCGGGGCTTCGGGCCGGCGCTCCCCCTCTGCCCCCACCCCCCGGCCCCTCCTGTTGTCATCCTGGCTCGCGTGCCGGCGCGGCGTTCCGCTCGTAGAGCAGCCGCAGCCCCGTGAGCGTCAGGTCGTCATCGACCTCCTCGATGCTCTCTGTCTGCGGCGCGATGAGCCGCGCGAGCCCGCCTGTCGCGACGATCCGCGACGGGTGCCCGAGCTCCCGCGTGAGCCGCGCGCAGAGCCCGTCCACGAGCCCGGCGTACCCGAACACGATCCCCGACTGCATCGAGTGCACCGGGTTCCTCCCCACGACCCGCGGCGGCAGCGCGATCTCGACCCGGTGCAGCCGCGCCGCGCGCGAGAACAGCGCCTCCGCGCTGATGTGCACCCCCGGCGCGATCACGCCTCCGAGGTACTCCCCCCGCGGCGTCACGCAGTCGAACGTCGTCGCGGTCCCGAAGTCGACGACGATCACGGCCCCCTTCGCCCACGCGTACGCCGCGACGGCGTTGACGATCCGGTCCGCCCCCACCTCGCGAGGGTTCTCGTAGAGGATCGGCATCCCCGTGCGGATCCCGGGCCCCACGACGATCGCCTCGCGCCCGAACGCGCGCCGGACGAGCTCCACCATCGTATCGGTGAGCGTCGGCACGACGCTGGCGATGATGGCGCTGTCGATCCCCTCGGCCGTCACCCCGCGCAGCGCGAGCATCTGCCGGACGAGCACTGCGTACTCATCGGCCGTGCGAGCCCGCGCGCTCTCGCACCGCACGTGGTGCAGGAGGGCCTCGCCCTCGAACACGCCGAAGCTGATGTTGGTGTTCCCGACGTCGACGACGAGCAGCATGGGCGACGACTCTAGCGATTCGCTCCTCTCCGGGGTAGCGCCCCCCGAGGGGCGCGTAGGGGGCGAAGCCCCCTCACTGGCTGTCGGCCCTGCCGACCCGCTTGCGGGCGAGCATGACGCCGTCGCGCACCGTGAGGAGGACGTTCTCGACCCTGGGATCGGCCGTGATCTTGGCGTTGAAGGCGGCGATCCCGCGCGCGTCGTCGGTCTGCGGGTCGAGCACGCCGCCGCCCCAGAGCGTGTTGTCCGCGACGATCACCCCCCCCGTGCGGACCCGCGGCAGCACGGCGTCGTAGTAGTCGGGGTACCGTGCCTTGTCGGCGTCGATGAAGACGAGGTCGAACGCGGCCTCCTCGGGCAGCGCGCGGACGGACTCGAGGGCGTCGCCGAGGGCGATCCGGATCTTCTTGCCGTGCCCGCTCCTGTCGAAGAAGGTGCGAGCGATCCGGGTGACCTCCGGGTCCCTGTCGCAGGTGATGAGCTCGCCGTCTTCCGGGAGGGCCTCCGCGATACAGAGGGCCGAGTACCCGGTGAAGGTGCCGATCTCGAGGGCGCGCCGCGCCCCCACGAGCGAGGCGAGCAGCTTGAGGAAGGCCCCCTCGACGCGCCCGACCTGCATGCCGGGGTTGCGCACGCCGGCATAGGTGACCTCGCGAAGCTCATCGAAGAGCGGCGGACGAGCCCGGGTGTGGTCGTGAGCGTAACGCTCGATGTCCGGATCGATGAGCGGCTTCATGGCGTGGAGCATCATAAGGGACCGCCGGGAGGTCGAGACGGACCTCCGGCGGCCGGAGGGGGCCGCTGGGATGTCGAAGCGGACCTCCGGCGGCCGGAGGGGGACCCCCGGGAGGTCGAGATGGACCTCCGGCGGCCGGAGGGGGGCCGCCGGGAGGTCGAAGCGGACCTCCGGCGGCCGGAGGGGGACCCCCGGGAGGTCGAA
>CAYQYG010000403.1:0-2806 GCA_964421485.1 uncultured Polyangiaceae bacterium | reverse complement strand
AGCGGACCTCCGGCGGCCGGAGGGGGACCCCCGGGAGGTCGAAGCGGACCTCCGGTGGTCGTGGTGCGCCTCTGCTCACGTAAATACGGCGACCCCCCCTGGCTGCGCCCGAGATCGACCGGTGGGTCTCATTTTTCGCCGGTGAGCCAGCCCCCCCCGCGGTCTCCCGTCCGTCGGATCGCTGCCCTGCCCTGCCCCAGGCCGCCCGTTCAGGCGGCGACCTGGGAGCGCCGGCGAGAGCGGCCCCTCCTGCGCTGAAAAAATTTCGCCGTGGAAGCAGCCCACCCGCAAATACGGGCTCCCACACCTTCTGATTCCACTTTTTGTGGATCTAGGCGACAATACGTGCAGGAGGCCTCGGTGCAACCAGCTCACGTTCCTTTCTTTCGATCTGGTCGGTCCACTGCCGAGCCGGCCCGTCGGGTCGTGCTGTTCGGCGCGGTGGTCCTGGCGCTGGCGTACGGATGCGCCTCCCCGACCGACGGCATCGGGGAGGGCGGTTCGGGAGGCGGCTCCGGCGGCGGCGGCGCCGGGACCACGACGAGCACTGGCACCACGAGCTCGACCACGTCGACCACGTCGACCACGACGACCACCTCGACGACGACCACGACGAGCTCCGGCTGCGGCCCCCAGGAGCACCTCTGCAACGGCGCCTGCACCGGCAACACCCCCGGGACCGGCTGCTACACGTCGGCGAGCTGCACGCCCTGCACCGAGCCGCCGAACGGCGCGGCCACCTGCAACGCCCAGGGCACCTGCGACGTCATCTGCGACCCCGGCTACCAGAAGGTCGGCGCGGCCTGTCAGTGCGCGTCGCAATGCTGCACGGACGCCGACTGCGCCGCCGGCCAGACCTGCACCGGCGGGACCTGCCAGTCGTCGCAGACGTGCGATCAGGCCCAGTGCATCGCGACGTGCCTGCTCCAGGGTCTGCTCGGCATCTGCCAGGGCAACACCTGCGTGTGTGTCTGAGCCCCAGGCCGCGGATCCCCGCAATGGCCCGGCTCTTTTCGAAGTGACTGGATGGATTGATTCGACGGGAGGCTCATGATGCGAAACGCTTTCTTGATGGGAATGACGGCAGTGGTGATCGGCCTCGTCGGCTGCGGCTCGGACGACGTGACGGTCGGCGGCGGCGGCTCGACGACGACCACCACCATCACGGGCCAGGGCGGCGCCGGCGGCGAGGGGACCACGACCACGACCAGCTCGACGACCACGACCACGACGGGCCAGGGCGGCAACGGCGGCGGCGGCGGCGGCTCGTCGTCGTGCGCGTCGCTCGGCGATGTCTGCACCGATTGCCTCTACGCGAACTGCAACCAGACCTACTGCGGCTGCTTCGACAACCCGGAGTGCACCGCGCTCGTCAATTGCCTGATGGCCTGCCCGCAGGGTGATCAGGCCTGCCAGCAGACGTGCCTGGAAAGCCATCCTCAGGGGCTCACGGATTCACTTCTCGCGAGCGACTGCACGGCGGCGAACTGCGACGCCGAGTGCCCCGGCGCGGGCCAGGACCTCCCGCCTTGCCAGGAGTGTCTCTTCACGATGTGCGAGACGGAGATAAACGACTGCTTCGCCAACCCCGCCTGTTTCGAACTCATCCAGTGCGCTCAGACCTGCATGTCGGATCCCGACCCGCAGCAATGCCAGCAGAACTGCGCGCTCCAGAATCCTGGCGGCATCGCGCTTGCTCAGCCGGTCCTGACCTGCGCCAACGATCAGTGCGGCCCTCAGTGTCAGTGATCTGAGCCATGGTGGCCTTCGGCTCGTTTTCCCTCGCCGAACTCTCCGCGTCGGTCTGTCAGGGCCAGCAGAAGAGCCGCACCCATTTGATTCGGATTCTCTCACGACAGAACGCTAGGCTAGGGCCACACGACTGGGCTCGCTGACGAGCGCGGCGTCTCGGTCCCGTCGCCGAGTTCTCCGTAATCATTGTTCCCCCAGCAGAGCACGGCATGGGCCTTCGTGAGGGCGCACGAGAACAGCCATCCCATGGCCAGTCGCTCGACGTCGCCCATTCCGACAGGCGAGGGGGAGGACGTGCTCACCGCGGTGCCGTCCCCGAATTGTCCGAATTCGTTGTCGCCCCACATGTACACGCCCGACTCGGTGACCGCAGCGGTGTGGTAAGAACCGACCGCCTCCTGCTGTACGCCTGCCAGGTCAAGCGGCTGCGGAGAACTCTGGTTCGTGTTATTGCTCAGTCCGAGCTGTCCGTGGACATTCAAGCCCCAGCAGTACATGCCGAAGGAAGTTCGGGCGCACGTGTGTGCGCCGCCGCCGGCGACCTCCATGACGTTGCTGATGCTTGAGATCACGGTGGGAGAAAGGGCGTCGGTCTGGGAGCCGTTGCCGATCTGTCCTGCTCCATTGCCGCCCCAGCAAACTAGACCGCCGGTCGATGTCACCGCGCAGGTGTGGCCCCCACCCGCGGTCACATGCGTCGCGTTGCCGAATACCGCCACGGGAGACAGAGCATCCGTCGTGGACCCGTTGCCGACCTGTCCGTCGGCATTGCGGCCCCAACAGAAGACCTGACCTGTTGAACTCACGGCGCAGGTGTGCATGCCACCCGCCGCAATCTCATGGATGTCGCTGAGCGCCACCGGTGCCGGGGACGACGTGCTTGTCGTGTTGCCCAGGCCGAGCTGTCCGTTGTCGTTGCGTCCCCAGCACTGGACGGTCCCGTCGGTCAGCAGGGCGCAGGCGTGCCTGCCTCCTCCTGTGAACGGAGATTCGAGTCCGGCGATCGCGACTTGACCGGCGGGACCTGGAAGCTCGATTCGCGTTGGCTGAAGCT
>CAYQYG010000402.1:0-8636 GCA_964421485.1 uncultured Polyangiaceae bacterium | reverse complement strand
GCTTCATGACCGCGGTGAGAGGGAGCGCTGCGGTCGCGAATGAGGCTACGGCTTCGCCTTCTTCACGACATTGCCGCGGCCGAAGTTCGTCCAGTAAATGAATGAATCGTCGACGGCGATCGCCTCCGGATCATTCTGGTCGCGCGCGAGCTCCTCGACGTCGCCGCCCGCCTTCGGCACGCGCAGGATGGTCCCCTCGGTCGCGTTCGCCCAGTACACGTGCGTCGCGTCCAGGGCCATCGCCGCCAGGACGCCGGTGCCGTCCACCAGATCGCGGGGGCCGGCGCCGCCCTCGTCCTTGCTCCTCGCGCGGACCTTGCCGTCGTCCACCCAGTAGATGTCGGTGTCGTCCAGCGCAATGGCGTTCGGGCGCCGGGCCATGTCGCTGCTCTCCCGGAGGAGGTCCACCGGCGAGAGGCCCTGGCCGACCTTCGGGGCCTTGCGGAGCGCGCCGTCCCAGTCGGTGCGCAGGTGCCAGAACACGTCGCTCTGGTCCACCGCGATCGCATAGGGATCGTATTCGTTCGAGGTCAGGCTGGCCGTGTCGAGCGTGCCCTTGCGGATGCGGACGATGTCGTGGACTCCCTGGGCCGAGAAGAACACGTACTGGCCGTCGGTCGCGATGCCATAGGGGTCGAAATGGGGGCAATCGCTCCATAGCTCGAACGGGTCGCCGCCCGCCTTCGCGACGCCGCGGACCCGGTCCTGCTGGTAGCCGGCGTCGGCGGGATCGCAGCTCCCGCCGCCGTTGTCTTCGGTCCAGTAGACGTTGTCGAGATCCAGGGCCAGGCCGATGGGGATGCTCGCGGGGTTCTCGGTGGTCGGGTCGTCGAGGGCGATGAGCTGCTGGGGGTCGCCGCCGGCCTTGGGGACCTTCCAGACGGCGCGATCGCCGGCGCCCTCGGTGACCCAGTAGACGGCCGTGTCGTCGAGGGCGAGCGCGTGCGGGAGCGACTGGCCCTCGGCCAGGGTGACCACGCCGCCGGCGCCGCCCGCGCCGCCGGAGCCGCCCGCGTCCGGCCCGCCCGCGGCGGCGCCGGGGTCGAGCTCGTGGTCCTCGAGGCCGACGAGCAGGCCGCAGCCCGCCGCCGCCGCGATCCCCGCCGCCGCCGTCGCCGCGAGCAGCTCCCGCTTCACCACGCGCCTCCGAAGGTCAGGTCAGCCCGACCGGATCCTACGCCCGGAGCCAGCCAGAGCGCGACCGGATCGGCTCGGGCGCTGCCATTTCGCGGCGCCGCAGCGGTCGCAGGGGGATCGCTCGGGCCCGACGTGAGGAAGAGGACCACGCCGCCCGTGGCCAGCGCGGCGCCGGCGGCGAAGGCGATCGTCGAGACCGTCGCAGACGCGTGCGCGTCGTCGTCCGCGTCCAGGCCGGTCTGGTTGCAGAGCTTGCCGCGGCAGTTGTCCTCGACCGTGCCCTGCGCGGAGATCGTCCGGACGCCGAAATACGCGCCCACGCCGAGGCCGAGGATGCCCACGCCGCCCAGGACGAGGCCCACCGTCTGGGCGGTCGAGAGGGCGGTCCGATCGGCGGAGGAGGTGGGGCCGGGCGCGGGCGCCGCGCCGGATGCAGAGGTGAGCGCGGGGGGGGCGTCGGCCAGGGCGGGGACGTCGACGTCGAGGGTGGCGGGGCCGGGGGGGACGTCGATCTCGGTGGACCAGGGCTTCTTGCCGGGCGCGGTGACCTTGACGGGGTACTTGCCGGGGTCGAGCGGGATGCGCGTGCCGAGCGCGGCGGCCGCGAGATCCTGATCGCCGACCTTGATCTGGAGGCCCTCGGGCGGCGCGCCGGCGGCCTTGAAGACGACGCGCGAGAGGCGCGCCTCGAGGGCGGCGGCGTGCTCGCGCGCGAACTCGAGGCGGGCCTTCTGGTGGGTCTTCATGGCCATGCCGGCGGCCTCGTTGAACTCGCCCCAGGCGCTCGCGGTCTTGCCCTGCTTCTCGTGGCAGGTGGCGAGGTTGAGCAGCGTGCCGAGCCTGGGGTCGAGGCGCTGGCTCTCCGCGAGCTTGCCGCAGGCCTCGGCGATCTCGCCGGCGTCGAGCAGCTCCCGGGCCTCGCGGAAGAGCGCCTCGGCGGCGGCCTGCTCCGGGACGCTCGGCGCGGCGGCGGCAGGGCGCGCGGAGAGCGCGAGGAGGGCGGGAACGAGCAGCGCGGCCGCCGGCAGGCGCGCGGGGCGCGGGGCGATCCGGGCGCTCACTGGGCCTGACCGCGGCGGTGCGTCCATGCGGCGAGCAGCTCGAGGTCCTTCACGCTGTGCTTCTCCTCGAACGCGGGCATGTGGCCGCCGGCGCGCCGATCGTCACGACCGTCCGAAGCGCACCGCGCCGAGGCGCTTCGGGGGTATCTCCGCCTGTACCAGCCCCTGCTTCCTTTTGCGCTGGCTCGGCCATCCCGTAGTCTCTCCTGTCCTCGCGCCCTCGACGCCGGCAGAGGGCGTCGCCAGCATATCCAAAAGCGGACGGCCACGTTGACTCCTCGACCGAAAGAGCCAGAGACCGCGCCGCCCGCGAAGGCGCGTCGGCTCCGCCGGCCCTGGGGCCTCTTGCTGCTCGGCCTCGGCGCCGCGGGGTGCGCGAAGGACCTCGCGCGGCCGCCCTGCGATCGGCCGGACCTGGGCGGCTGCGCCGTCGAGGAGCTCGAGCTCGAGGGCAACGCCCAGGTCTCGAGCGGCGACATCGAGGAGCGGATCGCGACCGCCGAGACCGCGCACCTGCTCGGCGGCGCCGTCGAGCGCGTGCCCATCCTGAGCGTCCTCGACACGCTCACCGTCGATTATGAGCGCTTCGACAGGTTCGTGCTCGAGCGCGATCTGTCGCGGATCGAGCGCTATTACAGGGCGCGCGGCTTCTACTCGGCGCGCGTCCGCGCCGCGCGCGTGCAGCGGATCAAGGACGCGCGCGGCGACGCGGTCCGCGTCGAGATCGCCGTCGTCGAGGGCGAGCCGGTGGAGGTGGCGTCGGTCGAGCTCGCCTGGAAGGACTGGAGCCTCGAGAAGGCGCAGGGCGTGATCGGGCCGATCACCGACGCGAAGAACGAGCTCGCGGTCGGCGGGCGCTTCGAGGAGGAGAGCTACGAGGCGACGAAGAAGAGCATCCTCCGCGCGATGACCGATCGCGGCTTCGCGTACGCGAGCGTGCACGGGCACGTGGCCGTGGACCTCGTGGCGCGGAGGGCGAAGGTGACGTTCACGGTCGAGCTCGGCCCGGAGTGCCGCTTCGGGGCGATCACGCTGGAGGGCCTCGGGGAGCTGCCCGAGCGCCCGCTGCGCGCGGCGCTCGACATCGAGGAGGGCGAGCGCTTCTCCACCGAGGCGCTCGAGCAGGCGGAGCGCGCGCTCGCGGATTTCGGCGTGTTCGGCTCGATCGACGTGCAGGTCCGCCGCTCCCCCGAGGGCAAGCCGCGCGATCCGGTGGTGCCCGTGGTCTTCAAGGTGCAGCCCGCGGCGCTGCGCTCCGTCCAGCTCGGCGGCGGCGCCGAGGTCGGCGGCCGCGTCGAGGCGCACCTCGTCGGCGGCTGGGAGGACCGGAACTTCCTCGGCGGCCTGCGCCGCTTCTCGGTGGAGGCGCGGCCCGGGGTGGTCTTCTACCCGCTGCAGATCGGCAACCTCTTCGAGGCCGATCTGCTGCGGTTCCTGCCCGAGCTCTCGCTCCGCACCGAGCTCAGGCAGCCGGCCGCGATCGAGGGCCGCACGACGGCCGTCTTCCGCGGCGCGTTCAAGCACTACCGCCTCCAGACGAGCCAGATCCACGTGGCCGAGGTGGACCCGGCCGGGGCCGAGCCGAACGTCGTCGGCTACCAGGAGTACGCGGGCGCGGCCGGCCTCGAGCGCCCCTTCCTCAAGTCGGATCTCAACGTCGCGCTCTACTACAACGGCCAGCTCAACGACCCGTTCTCGTACAACTACCCGGACCCGCCGCCCGGCTTCCGGCGGCTCTTGATCACGTACCTGGAGGCGATCGTCTCGTACGACCGGCGGCGCGACGCGCGCGGCAAGCCCGACCGGATCGATCCGCACAAGGGCGTCTACCTCGGCGCCGACGTGCAGGTCGCCGGCTACGCCGTCGGCGACGCGGACGACGTCCGGATCCAGCCCGAGGTGCGCGCCTACGTGCCCGTGACGAAGCGGATCACGCTCGCCCTGCGCCTGCTCGGCGGCCTGCTCTTCCCGAGCAACTACGGGGACGCGTTCTCGCACCAGGACCGGTGCGACCGCGTGGTGGATCGGCCGCTCCTGGTCCAGCAGGTCGCGTGGCGCGACGCGTGCGAGGCGGCGCTGCAGCGGGACCTCGAGAGCGACCTCCAGCTCCTGCAGTTCCGCGCGTTCTTCAGCGGCGGCCCGAGCTCGAACCGCGGCTACAGCTACAACGAGGTCGGCCCGCACGGCGCCGTGCCGAGCCTGACCGGCGGCCAGGCCGAGGGCCTCGTGCCCACGGGCGGCCTGTCGCTCTGGGAGTCGAGCGTGGAGCTCCGGATCCCGCTCACCGGCAACCTCGGGACCGCCGTCTTCGTCGACGCGAGCGACGTCACGCGCGACGTCGCCGGCTTCCGCCTGACCCGCCCGCACCTCTCGACCGGCTTCGGCCTGCGCTACGCGACGCCCGTCGGCCCGCTTCGCGTCGACGTCGGCTACCGCATCCCCTGCCTGCAGGTCCTCGGCGTCTGCCCCGGCGAGCCGCTGCCCTCCGACGAGGGTACGCCGAGCACGGTGCTCGGCCTGCCGATCGCCGTGAACATCGCCATCGGCGAGGCTTTTTGAGATCGCGCGAGGTCAGGTGCAGCCGGGCTTCGCGTCGAGGGGCCGCGAGGGCCGCTGCGAGGGCGGGTCCTCGTCGCCTTCGCCCTCGCTGTCGCAGAGCTCCGCGAGCTCGATCATGAGGTCCGGCAGGCGCCCCGGGTTGCAGAACAGGCGGAGCCCGATCATCACGTCCTCGATCACCGCCGCGAGGTCCTCCGCCGAGAGCCGCTCCTGCTCGAGCCCGCGGTCGCTGATCACGTTCTTCAGCATCGCCCCCGCCGTGCTCCGGGTGATGTAGCGCTCCAGGATGCTCGTCAGCCTCTCGTACCGGTTGCTCCTGGGCGCGTCGATCATGGTCGCCTCGAGGCCGGGCGCGCCGCGGCGCCCCGTCAGATGAACAATGAGACGCGGCTGCCGGCCGCCCTTTCGAGGAACGTCGCGGCCCCGCAGTAGCCGAGGTGCGGGTAGTCGATGAGCTCCGCGGGCTGGATGCCCATGATCTCGCGCGACATGTCGCACGCGTGGATCCGCACGCCGAGCTCCGCGCAGGTGGACAGCATCTCGTCGAGGGAGGCGAACCGCTTGCGCTCCATGATCGCGCGCATCATCGCCGGCCCGGCGCCGCCGAGGTTCATCTGCGACAGCGGCAGCGCGCGCATGCCCCGCGGGAGCATCCACCCGAACACGCGCCCGATGAGGTCCTTCCTCGCCGGCTTCTTCGCGTCGCGCAGCGCCGCGAGCCCCCAGAAGGTGAAGAACATCTCGACGTCCATGCCGCTCGCCGCCGCGGTCGTCGCGAGCACGAAGGCCGCGAGCATGCGGTCGAGCGAGCCGGAAAAGACGATCAGCGCGATCCGGTCCTCGCGGCCCTCCCTCGCGATCTTGCCCTCGAGCGCCTCGAGCCTCCGCAGGACCTCGCGGGTGGCGTCGCCGAGGCCCGCGCGCGCCGTCGCCTCGAGCGCCTCGGCCGCCGCGGTCACGAGGCCACCTGGCCCTTCTGGATGAGCGCGACGTGGGCCTCGCCCGTGGTCTCGATCCGGACGAGGACGTTCTGGGTCTTCCTGCACCAGGCAGTGACGTCCGCGGGGAATGCGCGATCGTCCGCGAGGACCTCGATGGTCTCGCCGTCCGCCATGCCTCGCACGGCCCGCATCAGCTCGACGATCGGGGTGGGGCACGCGCGTCCGCGCACATCCAGCACTCGGGTGGCCATGGCGCTCGGGTGATGAGACCACAGCCCGCGCCGGCTTGGCAACCGAGCCGGCTCGACCGGAATGCCGCCCTCAGCGCGATGTCTGGTCCGAGGGCCCCGCCATGAGCCTGGGGATGATGACCCCGCGCGCGTTGACGAAGAGGCGCGCCATACCGTCGACATAAGGCTCTTCCGGCCCCGTGAAATATCCGTTCGCAGCGAGCCTCCGCGCCGCGCTGCGGGCATCGGCGTCGTCGCAGTGGACGAGGACGGAGTAGTAGTTGGAGGCGAGGAGGCTCCAGTAGGCGTGGGCGCCGTCCTCGGGTGTATCGAAGGCGTGGAACCAGACGTCGACGAGCTCCCAGCGGTCCGGGTCGCGCGCGACGCGCTCGCGGAGCTTGCGGCGGCAGACGCGCCCCGTGGCGCGCCGCGCGGTCACGTGTCCGAGGTTGTTGGCGTAGACCTCGGCGCCCCAGTCCTGTTCGAATGCGCAATGGGCCCAGGCGCAGGCCCACCGATCGGCGTGCGGTGGTCCGCCAAAGCGCCGGATGTGCCCCTCGCGGAGCGCCTCCGCGAGGGCCACGGCGGTGAGCGGCGTGGGCTGGCAGTCGGGGATGTCGGGCGCGGATACAACGGCGGCGGAAGCAGCTGCGGTCGCGGGCGCGGCTGCGAGCACGGATTCGGTCGCGGGCGCGGCTGCGGACTCGGCTGCGGTCGCGGTCGCTGATTCGGCTGCGGGCGTGGTCGCGGGCGCAGGGGCGGGCCCGGGTGCGGCTGCGGGGGCGGCGTGGACCTCGGGCGCTGTGCCGCGCTGGGTCGCGGCGAGGCCGCAGACCACGGGGAGCACGGCGAGGAGGAGCCACCTCCGCATGCTCAGGCCGCTGGAAGACCGATCTGCCATCCCGCGGAGGGGACGTTAGCCGACCCTCCGATCTGGGCCATGTTCTTGCAGGCTGGTTCTGGCGTCCGGTCGGTGCGTAGCTCCGTGCAACGACGAGGGGAGCTCAGCCCTCTTCTTCCTCGACGCTCCAGGACTGCAGCGCGGTCAGACCGATGGCGGTGGCGCACTGGGCGCACAGCGGGGGCTCCTCGAGCCGGATCTCTTCACCGCGCGTCCACAGGTACAGACCGCTGCCGGCGGGCTCCCCCTCGATGACCTCGTCGCACGCATCGCAACGAGGCTGGCTCGCGCGCGCCTCGTCGACCTGACGCGCGAGCAACGCCGCGTCCGCGACGGTATCGATCGAGATCGCGACCGGGCTCGATCTTGCTCGAGGATCCGCGGCCGCTTTCCGCTCAGCACCTTCGATCACTTCCACCTCCGTCGGGTGGCCCGAATCTAACTCAGGCCGCGACGGGACGCACGAGAAGGGTGCTCCCGAGGACATTTCCGGGAGCGCTTGAGCCTCCGGGGCCCCGGGCCACCTTTCGGCGACCTTGGAAGGTGAAAAGCTGGAAGATCAGCTTGCGGCGGCGCTGCGGGCGGCAGGGGCGGCGCGGGGGGGGTCCTGGGGCATGGCCGCGCGGACGCCGACCGGACGGTCGAGGGCGCAGCTCTCTTCCAGGAGCTCCGCCACGTCGAGCTGGCGGATGACCTCCTCCTTGGACTGATCCTTCAGGCCGTCCGTGATCATCGTCTGGCAGAACGGGCAGGCCGTCGCGATCGTCGTCGCCTCGGTCTGGAGCAGCTGGAGCGTCCGCTTCACATTCACGCGGTCCTTGTTCTGCTCCTCCATCCACATCTGCGCCCCGCCCGCGCCGCAGCAGAGGCCCTTCTGCCGGTTCCAGCCCTCGGCCTCCACCAGCTGCACGCCCGGGATCGACCTCAGGATGTCGCGCGGCTGCTCGTACACGTCGTTGTAGCGGCCCAGGTAGCAGGAGTCGTGGAACACCACCTTCCCCTCCACCTTCTTGCGGGGGACGAGCTTCTTCTCCGCCACGAGGCCGAGCAGGAAGTCGGTGTGGTGCACGACCTCGAATTTCGCGCCGAAATCGGGGTACTCGTTCAGCAGCGTGTTGAAGCAGTGCGGGCAGGTCGTGATGATCTGCTTCACGCCGCCCTGCTCCTTGTAGCCGTTCAGCGTCGCCGCGTTCTGCTCCGCGAGCGTCGCGAACAGGTACTCGTTGCCCGCGCGGCGCGCGGGGTCGCCCGTGCAGCTCTCCTCCTGCCCGAGGATCGCGAAATCGACGCCGGCCGCCTTGAGCAGGCGCGCCGTCGAGCGGGCGATCTTCTTCGCGCGATCGTCGTAGCTCGCCGCGCAGCCGACCCAGTAGAGCACCGGCGCGCTCGGGTTCTCCGCCATCGTCGGGATGCCCAGCCCCTCGGCCCAGCCCGCGCGATCGAGGCGCGACAGGTTCCACGGGTTGCCGTTCACCTCCATCGCCTGGAACGGCCCGTTCAGCTCCGCGGGGAACTCGCCCTTCACCATCACCAGGTTGCGGCGCATCGACACGATCTTGTCGACGTAGCTGATCATCACCGGGCACTGCTCCTCGCAGGCGCGGCAGGTCGTGCAGGCCCAGAGCACGTCCGGGTGGATCACGTTCGCCACGAGATCGACCGGCTGCGAGGCGACCTCCGGGATCGGGATCGGGTTCTCCGGATAGACCGGCTCGTGGTGGCCGTGGTCGTCGTGGCCGTGGCCGTGGTCGTCGTGGCCGTGGTCGTCGTGGCCGTGGTCGTCGTGGCCGTGGTCGTCGTGGCCGTG
>CAYQYG010000401.1:0-8636 GCA_964421485.1 uncultured Polyangiaceae bacterium | reverse complement strand
GCGGGAACGGACACGGACACGGACACGGCGGCGCCCCCGGACGCGTCCACGGACACAGCCGCGGGATTCCCAGCCACGCCGTCCGGGTGTACGATCTCCGCATGATCATCGATTGCCACGCCCACTTCGAGCCCCGCATGCTCGACGAGGCCCAGGTGCTCGCGAGGATGGACGCCGCCGGGATCGACCGGGTCGTCATGATCCCCGCGATGAACGACCCCGTCCCGGAGGCCCCCGAGCGCCTGCTCGCCGTCCTCCGCCGCCTCATGCGCTCCTCCGCGGGCCGCGTCGCCGCCGAGGCGGCGCACCGCGCCCTGCTCACCCCCGAGGGCGACCTCCGGCTCTCCGGCCAGGTCTACGGCATCTACAGCCGCCCTGACAACGCCTCGGTCGCCCGGCTCGTCGCGGCGCACCCGGATCGGTTCCTCGGCTGGATCTTCCTCAACCCGCGGAACAACCCGGCCGTGCTCGACGAGCTCGAGCGGTGGCGGAGCGTGCCCGGCATGGTCGGCGTCAAGCTGCACCCGCACTGGCACGATTACCGCATCGATCTGCTCGGTCCATTGCTCCGCCGCGCCGAGGAGCTCCGGCTCCCCGTGCTCATCCACCTCGGATTCCGCAGGCGCGGCGATTTCCGCGCCATCTGCGGCGCCTTCCCCCGGCTCACCGTCATCGGCGCGCACGCGGGCTTCCCCTTTTATGACGACCTCTGGGCCTGCAAGGGAGCGTACCCCAACCTCCACGTCGACCTCTCCAGCCCCTACCTCGACGAGGCCCTCGCGCGCGCCGCGGTCCGCGCGATGGGGCCCGAGCGGTGCCTCTACGGCACGGACGCGCCTTATGGCTTCCACGACGCGGGCGGCGGCTACGACTATGGTGCGATCAAGGGCTGGGTGGAGCGCATGCCCGTCTCGAGCGCCGAGCGGGAGGGCATCCTCGGCGGGAACTTCGCGGCGCTGCTCGCGCGCTCGGGCGGCTGAGCCGCGAGCAGATCCGCGAGGGCCCGGCGAGCGCCGTGCGCTCGATCCTCGCTCGGGCCGATCGACGAGCGCGTCGCTTATTCGACGACGGTCTCGCAGCCGAGCAGGATGTCGATCTGCCCCGTCGCGTCGGCCGAGATCTGCGCGCAGGCCCCGTCGCAGAGGATGATCTGCGTCGGGCTCGCGTTGTCGTCGTAGTACCAGGCGAGCCCGCTCGGCGGGCAGGCCGCCTCGTTGGCCACCTTGGGGATCACCACCGGCTGCCCGCCGTCGCCCGGCGTGTATTGCACGTTCACCGCGTTGAAATCGGGCGTGCCCGATTGCGGCACCGGGATCTGGTACGAGCAGGCCAGCGCCGACCCGCGGATCGCGTTCATCGCGTCCAGGAACTGCTGCTCCGCGTTCGGGCTCGAGTCCACGAGGAACGCCTGCCCCGTCCCGCCGGCCTGCGCGATGCCGTTCAGCGCGCCGAGCTCCGGCCCCACGCCGATCACGAACGTCAGGACCTGCGGGTTGCCGTTCGCGCCGGCCGCGGCGATCCCGTTGATGTTGTTCAGGTCGGTGTCGCAGCTCTGCGGGACGCCGTCGGTCGCGAGCACCGCGATGACCACGTGCGACGGGTTCGCGATCCGCCAGTCCCTCGCGTGCTGCACCGCGCCCTGGAGCGCGGGCGACGTCGGCGTCCCCGTGGTGGGGCTATGGGCGGCCATCGAGTTGATGATGGCGCTCGCCACGCCGGGCAGCGGCGCGATCTCGACCTCGGGCGTCGCGTAATCGTTCGGATCGCACGAGTCGCCGCCCGACCCGCCGAGGCAGATCCCCGGGAACCCTGGCACCGTGACGAAGCACGGGCCGCAGACGGCCGCGCCGCAGTCCGCGTCGGAGAAGCAGGTCGATCCGCACTGCGCCCCGCCGCCGGGGGGCACCCCGAAGTACTGGATCCCGACCCCGACCCCGTCGAGCCCCGGCTGCTGCACGAACGTCGAGAGCGCCTGCGTCACCGCCTGCCACTTCGTCCCGCTGCCCGCCGACTCATCCATCGAGCCGGACTGGTCGAGCATGATGTACATGTCGAGCGGGATCTTCTGCGCCTTGCTCGACGTCGCCGCGCACCCCCCGCCGACGCCCGTGCTCCCCCCGCCGGTGCCGGTCGTGAACCCCGTGTCCGATCCGCCCGGACCCCCGGCCCCGGCCGCCGCGGACCCGCCCTGTCCCGAGGGGTCGTCCTCGTTCGACGCCGAGCAGGCCTCGCCGAACACGGCGGCGGCGAGGGACAGGGCCAGACCGAGCTGCAACGTGCTGCGCGACGCCACCATGATGAACGAGCCTCCGGTGGCGATCCGAACAGGAGCGGGCACTCTCGTCAACAAGAGATCGCGGCGCCGCGACACGGATCCCGCTCCCGTCTCCGAATAGATTCACCCTCGCTGGATTCGCCCCGGGACGCGCCGCGCGCGCGGCGCCCGAGCTGCCTCCGCGCGTCCGGGCGCCCGCCGTCGCGCTATGCTCCGCCGCATGCGCTTCGCCTGCCGCCTCCTCCCCGCGCTCCCCCTCGCCGCCGCCCTCGCGCCGCTCGCCGGCTGCTCCGGCGCCGAGGAGGCCCCCGCCGGCCCGCTCGCGTGGGGCGCCTGCGGGGCCTACGAGTGCGCCGCGCTCTCGGTCCCCGTCGATCACGACGACCCCGGCGGCCCCACGTTCACCATACCCGTCCTCCGCCGCCGGGCGCTCGATCCCGCCCAGCGCATCGGCTCGCTCGTCGTCAACCCGGGCGGACCGGGCGGATCGGGCACCGGCTGGGTGGGCCGCGCGTGGCCGTTCCTCCCCCCGGATCTCCAGCTCCGCTTCGACGTCGTCGGCTTCGATCCCCGCGGGATCCCGCCCGGATCGCCGGTCCTCGATTGCGTCGACGATCTCGACGAATTCGTCGCCCTCGACCTCACGCCCGACGACCCGGCCGAGCTCCAGTCCATCATCGACGGCGGCGCCGCGCTCGCGGAGGCCTGCGCCGCGCGCAGCGGGGACATCCTCCCGTTCATCGGCACGGACAGCGTCGCCCGCGACATGGACCTCCTCCGCGCCGCGCTCGGCGACGAGCGCCTCACCTATCTCGGCTTCTCCTATGGCACGATGCTCGGCGCCGTCTACGCCGACCTCTTCCCCGACCGCGTCCGCGCCCTCGTGCTCGACGGCGCGCTCGACCCCTCGCTCACCGGCGAGGCCCACGCCGCCGCGCAGGGCGAGGGCTTCGAGGACCAGCTCGAGGCGTTCCTCGCCGAGTGCGCGGCCGACCCCGCCTGTGATTTCCACTCCGCCGACCCCGGCGCGGCCTATGACGCCATCCAGGCCTCGATCGAGGCCGCGCCCATGCCCACCTCGGAGGGCGCCCGCGTGGTCGGCCCGGGCGCGCTCGCCTACGGCGTCGCCAACGCGCTCTATTCCCCGATCTCCTGGCCCAGGCTCGCCGAGGCCCTCGCCCTGGCCGGCGCCGGCGACGGCGCCGGGATCCTGAGGCTCGCGGACGATTACCTGCACCGCGACAGCGACGGCACCTACGACGACAGCCTCGAGCTCTATTACGCCGTCACCTCCCTCGACGCCCCGTTCTCGCAGGACCCCGCCGATTACGAGGCCCTGGTCGCCGAGCTCTCCGCCTCGGCCCCCCGGCTCGGCGTCTACCTCCCCTTCTCGTCCTTCCCCTCGGCCCGCTGGCCGGTCCCGCCGTGGCGCCCGGCCGAGCCCATCCACGCCCGCGGCGCCCCCCCGATCCTCGTCGTCGCCACCACCCACGACCCCGCCACCCCCTACGCCGAGGGCGTCGCGCTCGCCGAGCAGCTCGACTCCGGCGTCCTCCTCACCCGCGAGGGCGACGGCCACGTCGGCTTCCTCCGCGGCAACGGCTGCATCGACGCGGCGATCGTCGATTACCTCGTCAATCGCGCCGCGCCGGAGGACGGCGCCGCCTGCCCCGACCCCGGCGCGCCCTGAGCGCCGGGCCGCCCGCGCCTACCTCCGCGCGTTCTTCACGTAGATCGTGTCATCCAGCCCGCCCGAATCGTCGCTCGACGGATCGATCCTCGGGTACGCCGGCTGCTCGGCGGGCCCGTCGTCGCCGAGGAAGAGCCCGCTCAGCTGATCGATGAAGACCTCGAGCGTCTCGCTGTCGTAGAGCACGAACGTCACCTGCCGCAGCCTGCTGCCCCCGAGGTGCAGGTGCTCCTGCAGCGCCGCCCCCGCCGCGTACGCCGACGCCTCGGGTGACACCCTCGCCTGCCCGGTCCCGAGCGCCGGGATCGCCAGCGTCCGCAGCCCGAGCTCCTCGGCGAGCAGGAACGCGCGCTGGCACGTCCTGGCGATGCAGGACGCCTCGTTCCAGGCGCTCACCGCGTGCAGCACGTAGCGGCAGGCGAGCGCCCCGCCGCCCGTCGCCACGCACTCGCCGAGCGCCCGCCGCCCGCCGCGCATCGCCTCGTCCTCGATCTCCTGGCCCCCCTTCCTCCGCAGCGCCCCGCTCACCCCCGTCCGCATCACCATCTCGTCGTTGGCCGAGTTCAGGATCCCGTCCGCCGCCGCGTCCGCGATGTCGCCGAGCACGCACGAGATCCGGACCGCGCCGGCCTGGAACACCCCGCGACCGAGCGGCACCACGGGGAACGGCGGGCGCAGCTCCCGCCCGAGCGACCCGAGGAGCCGCTGCGGCGACGCCAGCGTCGGGAAGCGCTGGGCCGGCGAGCGATCCAGCATCCGCGCGAGCACGTGCTGGAAATAGGCCTCCTCCGGCGTCCGCGCCGGCGGGAACTGCACCGGCGCGGTCCCGAGGAGGTCCCGGAGATCGGTGAACGGCGGCCTCCCGTAATGGAGATCGTACGCCGTCGCCCCGAGCGAGTACAGGTCGGATTGCCGCGTCGGCGGGTTCCCGCGCAATGCCTCCGGCGCGAGGAACCGCAGCGTCCCGCTCCGCGCGTCCCCGTGCTGCCCGCGCCCCAGCGCGATGCCGAAATCGCCGAGCCGGATCCCCGTCTGCGGCGACCCGAACAGGTTCGACGGCTTCACGTCCCGGTGCAGGACCCCCGTCTGGTGCGCGCTGTGCAGCGCGCTCGCGATCTCCCCCGCCGCGAAGCACACGAACCACATCGGCAGCCCGCGCCCGAGCGCCGCCCGCCGCCGCCGGTCGAGGTCCGCCAGATCGAGCCCGTCCACGTACTCCTGCGCGAGGTAGGGCACCCCCTTGTGCACCCCCACGTCGACCGCGCGCACCACCCGCGGGTTGGGGATGCGCGCCATGAGCCGCGCCTCGTCCCGCAATCGGGTGAACGCCTCGTCCGGGTTCACGCTGTCGAGCAGCGTCTTCAGCACGGCCGGCGTCGCCAGATCCCGGTGCCGCGCCAGCCAGACGCGGCTCATCCCCCCCTCGTTGAACGGCCCCCACACCTGGAAGACGCCGCACTCCGCCCCGGTCAGGTCCATCTCCGCCTCGTTCAACCCTCGATCTCGACGGCGCGCAGGAGGACCTCCTCGGCCTCCCGCGACGCGTCCGCGCGCGCCGCCTCCGCCAGGATCCGCGCCCCCCCGCCGCCCCGCTCGAGCAGGTGAGATCGCCCCTCGAACCGGTTCTCGAACACCCGCCCGAGCAGCTGCGCCGTGATCCCGTAGCGCACCCTCTCGAGCCGCTCCCCCCGGAGCTGCGCGAGCAGCCCCTCGCTCTCCCATTGCTCGCGCCGGAGCTGCGCCTCCCCTGCGTCGGCGAAGGCCCACCTCTCCTCCCACGGCCACGGGTTCGCCGCCGGCTGCGCGAGGATGTGGCACCCGAGCTCGTCGTAATGGCGCGCGAGCCGCCGGAACCCCGGCTCCCCGCGCGTGTGCGGCACGTAGAACCCGTCATAACAGATCATCGTCCCGACGCGCCCGAACGGCGCCTCGACGGGCCGCAGATCGGCGGGCTCGCCGGGCGAGAGCCCGAGCCTGTCCTCGAGCGTCGGCACGAGGTTCACCTTGCGCGCGCACCCCACCGCCCGCCCGTCGGGCGCGAACGTGTACGACGTGTTGTAGACGCGCCTGCCCGCGGGCTCGAGCGCGTCCGCGAGGTCCCCGCGCGCGTTCCTCGGCAGGAGCGCGGACCCCGCCACCACCCACGCGCGCCGCGCGATCGCGAACCGCCGGAACGCCCCCGTGTAGAGCGCGTGCACCTCCGGCGCCGCGGCCAGCAGGAACCCGATCGTCGGCGAGAGCGTGCGGTGCGCGCGCATGGCCCGCGCGAGCGCCGGCAGCGATCCGAGCGCCACGCGCGCGAGCGCCCCGTCCACGGTCGACGCCCGCCGCGCGGCCCCCCCGCGCCCCGCCAGCGGCAGGAACGCGCCGATCATCTCGGGGAGCACCGCGACGCACTCGTGCGCGAACGACCCGTCCGGACGCCGCGCCCGCGCCGCGTCGAGGCGGGCGCCGATCCGCTCGAGCAGCGCCTCGAAGCGCTCGGCGGACGCGTAGTCGTCCGCGGTCACGTGCACCTGGCAGGCGGCGATCTCGACGGTGGTCACGGCGCAAGGAGTAGCAGCGCCGCGCCGCCGCGAGAAGCGGCCACGGACGCGGGCGCGCGCACACGGCCCTCCCCGCCGCCCGCGCCTTGCCGTAGACTGCCCGGGTCCGGCGGCGCGCCGATCACCCTCGGGAGGGCCCATACCGATGCTGTCCTTCTCCTCCGACGACACCGCCCCCGGGGCCACCCTCCGGGTCCACGTCGCCTCGGGCGACACCCTCGACGTCCGCCGCTTCGACGTCGAGGAGCGGATGTCCTCGCTCTTCCGGATCGACCTCGTCGCGGTCTCCGACAACCCGGACATCGATTTCGACGCCGTCGTCGCCCGCCCCGCGCGCTTCGCCATCCACGGCGGCTCGCGCGGCTCGCGCGCCTGGACCGGGGTGTCGAGCTCCCTCCAGCAGGTCGCCGCCGCCCCGCGCGGGCTCTCCACCTATCACCTCCGCATCGTCCCGGACCTCTGGCTCGCCACGCAGCGGCGCAACTATCGCGTCTTCCAGCAGCTCCCGGAGCTCGACATCGTGCTCCAGCTCCTCGGCGAGTGGGGCGTCCCGGCGGACGTCAGGGTGGACCGCGGCGCCCAGAAGAGGCGCGAGTACCGCGTCCAGTACGGCGAGAGCGATTACACGTTCATCTGCCGCATGCTCGAGGACGCCGGCGTCAGCTTCCATTTCGATCAGGGCGACGACGGCTCCCGGCTCGTCCTCGCCGACGCGCCCCAGGCCGCCGAGCCGCGCGCGGCCGCCCTCCCGTTCAAGGACCACCCCACCGCGGCGGATCGCGAGTACGTCACCGCGGTCCGCACGGGCAAGGAGGTGCGCCCGGGCCGCGTCACCGTGCGCGACCACGATTTCCGCCGCCCGCCGTCGGTGCCGCTCGTGGCCAGCGCCGCCGCGCAGGCGGACGGCGTCTCGGGCCGCCTCGAGAGCTACCATTACATCCCAGGCGCCTTCCTCTTCGGCGCCGCGGCCGGCGGGGACAGCCCCGCGGCCGACGACCGCGGCGCCTCCCGCGCCGACGAGGCCGAGGCCGCGCGGATCGCCGCGCGCCGGCTCGACGCCGAGCGCGGCGGCGCCGCCGCCACCTTCTTCGAGACCAATGCGCTCGACCTCGCCCCCGGCGTCGTCATGTCCATGCTCGACCACCCCCGCGCCGACCTCGGGGACGGCCGGAGGCTCCTCGTCGTCGCCTCCCGCCTCCAGGGCGAACTCAACCAGGAATGGAAGCTCGAGCACGAGGCCCGGAGCGCCGCGATCCCTCATCACCCGCCGCCGTCCACGCCGCGCCCCCGCGCCGCCGGCGCCGAGAGCGCCACCGTCGTGGGCCCGGCGGGCGAGGAGATCCATTGCGACGAGTTCGGCCGCGTCCGCGTCCAGTTCCACTGGGACCGCGAGGGCCGGATGGATGAGAAGAGCTCCTCGTGGATCCACGTCAGCCAGCCCTGGAGCGGCGGCGGCTTCGGCGGCATCAACCTCCCCCGCGTCGGCCAGGAGGTGCTCGTCGAGTTCCTCGGCGGCGATCCGGACCGCCCCGTCATCGTCGGCCGCCTCTACAACAACGTCCAGAAGGTCCCCTACAAGCTGCCCGAGAACAGGACCCGGAGCGGCTGGAAGAGCCAGTCGACCGGCAAGGGCGGCGGCTACAACGAGATCATGTTCGAGGACGCCGCCGGCCGCGAGCTCCTCCGCGTGCAGGCGGAGCGCGACCTCTCGAAGCTCGTCAAGCGCGACGAATCCATCACCGTCGGCCACGACCGCGCGAAGATCGTGCAGAATGACGAGATCGTCACCATCGGCCGCGACCGCGCGAAGATCGTCAAGAACGACGAGACGTCCATCGTCGAGCGCGACCGCAGGAGGATCGTGAAGAACGACGAGACCGTCACCGTCGAGCACGACCGCGTGAAGACCGTGCAGAACGACGAGACCGTCACCATCGGCAACAGCCGCACGAAGACGGTGGAGAACGACGAGACCGTCACGATCGGCAACAGCAGCAGCCTGGTCGTCAAGAACAGCCAGGACATCGATATCGGCCAGCACCTCTCGAAGATGGTGAAGCTCAGCGAGCGGGAGGTCACGGGCGTGAGCCGGACGGTCACGGTGGGCGTGAACCGCTCGACTCAG
>CAYQYG010000400.1:0-8642 GCA_964421485.1 uncultured Polyangiaceae bacterium | reverse complement strand
CCGGCGCTCGCGGACGGCGCGGCGCTCTCGACGGGCTCGGCCTTCGGCCGCGTCGGGCGCGCGGGCGGCGTGGAGGCGCCGGCGTGCGAGGGCGGCCTCGAGCGCGGCGAGGACGCCGCCGCCGCCGCGGGCGCGACCGACGCCGCCGGGGCGTCCTCCGGCCCGGGGTCCTGCCCCTCGGCGGAGCGCAGCGCGGTCCGGAGGAGCAGCGCCGCCGTCGCGACCACCACCGCCGCGCCGAGGATCACCTGGCCGGTCCTCCGCTCGCGCGGCGGGATCTCGCTCGGCACCGGCGCCGGCCCGCGCGCCGCGCGCGGCTCCGACGCCCGCGGCGCCATGCCGTCCTCCACGCTCCGCGCGAACGCGCCGCCGAACTCCTCGCAGGTCGCGAACCGCTCCTCGGGCCTCTTCGAGAGCGCGCGGCCGAGCACCTCGTCGACCGCGGGCGGCAGCCGCAGCGAGGCCGCGAGCGGCGGCGGCGTGTCGTGCGCGATCCGCGAGGCCACCGACACCGCGTCGTCCCCGGGGAACGCGCGCTTGCCCGACAGCGCCTCGTACACGACGGCCGCGAGCGAGAACTGATCGCTCTCGGGCGAGAACTTCCCGGCGCGGAACGTCTCCGGCGCGCTGTACGCCGGCGTGCCCATCAGCCCGCCCTGGTGCGTCAGCGTCGAGTCCGGGATGCGCGCGATGCCGAAGTCGGCCACCTTCGCGCCCTTGCTCGACAGGATGATGTTCTCCGGCTTGATGTCGCGGTGCACCACGCCCGCGCCGTGCGCGAGCGTCAGCGCCTCGCCGATCTCGCGCGCGAGCCGCGCCGCCTGCGCGGGCGAGAGCGGCCCCGCGAGCAGCCGGTCCTTCAGCGTCGGCCCCTCGACGTACTCGAAGACGAGGTAGAGCCCCAGCGCCGGGTCCTCGCCCATGTCGTGCAGCGTGACGAGGTTCGGGTGCGCCACGCGCGCCGCCGCGCGCGCCTCGTGCCGCATGCGCACGAGCAGCCCCTCGCGCACGTCGCGCGGGATCCTGAGATCGCCGCGCAGGTGCTTCAGCGCCACCTCGCGATCGAGCACCGGATCGTGCGCCAGGAGCACGCGCCCCATCGCGCCCTCGCCGATCGAGCGGATCACCCGGTAGCGGCCGATCACCGTCGGCAGCTCGTCGCTGGCGCCGCCGGGGGCGCCTCGGGCGGCCCCGCTGTCGGGTGACGAGGAGTGGGACACGTCGAATTCGTTCTATCCGCCCCTCGCGCCTGACGAAAGGCCCTGCGGGCGCTCCGGCCGAGGTTATGCTGAGCCCGCTTCGGCGACGGCGGCGGGGCGCCGTGCCCCGCGGTTCGCCGGGAAGGCGGTGGCGGGACCACGATGAGCGAGAAGACCGCTGCGAAACCGGCAATGCCCCCGAAGAGGCGGGGCGGAGCGAAGCTGTACGTGCTCCTCGGGCTCGTGCTGATCATCGTGATCGGCGTCCAGACCGGGTTCGCCGGATACGGCCTGGCGCACATCAAGGCGGCCATGTTCCCGAAGGACGAGGGCCTGCTGGAGTACGTCCCGGCGAGCGCCGGCGGCGTGCTCGTCGTGGACCCGCACCAGGTCGAGCTCGAGGCGCTCGGCGCCGAGGGCGGCGCTGCGCGGACGTACGTCGAGCGCACGCGGGCGGACATCAAGAAGGCGACGGGCATCGACCTCGTCTTCGACGTCGACAAGCTGGCCCTGGTCCCGGGGCTCGTGGTGGCCCGGGGCCGCTTCAGCCACGACCGCGTCAAGGAGCGGCTCGCCGAGCACGGCTACAGCGAGGTGGATCACAAGGGCAACAAGCTCCTCGTGCGCTCGGGCGAGGACGCGATCGCGGTCCTCGGCGGCTCGATCCTGCTCTACGGCGACGAGGCGTCGATCCGCGCCGGCATCGACGCCGAGGACGGCGGCGCCTCGCTCGCCGAGCGGGACGAGATCACCGATCGCCTGGCCGCGGGCGGCTGGGACCACCCGGTCCTCGGGACGGTGCAGCTCACGGACACGAAGCCGAGCCTCCGCGCGATCCTGACCGGCTTCACCGGCCCGCGCGCGATCACGGTGGGCGTCTCGATGAAGCCCGGGCTGTCGATCCGCGCGGCGATCGAGGCCGCGTCGCCGAGCGCGGCCGAGGAGCTCCGCAAGCTGCTCGAGGAGAAGCAGAAGAACGCCGACGCGCTGAAGTCCGTCGCCGGCGGCGACGCGGGCCCGATGCTCGCGGACCTCGCCAGGCGCGCGAAGATCGCTGCGAAGCCCGGATCCAGCCAGCTCACCGTGGACATCGACCTCACGCCCGAGGAGCTCGAGAAGCTCGTGACCGCGGCCGAGAAGGCGACGTCCGGCCTGGGCGAGATCTACAAGGACCTGCGCCTGTTCCAGCTCCTGACGCCGGGCCTCTGATCGCTCGGCCTCACGGCGCGCAGGCGGGGCACTGGTGGTGCACCCGGTCGGTCGCGCTCTTCACGCGGGCGCGGGCGTCGCCGCAGCGCGCGTCCCCCTCGCCGGCGAGGCCGCAGAGGTGGTCGGCGGCGCGGCTCATCGACGCGAGCGCGCGGCAGGCCGTCGCGCACGGGTCGCCCGGAGACTTCGCGGCGGCCTCGATCGGGCCCGGCGGGGCGGGCTGCGACGGCGGCGCCGGCCTGGGCGACGGCCCCGGCGGCTCGGCGAAGCCGGTCGAGCGGGCGCCCAGCGCGGCGTTGATCTCGGCCTCGGCCTGATCGAGCTGCGACGCCGCGTCCTCGCGGGAGGCCGGCGAGGGCGCCGCGGTGGGGGCGGCGTAGCCCGGCGGAGCGTGGCCGGGCTGCTGGCCGTACCCGTCCTGCGGCGCGGACTGCGCTGCGGGGGAGGAGGGCGCCTCCGCCGCCTTGGGCTCCTGGGGGGCGGCGCCGCACGCGGCGAGCGTGAGCGCGACGGCGACGCCTGCGGCCGCGCGCGCGGCCGTCATGTACCCGTGGTGCATCCTCGATCGACCTCCTGGACCTGACGCGCAAGGCGCGCGATCCGGCTCAAGGGGACAACGGGGCGGGCGGGTCAGAGCTTGCAGTTGACCCCGGCGGGCGTCTGCTCGCAGCTCGTCGCGCCGACGTCGCGGCAGTCGTAGAGCGACAGCTTGCCGTCGTCGCAGAACCGGATCTTGATCCCGTCGACGCACTCGGCGACGTGGCTGCCCCACGCGCACTCATCGAAGGGCGCCGCGCAGCCGAAGCTCGCCGACGTCTCCGGCTCCTTGCAGGTCCAGCCCTCGCGGACCGAGCAGTCGTAGAGCGGCAGCTCCGAGCCGCCCTCGCACTGCTTCACGAGCACGTCGCCCTCGCACGCGTACCCCGCGAGGGCGCACGTCCCCACGCACTTGCCCTGCGCGGCGTCGCATTGCCCGCCGAGCGCCGAGCAGTTCGTCCGCTGCTGCACCCCGTTCGTGCAGTACACGAGCGTGTTGCCCTCGCACGACGGCGGCGGGTAGCCCGTGTCGGGGCTCCCCTGACAGGCCGCGAAGCCGCAGAGCGCGGACGCCTCGGCGTTGGGGACGCAGTAGGGCCCGCCGAACTTCTGCTTCACGAAATCGTCGGCGCAGCCGTAGGTCTGCGAGCCGGACCCCATCGCGTTGCAGACGGTGATCCGGTCGCCGTCGCAGAACGAGCGCGTCTGGTTCGGGAAGGGCTCTCCGATCGACGGGTCGGCGCAGCGCGGATCGTTGGTCGCGATCCGGCCTATGCACAGCTGCGCCGCCGCGCAGTCCGTGCCCGCGGCCTCGACGCAGTCGTAGCGCGCCTGCCGGCCGAGGTCGCCGCCGTAGGGCGCGAGCTCGATCTGGGACCGGACGAGCTCGTTGATGCACTCGCCGAAGCCGAAGTCGGGGAAGAGCTCGCACGCCCCGACGACGGCGCAGTAGTTGCGCGCGTCGGGCGGCGAGCCCTGGTACGCGCCGAAGGTCGGATCCGGATCGTCGGAGCAGCTCGCGGCGAGGAGGCCGGCGGCGCCCGCGAGCGCGAGGGCCGCGAGCAGGCCGCGAGGCCTCCGCAGGTGGCTGGGGGCGGGGGACGCTGAGGTGCGCATCGGGGGGCCTCTTGGATTTCTCGGAGCTCGGGCCGCGATGTTACAGGCGCCGTGCGCCCGCGTCACTTCCGCGCGACGATCGTGCTCGCGCGTGGGGCGCGGCGCCGGCGCGCCGCGCTGAGCTATGCTCGTCGCCGATGAACGCTCTCCGGACGATGGGAGCTGCCGCGATCGCCCTCGCGCTGATCGCCGGCTGCGAGCCGCGAGGCGCCGCGCCCCGCTCGAGCTACGGGCAGCCCGGCTACCCGCAGCAACCCGGCTACCCGCAGCCACCCGGCTACCCGCAGCCACCCGGCTACCCGCAGCCACCCGGCTACCCGCAGCCGCCGCAGCCGCCCCCGGCCCAGCCGCCCCCGGCGCAGCCCCCGCCGCCGGGCGGGCTGCCGATCTCCAACGACCCCATCAGCGACACGGACATCGGCTGGCTCCGCAGCCAGGCCGGCGTCGTGATGGGCGCGCTCATCAACGCCCTCTCGCCCGCCGCGCAGGCGAAGGTGCGGGGCATCCCGTTCTTCGCCGATCCCACCCCCGGCGAGGTCAACGCCTTCGCGGGCTGCGACGACCAGGGCCTCCCCTTCATGGCGGTCACCGACGGCCTGCTCGAGGTCGACGCCCAGATCGCCCAGCTCCGCGCGACCGACGAGCTCTTCGGCACCCGCAAGCTCGACGACTACCTCCGCCTGCTCGCCCAGAGCCAGCGCCCCGGCCAGCCCCTCGTGCGCCCCCCGGCCGGCTTCATCGATCCCGCGCAGCACACCGACGCCCGCAAGGTCGCCCGCCAGCACCAGCTCCTCGACGAGCAGCTCGCCTTCGTGCTCGGCCACGAGCTCGGCCACCACCACCTCGGCCACACCGGCTGCGCCACCGGCCAGGGCGGCAGCCGCGGCGTGAGCCCCGCGGATTTCGGCCGGATGATGGCCCGCGTGCTGCCCGTCTTCAATCAGCCCAACGAGATCGCGGCCGACATCGCCGGCGTGAACAACCTGCTGACGGCCGGCTCCCGCCGGCAGGACTATCGATGGACCGAGGGCGGCGCCGTGCTCACCCTCGAGTTCTTCGCCACGCTCGACCAGCTCACCCCTGCCGCGATCCTCTTCGCCTTCGAGCAGACCCACCCGAACCCGCTCCTCCGCCAGCCCGTCGTCCAGCAGACCGCCGGCGCCTTTCGCCTCACCGGCGGCGCGTCGGCGCTCCCGTTCCCGGGCTTCTGACCCGGCAGGGCCGGGAGCCGATGAGGGGGCTTCGCGCGCTTACGTTCGGGGGCTCCGCGCGGACGAGCCGCGCTGCGCCCCCGAACCCCCGACGCTCCCGATGGTCGCTACCCCGCTGGATCCGGATGGACGAGCTGGAGCCGAAGACTACAGCAGCGAGCCTCGCAGCACGACCTCGGCCACCGTGAAGTAGATGATCAGCCCGGACACGTCGACCAGCGTCGCCACGAACGGCGCCGACGCGCTCGCCGGATCGAAGCCCAGCGCCCGCAGCAGGAACGGCAGCAGCGACCCGGCCATCGTCCCCCACGTCACCACCCCCAGGAGGCTCACCCCCACCGTCGCGGCGACCAGCAGGTAGTGCTCGCCGTAGAGCCCGAAGAGCTGGTGCCAGAGCAGGATCCGCGCGATCCCGATCCCCCCGAGGATCGCCCCCAGCATCAGCCCCGACAGGAGCTCCCGCCGGACCACGCGCCACAGATCGAGCAGGCGCACCTCGCCCAGCGCCATCGCGCGGATCACCAGCGTCGTCGCCTGCGACCCCGAGTTGCCCCCGCTCGAGATGATGAGCGGCACGAACAGCGCCAGCACCACGGCCCGCGCGATCTCGTCCTCGAAGTGCGCCATCGCCGTCGCGGTCAGCATCTCGCCGAGGAACAGCGCCGACAGCCAGCCCGCGCGCTTCTTCACCATGCGGAGCAGCGGCGTCCGGAGGTAGGGCCCCTCGAGCGCCTCCATGCCGCCGAGCTTCTGGATGTCCTCCGTCGCCTCCTCCTCCACCACGTCGACGATGTCGTCCGCCGTCACGATCCCCTTCATCCGCCCCTCGGCGTCGACCACCGGGATCGCCATCAGATCGTGCCGCCCGAGCTCCCTCGCCACCGACTCCTGATCCGCGTCCTCCTGCACCCGGACCACGTCCCGCCGCATCAGGTCCTGGATCCGCTGCTCCCCCGGCGCCGTCATCAGCTGCCGCAGCGACACCACCCCGAGCAGCCGCTGCTCCGCGTCCAGCACGTACCCGTAGTAGATCGTCTCCAGGTCCCCGCGCGCCTGCCGCCGCATGTAGCGGATCGCCTCGTCCACGGTCGCGTCGGGCCGCACCCGCGCGAACCACGGGCTCATCAGCCCCCCGGCCGCGTCCTCCGCGTAGGCCAGGAGCGCCTGCACCTCGCGCCGCGTCGGGTTGCTGAGCAGCCCCAGGATCTGCCCCCGCTCCTCGTCGGAGACCTCGAGCAGCACGTCGGCCATGTCGTCCGGCGCCAGCGCCCGCGCCCAGAGCCGCCGCTCGTTCGGGGGCAGGGAGAGGAGCAGCGCCGCCTGATCCGCGCTCGGCAGCTCCAGGAAGAGATCCTCGGCCTCCTCGCGCCGGAGCGCCCGGAACCTCTCGGTCCGCGCTTCCGGATCGAGGTCCGCCCACTCCCTCGCGAGCCGCGCCACCGGCTCCTGCGCCTCGTGTGGGCGGAGTTCGCTCATCGCCGCGCCTCCTCCCTGATCTCCCCGCCTGCGCGCGCCCCGCCGGGTGACCCGCGCCCTCACGCCCGCCCGCCCGCGACGGCGATCCGGCTCGCCGCCGCGGCCCCTCGCTCCCCTGTGCGACGCCCGTGCCACGGGCCCCCCGTCCCGCGCGTGCCACGAGCCCCCCGCCCCCGCGCGTCCCCTGGTACAACCGCCGCCATGCGCTTCGCCGAATACGACCAGCACGACGGCCTGGGCCTTGCCGCCCTCGTGGCCTCGGGCCAGGTCACCCCCGCCGAGCTCCTCGAAGAGGCCATCGACCGCGCCGAGCGCGTCAACCCCGTCCTCAACGCGATCGTGGTCCCCATGTTCGACGAGGCCCGCGAGCGCGCCCGCGCCGGCCTCCCCGCCGGCCCATTCCACGGCGTCCCGTTCCTGATGAAGGACCTCGGCACCGCCGTGGCCGGCGTGCCCCTTCGCAATGGCTCCCGCCTCTGCCGCGACGTCGTCCCCTCCCACGACGCCGAGCTCACCCGCCGCTATCGCCGCGCCGGCGTCTCCCTCTTCGGCAAGACCAACACCCCGGAATTCGGCATCCTCCCTGCCACCGAGCCTGTCCTCCACGGCCCCACCCATAACCCCTGGCGCCTGGGCTGCTCCCCCGGCGGCTCCAGCGGCGGCGCCGCCGCCTCGGTCGCCGCCGGCATCGCGCCCATGGCCCACGGCGGCGACGGCGGCGGATCCATTCGAATCCCTGCCTCCTGCTGCGGCCTGTTCGGCCTCAAGCCCACCCGCGGCCGCCAGCCCTGCGGCCCTGATTTCACCGAGATCTTCTTCGGTTATGCCACCGAGCACGTGCTCACGCGCTCCGTCCGCGACTCCGCCGCCATGCTCGACGCCACCGCCGGCCCGGAGGCGACCTCTCCGTATCACGCCCCTCGCGCCCCCGGCTCGTTCCTGGCCGCCGCCGGCGCCTCGCCGCCGCGATTGCGCGTGGCCTTCACCGCCGACCCGCTCCTGCCCGCCCACGGCGTCGACCCCGCGTGCCGCGCCGCGGTCCTCTCCGCCGCGCGCCTCCTCGAGTCCCTGGGCCACGAGGTCGAGGAGGCCCGCCCGAGCTTCGACGCCCCCGCGTTCGCCCGCGATTTCTTCCTGAGCTTCGCCGCCGGCACGGCCGCCGAGCTCGACCGCGCCGGCGCCCTCCGCGGCCGCCCGGTCACGCACGAGGACGTGGAGACCGAGACCTACCTGCTCGCCATGATCGGCCGCGGCCTCGACGCCGCCGCGTTCGTCCTGGCCCGCCGCCGCCTCCAGGACGCCTCGCGCGACATCCTCCGCTTCTTCGAAAGCCACGACGTCCTGCTCACCCCGACGCTCGCCAGGCCCCCGCTGCGCCACGGCGCCCTGCTCGCCCGCGGCCTGGAGGCCCGCCTGCACCGGCTCGTGGCGGCCGCCTCCCTCCGGTCGGTCCTCCGCATTCGCCCGCTCGTCGATAGGGTCGTGAGCCGCGCCTATGATTTCTCCCCGTTCACCCCGCTCTTCAACGTCACCGGCCAGCCCTCCGCGAGCCTCCCGCTCTCGTGGAGCGACGGCCTGCCCATCGGCGTGATGATCACCGCGGGCTTCGGCGAGGACGCCCTCCTGCTCCAGCTCGCCGCGCAGCTCGAGCAGGCCCGCCCCTGGCGCGACCGCCGGCCGCCGGTCTGGTCCGGGCGCTGACGCGTCCGGTCCACGAATTCGCCATCGCGACCGGATCCGCCTCCGCTTCCGCCACCGAATCCGCGTCCGCGCCCGTGTCCGTGTCCGTGTCCGCGCCCGTGTCCGTGTCCGCGCCCGTGTCCGCGCCCGTGTCCGCGCCCGTGTCCGTGTCCGTGTCCGTGTCCGTGTCCGTGTCCGTGTCCGTGTCCGTGTC
>CAYQYG010000399.1:0-8644 GCA_964421485.1 uncultured Polyangiaceae bacterium | reverse complement strand
CCGCTGCCGTGTCCGCTGCCGTGTCCGTGTCCGCTGCCGTGTCCGTGTCCGCTGCCGTGTCCGTTTCCGCGCTGCGGGCGATCATGTAAGCTCGGCGGAACCTCCTGCGTTGGGCCCCCGATGGACTCCACCCCCCGCTCCGGCGCTCGTGTGCTCCTCGTCGGTGTCGCTGCCGGCGGCCTCGCTGCGGCCGCATTCATCCTCGGCGGCACCCTTGGAGCGCTGCTCGGCGCTCCGGTCGCGACCCTCACGGCGGGCCTGCTCCTTGCGGGCACGCCGCTGCTCGCGCGCGTGGGCGCCTGGGCGGGCGTGGCTCGGCCGTGGGCGGCGGCCGGGCTCGCGGAGGCGCCCGTGGCGGCGCTGCTCTTCGGGGGCGCGGGGTACGCGCTCGGGCAGCCGATCGTCGCCTCCCACTGGCGCTGCGGCACCGGCGAGATGGGGCTGATCATGATCGCGCCGTTCGCGTTCGGGTTGCTCGGCGCGCTCGGCGGCCTCGTGGCGGTGGCGATCGCGGGCCGCGGGGCGCCGCGGGCCGGCGCGGCGCTGCGCGCCGTCGCGCTCGGGTCGATCGGGATCGCGGCCGCGCTGCTCGCCTGGTCCGCCGCGCGCGCGGTCCGGCTGCCGGGGCCCGACGCGTACGTGGCCTCGCTGCCGGTGATGGCCACCCTGCCGCCGGTCTCGGGCGCGCCGCGGGAGACGGTCCCGCGCGACGATGGATCGGGCCTGAGCGAGGACGTGTTCGTCGATCGCGTGCCCGGGCTCGAATTCGAGGTCACGCGGCGCTGCGCGAACGAGTATTGCAGCTATGTCCTCGCGCGCGCCGGCGCCCCGGAGGAGAGGACGCCCGACGGCAAGCGCATCCACGTGGAGGGCGGCAGCGTGCCCCGCACGGGGACCGTCACGCTCAGGCGGGACGAAGCCCATCGATTCTGGGTGGTCACCGGGTCGAGTCCCGACGCTTATCGCGAGGACGGGGAAAAGCTCACGCTCACCGATATCCACGCGCGCGATGTCGGCGACGCGCTGAGCCCTCCGCCCGGATGGATCGCGGGCGCCGCGGGCGCCGCGCTGGTCGCCGTCGTCCTCGAGATCCGGCGGCGGCGGGCGCGGGCGGCGCTCGAGCGGGTGGAGGCCGCCCTCGCGGGCGCGCTGGGCGAGGGCGGGTGGATCACCTTCGAGGGCGAGGTCCCCGCGGTGCGCGCGGCGCCGGAGCTGGAGCTCGCGCCCGGGCCGGTGCTCGTGCTGGCGCCCGGCGGCGGCAAGGCGCCGTCCGGCGCCTATCGCGGCGAGGCGCCGCTCGGCGTGGGCGCGGTGGTCGCGGGCGAGCGCGCCGGCTGGATCGAGCGCGGCCGCGCGGCGATCGCGGCGCTCGACGCGCTCGCGATCTCGGCGGCCGCGTTCGGCGCGGCGCCGCTGCTCGCCGCCTGGGTGCAGCTCGCGGGTTGATGCCGCTCTCCCGCAGGGAGCTATGCCCGGGAGGGCGTGGAGCGTGATAGAAGGTCTCCATGTCTCACGTCCTTCGCCTCGCCGCGGGCCTCGTCGCGCTGTACGCGTGCGGCTGCGCTCCCGCCCCCGCTCCCGCTCCCGCCCCGCCCGAGGAGCCCGCGGCGCCGCCGATGTCGCTGATGAACACGACGGTCGTCGCGACGACCTGCCCCGACATCACGAAGCAGAACGCGCGCGCGGCCGAGATCTCGATCCGGCGGCTGGTCGAGCCGTGCGCGAAGGTCCCCGGCGGCGCGGCGCACTTCACCGCGACGATGCTCCCCGGCGGCCGCATCGAGCTCGGCTCCCCCGAGGGCGATCCGACCGAGGGGACCATCCCGACCTGCGTGGTCAAGAACGGGCTCTCGCACCGCATCATGCTCAGAAAGCCCTGCGTGTTCCGCGTGCAGCTCGAGGAGCGCCAGGTGCCCGCCGCGCCCGCGGCTCCGGCCCAGGCCGCGCCCTGACCGAGCCGCCTCTCACTTCGGCGGGGGGGCCGCTGCTCCTTCCCTCGTGGCGGACTCGAGCTCTGCTTTGACGTCCCCGGACTCCCCGAGATAGATGATCCAGCCCACCTGGCCGCCGTTCTCCCCCTGCCGCGGCATCACGCCGATCACGGCCTGGCTGCTCTGGGGGCCGGCGAAGGTCTGGCCGTCGAAGCTGATCCGCATCGGGCCATCCTTGCTCATCACGAAGAAGAACTGACGCTTCGCCCGGAGCAGCGCCGGCTGATCGCTTCCGCCCTCCGCCACACCCAGGAACGCGAACGCGACCGGCACGATATCGCCCGGCTGGAACTCGAACCAGACGTCGTCCTTGTCCTTCACCGCCTCGATCTCCGCCGGCGTGGCCGTGGCGACGCGGATGCGGGGACCTTGCGGAGCCGCCGCGCACCCGCTCAAGACGGCGATGGAGAAGGCGACACCCACGGACAGGGCGATGCTGGTCTTCATGAACGATCGGTTCCTTTCGGGATCCACGGTGGATCCAGCCCCGCCTGGCACGCCATCTCGGGGGCGGGAGACGCGAGGGCCCTATCCCTGGGCCAGAGGCGCGTCAATCCCGACGCGCGGGTGGTCCTGACCGGAGCAAGTGGCTGCCGAGCGAGCGTGCGCGCCCGAGATCTCGATCCGGAGGCTGGTCGAGCCGTGCTCGAACGTCCCCGGCAGCGCTCGTGTCGAAGCTGCCGGTCTGGTGCAGGTGTATGGGCTGCATGAACAAGAGCCACACCAGCCGCAGAACCCCAGGCACCTCCGGCGCTGGCCGCGTCCCGCTCTCACCCGGCACGGCGCACGAAATCCTGCCAGGCCCGCCCTTCCAACCGGACCCGGCCCTCCGCCTCCACGAGGAGCCCGACGTCCACCAGCGCCCGCGCCCGCCCTGGATCTGTTCCATTCGCGTGTGATCGAGCTGCATGGATTGGTCCTCGGGGACCACGCCTCCGCCCCTGCCCCTCGCGCTCGCCGCCGGGGTGCCGGCGCCCGAGGGGCAATGAGCGGCTTGGGCCATCCCCGGAGCCCGGGGGCGAGGGTTCCGCCGTTGACGCCGCGCGCGCTCTGGTCTGTAGAAGGGCGAGCGCGCGGCCTGCGAGGCGCGCGGCGGGCGCCGCGGGAGATCGGAGGAAATGGGCATGCGAACGAGCTGGAAGGGAATGCTGGGGCTCGCCGCGACGGTGGTGGGCGTGATCGGGGCGATCGGCTGCGGGGACGACGGGGGGGCGGGCGGCAGCGCCGGCACCAGCACGACCACCGGCACGGGCGGCGAGGGGGGCGAGGGGGGCGGATCCACCTCGACGGGCACGGGGGGGCAAGGCGGTCAAGGAGGGCAAGGCGGGGACGGCGTGCACGGCGGGCAGGGGCAGGGCGGGCAGGAGCCGAACTGGCCCGGGCCGTTCCCCATCAGCGACAGGAAGCTCGACGTCCTGTTCGTCATCGACAACTCGCGCTCGATGGCCGACAAGCAAAGCATCCTGGCGCTCGCGATACCGGACCTGCTCCGGCGGCTGACCAACCCGCGCTGCGTCGACGGGAGCGGCGGTGCCGTGGACGCCGCGGCGCCGGGGGAGCCTTGTCCGGCAGGGTATGACCGCGAGTTCGCGCCGGTGTCCAGCATGCACGTCGGCGTCATCAGCAGCAGCCTGGGCGGGCACGGCGCGGACGCTTGCCAGGCGTCGTCGCCGGGCACGCAATCGAACAACGACCGCGGGCGGCTCCTGGCACGCTCCGCGCCGGATCAGACGGATGATCTGGAGACTTACCAGGGCCAGGGCTTCCTGGCGTGGGATCCGGCGATGCAGCTCTCGCCCACCGGGGAGGTCGATTTCGGCTCCGACACGGACGCGGACTCGAACGGCACGGCGCTCGTGCCAGCGCTCCGGAACATGGTGCTCGGGGTGGGGCAGATCGGCTGCGGCTACGAGTCGCAGCTCGAGTCGTGGTATCGATTCCTCGTGGATCCCGAGCCGTATGGATCCATCTCGGTGCTGAACGGCGTCGCGACGCCGCAGGGGATCGACAGCGTGCTGATCCAGCAGCGCGCCGACTTCCTGCGATCGAGCTCGACGCTGGCGATCATCGTGCTCTCGGACGAGAACGATTGCTCGATCCGCGAGCACGGCCAGTATTTCTATGCGGCGCAGCAGCAGAACGCGAACGGCTCCCCGTTCCACCTGCCGCGGGCGCGGAGCGAGTGCGCGGTGGACCCGGCCGATCCTTGCTGCCGCTCGTGCGGGCAGGCCCCGGGCAACTGCCCGGTCGACCCGACCTGCTACGTGAACGGCGATCCCGGCCAGGGGATCGCGCCGCTGAACCAGATCGAGGACCCCCCGAACCTGCGCTGCTTCGAGCAGAAGCGGCGGTTCGGGATCGATTTCCTCTACCCGGTCGATCGCTACCTCGCGGGGCTGACCAGCGCGGTGGTCACGAACCGCTTCGGCGAGCTCGTGCCCAATCCGATCTTCTCGGATCTCGATCCGAACGACGGCGACTCCACGATCCGCACGCCGGAGCAGGTGTTCCTGGCGGGCCTCGTCGGCGTGCCGTGGCAGGACCTGGCGCGCGATCCGGCCGATCCGGCGCAGGGGCTCAAGAGCGCCGCGGAGCTCGATCAGCCGGTCGGCGGCCACGCGAGCGCCTGGCAGGTGATCCTGGGCGAGCCCGTCAATCACGTGCCGCCGGCCGATCCCTTCATGCGCGAGTCGATCGGGCCGCGCGCGGGGCAGAACCCGATCACGGGCGACGCGATCACGCCGCCGGGGGGAGCGCCGAACGCGATCAACGGGGCCGAGCGCTCGATCCCGGAGCAGGACGATCTCCAGTACGCGTGCATCTTCGAGCTGCCGCCCGGCCTGCAGCGGGACTGCTCGGCCCCCGGCGTCCCGGCCTGCGAGTGCCAGGATCCCGGCAATGACAACCCGGTCTGCGAGGGCACGACGCAGGTGCGCGCGAAGGCGTATCCGGGGCTCCGCGAGCTCGATCTGCTCCACCGGCTCGGCGGGCAGGGGATCACGACGTCGCTCTGCGCGGCGCAGATGGGCGACGGCGCCGCGCCCGATTTCGGCTACCGGCCGGCGATGCGGGCGATCGTGGACGCGCTCGCGCCCGCGCTCTGAATGACGCGGGCGCGGCCGCGGCTGCTCCTCAGGAGAATCGAGCGAGGAAGCCCGGGGCCCAGGGGACGCCGTCGAGCAGCAGCACGCCGCCGGCCTGCTCGATCCGCTGGGCCGAGCGCGCGTCGTGGAGCGCCCGGGCGGCGTCGGCCTCCGCCTCGGGGCTCAGGGCAGCGGCAGGGTGCCGGTCCCGCGCCGTCGGGGCCACCCGCGTGGGCCAGAATGCCCCGCCCTGCGCCTCGCCCTCCAGCGACAGCTGCACCTCGTCGTGCAGGTAGATCCGGGCGCCGGAGAGGGCGCCGCGGATGAGGCGGAGGAAGCGGCTGAAATGAGGGCGCACGAGGTCCTCCAGGCGGGAGGCGTAGCGGAGCGAGTACGCGCAGGTGAAGGTGCAGGGGCACCAGGGGATGAAATGAAAGACGTGGAGATCGAGGGCGTTGAGCAGCGCGGATCCGGCGCCCCGGGTGCGCGCCGCCGTCGCCGAGAGGGCCTCGTCTTGATCGGGCTCATCCAGGCTGACGAAGGCGTCGGTGCAGCACCGCGGGTAGCCCAGGAGGCGCCCCAGGTCCCGGTTGATCTCGATCGTGGTGCGCCTCCCCAGGATCTCGCGCTCGCAGGCGGCGGCCTCCTGGAGGCGATCCTGGCTCCACGCGACGAGCAGCAGGCAAGAGGGCTCCCGACCCTCCCGGGGTGGCAGCGGGATCTCCTCGGTGAAGAGCCCGCGCCGCCGGTAATGAACGCTCCGCGCCCGCGCCTGCGGCGCGGGCAGCCTCTGGCGGATCATCGGCTTGATCCCGCCGAGCAGCGCGACCTCCTCCGCCTCGCCGCTGCCGAGGGGGTAGGAGATGGGGCGGGCCCGGATCTCGGACAGGAGGGATGGATCGGGGGGAGCGGCGAGGGGGCTGACCCAGCGGACGAGCATGCGGTCAGGGGCACGCGGTCAGGAGCCGCTCCAGCGCGCGCGGCGGGTCGAGATCGAAGCGCCAGGGGCCCATGCGCGTGGGGGACTGCAATGCGGCGGAGAGGACGCGGAGGAAGCGCCGCCGCGGCCACTCGACCGCGCCGAAGCGGTCCAGGTGATCGGTGTAGACCTGGCAGTCCACCATGACGAAGCCCCATTCGACGAGGTTGCCGAGCAGGGTCGTGAACGCGACCTTGGAGGCGTCGGGCGCGCGGGCGAACATCGATTCTCCGAAGAAGGCGCGGCCCAGCGAGACGCCGTAGAGGCCGCCGACGAGGCGGCCGTCGTGAAAGCTCTCGATGCTGTGCGCATAGCCCATGCGGTGGAGCTCGGCATAGCCGCGGAGGAGCTCGTCGGTGATCCAGGTGCCGTCCTGGCCAGGGCGCGGGGCCTCGCCGCAGGCGCGCATGACCTCGCCGAAGGCGGTGTCGGTGCGGACGTCGTAGGTGCCGCGGCGGATCCGCTTGCGGAGGGACTGGGGGACGTGCGCCCGCTCGGGGAGGAGGACGAAGCGGGGGTCCGGGGAGAACCAGAGCAGCGGGAGGTCCTGGTGCGGCCAGGGGAAGATGCCGCGGCGGTAAGCGGCGAGCAGGCGCTCGGGCGCGGCGTCCCCGCCGATCGCGACGATGCCCTCGGGCGTGGCGCGCTCGGCCGGCGGGAAGATGGGCTCGCTCGTCAGGAGGGGAATGCGCATTGCCCCGGTCATTCGCTGGGAAGAGGAGATTTTACACCGGGAGGCGGGGAGGCGGGGAGATCTTTTGTCACGGGGCGGAGCGCGCGAGGCGGATGCCGGACATCTGCCAGCGCGCGTCGGGGGGGAAGAAGTTGCGATAGGTCGGGCGGATGTGGTCGCGCGGGGTGAAGCACGAGCCGCCGCGCAGGACCATCTGGCCGCTCATGAACTTGCCATTGTATTCGCCGAGCGAGCCTGCCCAGGGGGAGAAGCCGGGGTAGGGGGTGTAAGCGCTCGCGGTCCACTCCCAGACGTCGCCGAGGAGGCGCGCCGGGTGGGCCCCGGCGCCGGCCGGGGCGCGCGGGACCGGCGCCGGGTGGTAGCGGCCGTCGTCCGCGAAGGCGCCGCCGGCGGCCGCCTCCGGGGCGCGCGCGAGCGCGGCCAGGGCGGCGATCTCCCACTCCGCCTCGGTCGGCAGGCGGGCGCCGGCCCAGCGGGCGTACGCGTCGGCCTCGTAATGGCTGACGTGGCAGACCGGCTCGGCCGGATCGAGGTCGCGCACGCCGCGGAGGGTGAACACGCGAAAGCGGCCGTCCCGGCGCTCCCAGTAGAGGGGGGCGGTCCAGCCGCCCTGGGTCGCGGCGTCGAAGCCGGCGGAGAGCCAGAGCTCCGGGCGGGTGTAGCCGCCGTCCTCGATGAAGGCGAGGTATTCGCCGCAGGTGACCGGGCGCGCGGCGAGCGAGAACGCGTGGGCGAACGTGCGGTGCCGCGGCGCCTCGTTGTCGAACGCGAAATCGCCGCCGCCGTGGCCGATCCAGCGCACGCCCTCGGGGTACGATGCGAGCGCGGCCTCGTCCGCAGGCGCGGGCGGGGCAGGGGCCGCGGAGGGCGCGGGCGGCCACATCGCGGGGCGGAGGGGGTTCTGGGCCAGCGCGTGCTTGATGTCCGTGAGGATGAGCTCCTGGTGCTGCTGCTCGTGGTGCAGGCCGACCTCGATGGTGAAGGCGAGCGAGCCGTGCTCGCCGGCGGCGATCTCGTCGAGGAGGGCTCGCATGCGGGCGTCGACGTGCTCCCGGTATCGATAGGTCTCCTCGACCGTGGGGCGCGTCAGGAGGCCGCGCCGCGGGCGGCTGTACCGCTCGCCGGCGGAGACGTAATAGGAGTTGAAGAGGAATCCGTAGCGCGGATCGAAGGGCTCGTACGGGCCCGCCTCGCGCAGGACGAAGGTCTCGAAGAACCAGCTCGTGTGCGCGAGGTGCCATTTCGTCGGGCTCGCGTCCGGCATCGATTGCACGACGCAGTCCTCCGGCGCGAGCGGCGCGCAGAGGGCCTCGGTGAACGCGCGCACCGCGTCGTAGCGCGCGCGGAGGTCCGTCCTCTCCCCCATGAGTGGCTCCCCCCTCTCTGGTCAGGTTTTCTTCTTCTTCTTGAACTTGCTGAGGTGCGTGATGTACCAGCGGCCCTGCCACGAGATGATCGTGTGCACGTCGATCGCCGCGGCCTCGCCGCCGATCTCGTACTTCAGCTTGCCATGGAACGATCGGTAATAGCCGATCTTGTTCGCCTCGTCGCCCGGCGGGACCCATTTCGGGGTGGATCCGACCTCGAAGCCGACGAACGCGGCGCCGTCCCAGCTCTTCCGCTTGCGGTGGAGCGCCTTCACGTCGTTGCCATACGTGGCGTGCAGGTTGTCCCAGTACTTGCCGGGATCCTTGACGTCCTTGAGCGGGATGAACGGCTCCTTGGGGAACCAGAACGGATCGGCCAGGGTGGGGTCGTTCTTGACGATCGCCTCGAAGAGGTCCTTCGCCCGCGCGGTGAGGTCCTCGCTCTCGAGCGGGGGTTTGACCTTGTTGTCGGCGACGAATGCGGGCTCGGCGGGAGCGGGGGCGGCCGCGGACGCGGCGGCAGGCGCGGG
>CAYQYG010000398.1:1163-8648 GCA_964421485.1 uncultured Polyangiaceae bacterium | reverse complement strand
CGCCGGCCGCGTCCCGCCGCCGCGGCCGGAGCGCCGCCCACGCGCGCCCCGGCCACGCGAGCACCGCCTCGGGCAACGCGAGGCGCCGCGCCGCGACCGCGAAGAGCAGTCCGAACGCCGCGAGCAGCACGAGCGGCGGCGTCGCGCCCTTGTACGAGAACCGCCTCGAGGCCCGGTCCCCGAAGATCCCCGCCAGCGTGTCGCGCTTCTTGCCGCCGGTCAGCTCCGCGATCCGCCCGAGCAGGCCGAGATCGCTCCCCGTCGGCCGGAGCTCCTCGCCGGCGGTCATCACCGCGCCGATCGTGCCGACCGCCTCGCCCCGGAGCTCGTCGCGGGCGACGGCGATGTACGTGCCGGGGCGGGAGAGCGGCACCGTCGCCGCATAGGCGCCGGAGCCGGCGGCCTCGAGCGCGACCTCGCGGGAGAAGCCGTCAGGGCCGCCGACGTGCACGATCAAGCGGCGGAACGATTGCGCGCGGCCGTCGTCGCCGACCACCGTGGCGCGAACGTGCAGCTCGCCGCCGGAGGCGTCGGCCTCGAGGCGGACGCGGGGGTCCTCGGCCTTGCGCGAGACGTCGCGGGCGACCTGCGCGATGAGGCGCGCGGCGCCGGGCCAGCGGGTCCAGGCGGTGCCCCAGCGGTCCTTGAGGTCGCTCGTGAACGCCGCGGCGCGGCCCACGCCCGCAGGCCAGGTCGCGAGCAATGGATCGCCGTCCGGGCCGGTGAGGTGCACGCTGGCGCGGCCCTTGGGAATGGTGACCACGTAACCCTTGAGCGACGGGGCCTGGGTGAAATCGACGCCGGCGGTGACGGGGGAGGAGGCGCCCAGGCCAATATGAAAGTCCTTCTCGACGATGGCCGAGCGCGCGGCGAGGATGGTCTCCTGCGCGAAGACGGCGGGGAGGCGGTTGGCGTCCTCGATCAGGTAGAAGCGGCCATTGCCGACGCGGGAGAGGACCTCGAGCTCGGGCACGTCGTCGCCCTTTCCGAGCGCGACGACGCTGGTCGTGATGCCCCGGCGGAACGCGGCCTCCACGGCGGCGCGGCAGCCGTCCATTTGCTCGGCGTCGGAGCCGTCGGCGAAGAGCAGCGTGTGCTTGAGGTTGATCTTGACCTTGTCGAGCGCGGCATAGGCCGCGTCGAGCGTGATGTCGACGAAGATGCCGCCGCCGCCGGGGCCGACGGCGCGGATGGCCTTGTCAATGGCCGCCTTGTCGGTGACGGGGCCGAGGGGGACGCTCCAGTGGACGGCAGTGTCGACGTGCTGGACGCCGAGCAGGTCGCCCGCGCCGAGCAGCGCGGCGGAGCGGGCCGCGGCCTCGTTGGCGAGCTCCAGCTTGGTGTGGTTGCCCGCGCTCGCGGCCATGGAGCCGGAGATGTCGATGCCGATCACCTCGGCGAGGCTCGCGCGGCGGCGCTCCTGCTTGAGGTCGAAGGAGACGGGGGAGACCTCCTCGAGCGCGGTCTTCGAATAGCCGCCGGGGCCCATGCTGCGGTCGCCGCCCATGAGCACGAGGCCGCCGCCGAGGTCGCGGACGTAGCTGGCGAGCGCGTCGATCTGGGCCGGCGCGAGGTCCGAGGCGCGCACGTCGCTGAGGATCACGACGTCATAGCCGGCGAGGCCGCCGAGATCGGCGGGGACGGCGCTGGTGCCGCCCTGATCGACGCGGAACGCGGCGTCCTGGAGGGCCCGGGTGACGAAGGCGCCCTGGCCGTCGTAGCCCTCGAGCACGAGCGCGGCGGCGGGGCCGCGGACGCGGACGAAGGCGCTGCCGGCGTTGTCCTCGGCGGCCTCGTCGAGGTGCGGGTCCTTCGCGGTGATCTCGACGTCGTAGCGGTGCAGGCCGGGGCCGGGGGTCTTCTCGCGGATGCGGAGCACGTCCTCGCCGGCGGCGATCGCGGCGTCGGCGCGCGCGATGAGCTCGCCGTCGCGGCTCAGGCGGACCTCGATCTGCGCGGCGGCAGGGGAGGACGTGACGAGGCGGAGGTCGAGCGCCTCGCCCTCGTCGGCGCGGGACGGGGCGCGCAGGGCGACGACGCGGATGTCGGGCACGACGCGCTGCTCGAGGGGGACGACGTCGATGGGCAGGTCGGCGGCGAGCGCGGCGGCGGCGGCGGACATGGTGTCGCCGCGGGTGGCGACGCCGTCGGTGAGCAGGACGACGCGCGCGGCGGAGTCGGAGGGGACCTCGGCGAGCGCGCGGCGGATGCCGGCCGCGAGGTCGGTGCCGTCGCGGCCGAGCGCGGCGCGCTGCGGGGCGGCGAGCTGCGAGCGGGGGCGCGGCGGGTCCTCGGTCGCGGCGTCGGCGGCGAAGGCGATGGTGCCGATGCGGTCGTCCTCGCGCATGCCGAGCTCGGCGACCGAGAGCTCCTGCTTGATGCGCTGCTCGGCGCCGGGAACGAGGTCGATGGATCGGCTGCGATCCACCGCGACGAGGATCGTGAGGCGATCGAGGGGGCGGCCGAGCTCGGGGCCCGCGGCGGCCATGGCGGCGGCGAACGCGGCGCCCGCGGTGAGGAGGTCCATGAGGCGCGCGCGCCATGGGTGCTGCCGCGCGCGGGCGTGGAAGCCCGCGAGGCGGATCGCGACGAACGAGGTCGAGGCGAGCGCGAGGAGGGTGGCCCAGGGGCGCGCGAGGCGGAGGTACGAGTCGGCGAGGAGGCCGCACCAGACGGCGCCGACGTAGAGCGCGGGGAGGGCGCCGAGGATCATCCAGGCGAGGAGGATCGGGCGGCGGTGCACGGCGGCCGCGCGCGCGGCGAAGCGGAGGAGCCACGCGAACGCGAGGGCGCCGAGGGCGAGGGCGGCGAACGGGAGCCAGCGGAGGACGGCGGGCGGGATCACGCGGGCCTCCGCTCGGGCGGGCGCGGGGCGGCGGGCGCGGCGACGGGCGATCGCGCGCGCCCACCGCCCGGGGCGCGCGTGAAGTACCAGACGTCGAAGACGATGAACGCGAGCGCGACGAGCGCGACGAGCCAGGTCCATTCGGTGTGCGCGTCGGGCTGCGCGCCGGCCTCGGAGACCGTGACGTCGCCGCCGCCCGTGGCGAGCGGGCGGGGCGTGAGGTCGCTCTCGGCGGCGCTCGTGAGGCTCACGGGCACGACGAGCGAGCCGGCCTGCGGGCCCTTCCACGCGAGGCGGTAGAAGCCCGCGCGCGTGGTGCCCGCGACCACGGCGAGGCCGCCGCGCAGCGAGGCGTCGACGCGCTCGCCGCCGGGGCCGGTGACCTCGAGCTCCTGCGCGGCGGCGGGCACGGCGACGCGCATTGGCTCGCCGGCGCGCGAGGGGCCGGTCACGCCGTGGGCGCGGTGGGCGCGGGCCTGCTCGAGCAGGTTGCGGACGAAGAGCACGAACGAGGCCTTGAGCGGCCAGTCGCTGTCGCCGACGTCGAAGCCGAGCAGCGTGCCGGTGCGGCTGCCCGTGGAGATGTCGGTGGCGATGATCCCCTCCTGCGTGCGGATGAGCTCCTGCGTCGGCCCCTCCGGCTTGAGGGCGCGCGCGCGGCCGACGTGCACGCCGTCGAGCGAGAGGAAGCGCATGCGCGGATCCGAGGTCTCCCAGGAGGTGAAGATCGGGTGCTCGAGCGTCTGGCCGACGACGGTGCCGCCGCAGCGCCCGGGCGGCGGGTTGACGATCAGGAAGTCGCCGCCCGGCGGGCTCGGCGGGCACGCGCCGTCGATGACCACGAACGTCTCGAGGTCGATCGCGCTCGACGTCGTGAACGCGGCGAGCGCCGCGAGGCTGTCGGTGGTGAGCGAGGTCATGGGATCGGACGCGATCGCGCGCTCGAGCCATGGCGATCCCGAGGCCGAGGCGAGGAAGACCGGCAGCTTGTCGCCCGCGGGCACGCGCGCGTAGGCGACGTCGTCGACCGGCATCGCGTCGCCGGGGGAGATCTCGAAGATCAGCCCCTTCCGGTAGTCGCCGGGCGAGGGGTGGAACGTGAGCTCGACCGGCGTGCGCTCGCCGGGCGGCGCGAGGACGCGCCGCGACGCGAGCACGTCGGAGGCGTTGTCCTGGCGCATCGTGACGTAGAGATCGCGCGGCCGGGCGCCGAAGTTCGCGACCACGAGGAAGCCCTGGACCTGCTCGCGCTGGTCTGCGGGATCCGAGCCGGGGGTCTGGGGGCGGAGCCCGCCTTGTCGGGGGGAGCCCCCATCGTATCCGAATCGGACGTCGACGCGCACGATCGCGGCGTTCTCGACGACCTCGCCGACGGTGATGACCTCGAGCGGGAGCGCGGCGCCCTGGAGGGCCGCGGGGCGCGCGAGGTTGCCGTCGGTGAGCACGACGATCCGCCGCGATCCGCCGAGCTGCCGGAGCCGGTCCACCGCGAGCGCGACGGCCGCCCCGAGGTCGCCCTCGACGTCGCGCGCCGCGACGCGGTCGATCGCGGCCTTCACGCGGACGAGGTCGCGATCGAGCGGGGCGACCACGCGCGCGTCGCGGCCCGCCTCGAGGATCAGCGCGTCGCTGCCCGGCGTGAGGGCCGAGACGAGGTCGCGCGCCGCCCGCCGGGCGAGCTCGATCCGCGTGGTCGGCTCGCCGGAGCGCGCGCGCGCCGCGGCCGACATCGAGGCGCTCGCGTCGATGACGATCGCGACGTGGTCGCCGGTGAGCTCGCGCCCGCGCGTGGCCGGCCGCGCGAGCGCGATCGCGAGCAGGATCAGCGCGAGCGCCTGGACGATCAGCGGCACCTGCGCGACGAGCCGCTTGAACGGCGCGCGCGCCATGAGGTCGCGCTGCGCCGCGGCCCAGAGCCAGGTCGAGGCGACCCTGCGCCGGTTCCGCTTGATCTTCAGGATGTAGAGCAGCACGAGGGGCCCGAGCAGCGCGAGCAGCGCGAGGCCCGCCTTGCTCAGGAGCTCGAGCGCGGCGCCGCCGCCGGCCGCGGCCTGTGCGAGCGGGGCGCCCACCTCAGTCGACGCTCCTCGCGACGAGGCGGCGCACCGCGGCCTCGAGCGGCTCGTCGGTCCGCGCCCGCACGTACGTCGCCCGGTGCTTGCGCGCCCACGCGCGGAGCTCCTCGCAGAGCCCCGCGAACCGCAGCACGTAGGCCTCGATCGCCGCCGCGTCCATGGTCACCTCCACGAGCGCGCCGGTCTCGGCGTCCTCGAGGGTCCAGTCCCCCTCGACGTCCGGCTCGATCTCGTCCGGCGCCACGACCTGCGCGAGCGCGACGTCGTGCCCGGCCTGCACGGCCCGCCCGAGCGCCGCGGTGACCGGGCCCGGGTCGAAGAAGTCCGAGATGGCGACGAGCATCCCCGGCCGCGGGCTCCGCTGCACGACCGAGTCGATCGCCCGCGCGAGGTTCGTCCCGCCCCCCGCCTCGATCGCGTCGAGCGCGCGGAGGAGCCCCGTGAGGCCGCCGCGGCCGCGCGCGGGCGTGGTCTCGCGCGTGATCCCCTCGGCTGCGACGAAGAGCTGCGCCCGCTCCGATCGCGCGAGGGTCATGTACCCGATGGCCGCCGCGAGGCGCCGCGCCGCGTCGAGCTTGGGGGGGGCCCCGAACGCGAGCGAGCCGGAGGCGTCGCAGACGATCCGCGCGACGACGTCCTCCTCGGCGCGGAAGAGCTTGAGCACGGGCTCGCCGGTGCGCGCGTACGCGGCCCAGTCGATGCGCCGCATGTCGTCCCCCGGCGCGTAGGCGCGGTGCTCCTGGAACTCGGCGGATCCGCCGCGCCGCCGGGCGATGTGCTCGCCCGCGCCGCCGGACCGGGCGCGGATCTCCAGGCGCCGCCGGAGGACCTCTAGCTCGCGCACGAAGCTCGGGCCGAGGAGGGGCTCGGGGGTCTGGGCGGCCATGGTTCGGGAGGCGCCAGTAAACCACCGGGGCGGAGCGCTCGCGAGCCCCACGAGGCGCCGCCCCACTCACGCCCCCCGCGCCGCGCCTGGTACGAAGCGGGCGCGCCCAGCCGGCTCAGCACCGCCGCGCTCCGGCGCGACCTCGCTCCGCGCCAGGTCAGCGGGGCTCGGCGGGCTTATCCGTGGAATCGGGCGCGGTTTCACCGCCGGAGCCGGCTGTGGCTGCGGTATCGGTCTCGGATTCGGTGATGGAACCAGCCGTGATCTCGGCCCCGGATTTGGCCGCGGTTTCGGAATCGGTTTCGGATCCGGTCTCGGAATCGGATCCGGTCGCGGATCCGGATCCGGTCGGAGATCGCCTCTGCTTTCGTCTGGCCCACCAGCTCCCGATTGCGGCGGCGCCGGCGGAGCCGCCCAGCCACAGGAGGCCGAGCAGGGCGGCGGTCGCGGGGGTGCTGGTGAGCCAGACGACGGCGGGCATCGGGGGGCGCGTCGGGCAATGGCGCCTCGTGTCGAAGCGGCACGCATAGAGTTGGTCCAGCTCATTGCTGGCCGCGAGGGCCTCCTCGTCGTCGGGGGGGAGGACGTGCAGGGCGCCGCTGGCGATCCGATAAAACGCGGTCGCCTGGCGATCGAAATCGGGGCCGGGGGGGATCTCGTCGCGGAAGATCGACAGGAAGGTTTGGGCGCGGGGGGCCGGGTCGTGCTGGCTCAGGGCGCGGGCGAGCTGGCCGGCGAGCTTCTTGTCGATGAGGATGGCGCAGGCGACGGCGCGGTCCTCGGCGGGCGTGAGATAGACGGTCTCGCCGGTATCGGTGTCGCGGGGCTCGGTGCCGGAGACGAGGGCGGGCTTGCGGAGCGCGGTCCGGGCCTTGAGGACGCACGAGGGGAGCCTGCGCGGCAGGCGGAGGTGGACCGCCGCGTAGGCGCGGTACTGGGCGGCGGCGAGCGCGCCGCCGCCGAGGGCGACGGCGAGCAGAGCGACCACGAGGGGAAGAATGCGGCGCGGCTTGCCGGCGGACATGGGCGCGCGTTGTGCTCAGCCCGGGTGGAGGTGTCAATCCGTACGGGCGGGTGCGGCGCGGCGGGCGGCCTCGACCCAGGCGCGGGCGGCGGCGTCGTGGCCGGCGGCGACGGAGAGGCGGGCCAGGAAGCGCGCGCAGGCGTGCTCGCCCTGGAGGTCCCGGGCCTCGCGGGCGCGGGCGAGGGCCGAGAGGACCTCGAGCAGGGCGCCCTCGGTGCGGCCCGCGGCGGCGAGGGCGACGCCGTAAGCCAGCAGGGCGCGGGCGCGGTGGGCGGGGCGCTGCTCGGCCTCGGCGGCGGCGCGGAGGCGCTGGAGGGCCTCGGACTTGGCGCCGCGGCCGAGGGAGATGAAGCCCGTCATGCGCTCGACGAGATCGGCGTGCCCGCCCGCGAGGCGGAGCTCGCCGATGAGGCGCTCGAGGGTCGCGATGTCGCCGTCGAGCAGCGCCTGCTTGGCGAGCTCGGCGAGGTGGCCGGCGACGTCGTCGCGCGCGTACGCCGGGGACTTCGTGGTCTTCGCGAGGGGGTCCTCGCCGGGGTGGACCGCCGTGGCGAAGGGCGCCGAAGGCGACCCGGAGCCCCGAGTGTCAAAGGGGTTCGGGGCGAAGGGCGCCGAAGGCGACCCGGAGCCCCGAGTGTCAAAGGGGTTCGGGGCG
>CAYQYG010000398.1:0-1063 GCA_964421485.1 uncultured Polyangiaceae bacterium | reverse complement strand
AAGGGCGCCGAAGGCGACCCGGAGCCCCGAGTGTCAAAGGGGTCGGAGATCGAGATGGGCTCGTCCTCGGGCTCGAGGTCGAGCGCGAGATCGGGCAGGGGCGCGGGCGTCGCGCTCGGGGCTCGCGGCGCGACCGCGGGTGGAACGCTCGGCGCACGAGCGGCCGCGGGTGGGACGCTCGGGGCTCGCGCCGCCGCGGGCGCGGAGGGCCTGGGCGCCGGGGGCGGGGTGGAGGGCCAGGGGCGCGGCGAGGGCGTCATCGGCGGGGAGGGGAGGACGGGCGCGACGATGACGGGTGCGATCGGGGGCGAGGTGGTGGGCGCCGAGGGCGGCGGCGCGAAGAGCTGCTCCTCGTTGAGCGTATCGAAGCGGGGCCGCGGCGCGCCGGCGGGGGGCGCCTCCATGAACCCGTCCACGGGCATGCGGTAGGTCGGCGGGGGCGTGGGGCTGTCGTCGGTGCCGTCGGTGGAGGTGTCGGACTCGGGCTCGGGCGGGCGCAGCTCGCCGGCGAAGTGGAGGAGCTCCGCTTCGGCGGACTCGAGCCGGGCGACCGCGGCGGCGCGGGCGGCCGCGGTGGCGAGCTCGGCGGCGGCGGTGCGATCGCCGGCGCGGAGGGCGTGCCAGGCGGCGTCGGCGAGGCCGAGGGCGCCGCCGTGCTGGCGGATGGTGGCGCCCGCGGCGGCGTGCCAGGCGGCGCGCTCGGCGTCGGGGATCGCGGCGAGCAGGGCGTCGCGCAGGGTGCGCGACGACAGGCGGAGCCACCCGGGCTCGGGGCGGATCACCCACGCGCCGCCGGCGAGCGGGCGCTCGACGACCGCGACGCGCGCGGCGGGGCCGGCCATCGCGACGGCGAGGTGGTCGATCATCGCGTCGGAGGCGTCGCCGCCGAGCAGGGCGAGGGCGAGCAGCGCGGCGCGCTCGCCGGCGTCGAGGCGCGCGAGGCGGCGATCGATCCAGGGTCGCGCAGCAGCGGGCGCAGCAGCGGGCGCGGCAGCGGGCGCGGCAGCGGGCGCAGCAGCGGGCGCGGCAGCGGACGCGGCAGCGGGCGCGGCAGCGGGCGCGG
>CAYQYG010000397.1:0-8693 GCA_964421485.1 uncultured Polyangiaceae bacterium | reverse complement strand
GGCCTGCGCGGGCGCGGCGATCGCGGGCTGCGCCGCGCCGGCGGCGCGCGGGGCGCGGCCCTCGCCGCAGCCGGTGAGGGCCGCGGTGAACAGCGTCGCGGTGAAGAGCGCCAGCGCGGAGATGCAGGGGGTCGTGCGGCTCATGGTGTTCGCCTCCTTCGGGGTCGGTGCGCCGCCGTCGAGCAACCCGCGCGCCAGCCCTGGATCCGCGCGAATCCGCGGAGATCCGGCCCCACCCTGTGGCTCCTCGCCCGCGCCGCGTGTGTCGGCCGGGGCGCCCGGCGCCCCGACCTGCTCGTCAGAACTGGAAGTACACGAACGGCACGGCCGCGGCGCTCGCGGCCTCGTGCAGGCCGACCGCGACGAGGAACAAGATCGCGCCCTGGAGCGGCGCGGGCAGGTCGATGAACGCGCGCCGGATCCGCTGGTACAGGTCCTCCGGCACGTAGTGCGAGAGCAGCGCGACGCCGAGCAGCCCCGCGAGCGCGGCCGGCAGGTTCGGGTGGAACGTCGTGCCCGCGGCGAGCTGGCGGAGCACCAGCATGGCCTGCTTGAACGTCGGCGCCCGGAAGAAGATCCAGGCGAGGCAGACGTAGTGGAACGTCAGGAACACGTTGATCGCGCGCATCCAGGGCGGCCTCGCGGCGGCGGCGAGGCCCGCGCGGGCGCGGCTGCGCTGCGCGGCGCGCGTGACGGCGAGGCCGAGGCCGTGCAGGAACCCCCAGAACACGAAGGTCCACGACGCCCCGTGCCACAGGCCGCCGAGCAGCATCGTGAGCATCAGGTTGCGGTACGTCTGCCACTCGGAGCCGCGGTTCCCGCCGAGCGGGATGTACAGGTAGTCGCGGAGCCAGGTCGAGAGCGAGATGTGCCAGCGGCGCCAGAAGTCGGCGAGGTCCTCGGCCTTGTACGGCGAGTCGAAGTTCTTCGGGAAGCGGACGCCGAGCAGCAGCGCGGAGCCGATCGCGATGTCGGTGTAACCCGAGAAATCGCAGTAGATCTGCGCGGCGTAGGCGTAGACCCCCGCGAGCACCTCGAGCGACGAGAAGTTCTCGGGCCGCTCGAAGACGCGATCGACGAGGTTGAGCGCGAGCTGGTCGGAGAGCACGACCTTCTTGATCAGGCCGACCGCGATCAGGAAGAGCGCCTCGCCGCCGGCCTCGCGGGTGAGCGCGGGCCTCTGCTCGAGCTGGGGCAGGAGGTCGCGGGGGCGCACGATCGGGCCCGCGACCAGGTGCGGGAAGAACGCGACGAAGAGCAGGTAGCGCGGGTAGCTGTCGTGCGGCTTGAGCTCGCCCCGGTAGACGTCGATGACGTAGCTCATCGACTCGAACGTGAAGAACGAGATGCCGACGGGCGGCAGCAGCACCTTGAACGCCTGCGTCGCAGGCAGGGCCTCGCCGGCGAGGAGCTGGCGGACGAGGTGAACGTTCTCGACCGCGAAGTTCCAGTACTTGAAGAAGCCCAGGAACCCGAGGTTCAGGATGACCGTCGCGATGAGCCAGACCTTGCGGGCGCGCGGGCGCGGCTCGCGGCCGATCGCGCGCGCGAGCAGGAAGTCCACCGTGGACGACGCGAAGATGAGCGGGAGGTAGCGCCAGTCCCACGCGGCGTAGAAGCCGTAGCTCATCGCGAGCAGGAACCCGAGCCGGGGCCAGGGGCTCCGCAAGCGGGCGAGCGCCCACGAGACGAGGAACGCGACCGCGAAGAAGGCGGCGTACTGGACGGTGTTGAAGAGCACGGAGGGTCGCGATGGCGTGGATGGATGCTGGCGGCCCGCGCCGCCTGCCGGGCCCCCGGATCTCCGTCGCGGCGCGGGAAGTCAACCTTGAAGCGGTGAGGCCGGCGGGGCGCCGGCCCGGAGCCGGGGCTGCGGGCCGAGGCGGGCTGGAGCCGCGCGAGGCGCGTCGGGCGGGGGATCCGGCTCGGCGGCGCGGCGCGCATGTTGAACGGGGCGCGGGCTCGTGCCAAGGATGGAAACGATGTTGGGGCGGCTGCTGCTCGGGATCGTGAAGGGGCTCATCGTCGGGGGGCTCGTGGGCTTCGGGCTTGCCAAGCTCGGGTTCGCCGCCCCCGGCGCGCTGATCGCGTACCTGGCAGCCGCCGTGACCGGCGTGCTGATCGGGCTCGTCGCGGGCAAGCCCATCTGGGCGAAGGACGCGAAGATCGAGGCTGGCATGAAGGCCTTCGTGGGCGCGCTGCTGGCCTGCGGCCTGATGTACGCCGCGCGGCGCTGGCTGACGATGCCGGTCCCGGCGCCGATGGGCGCGCTCGGCGGCGCGAACGCGTCGCTGGGCGAGGCCGCGAACAGCGCGGGCACGCTCGGCGGGCTCGCGATCACCTCGCTCGCGGCGATCGCTGCGCTGCTCGGCGGCTTCTACGAGGCCGACAACGATCCCTCGGAGGAGGGCGGCTCGGCCACCCCGCCGGCCCAGAAGAGCGCCGCGCAGGGCAACAAGCGCATCGCCGCGAGCGCGCAGGACGCGGACCTCGAGGAGGATCTCGAGGGCGAGCCCGAGAAGAAGCGCTCGAAGAAGTAGCGCGTGCCGATCGGGCGGGCGCTCCTCCATGCGGCGTCCCTCGGCGCGCTCGCGCTGTGCGCGCGCTCGCTCGTCATCGCGCCCGTGCCGCTCGCGATCGCGGTCGCGGCGGTCGCGGCCTACGCGGCGCTGATCCTCTGCGGGGTGTTCTTCCTGCGGCTCGGCATGTTCGTCGACGTCGTCTGGCGCGGGCCCGAGGACGCGCGCGGCGTGGCGCTGACGTTCGACGACGGTCCGAGCCCGGAGCACACGCCGGTGGTCCTCGACATGCTCGACCGCGCCGGCGTGAAGGCGACGTTCTTCCTGATCGGCCGCAAGGCCGAGGCGCACCCCGCCCTCGTCCGCGAGATCGCCGCGCGTGGGCACGCGATCGGCCTGCACGGCCACGCGCACGACCGGCTGTTCTCGCTGCGATCGCGGCGCGCGGTCGAGGCGGATCTCCGGCGCGCCGCGGACGCGATCGAGCGCATCACCGGCGCGCGGCCGGCGATGTTCCGCCCGCCGATCGGGCACACCAGCCCGCCGATCGCGCGCGCCGTGGAGGCGCTCGATCTCGACGTCGTGGGCTGGTCGGTCCGCGGGCTCGACGGCCTCGCGCGCTCGAGGCCGGATCGGGTGGCGGCGCGGGTGATCGCGGGGCTCCGCGACGGGGCCATCGTGCTCCTGCACGACGCGGCCGAGCGCGACGACCACACGCCGGCGAGCCTCGAGGCCCTGCCGCGAATCCTCGCGGCGATGCGCGCGCGCGACCTCGCGGGCGTGCGCGTCGACGCGTGGCTCGAAGGCGACAGCGAAGGCGACGGCGCGGGCGCGCCCTAGGGCGTGTCGGCAAACCTGCTACGCGCCCCGAATCGTCGGTCGCGCTCCCTCGAAATACGGGAGTATTCCTCTTGAGACCGGAGGCGTCCAGGGCTCCCTTGCCGAGCTTCTTCGCGAGCTGGTCGAAGGGGTGATGCATGCGGCCGGACCGTGCCCCTGAACGCGCTCATGGTCAATTAGAGCGGTGCTCATCTGCGCGCGCTACGGGCTCATCCGCGTCGTTGGCTCGTTGCGACGTACCTTTGTACGCCTCACTCGCCTGCCTAGCGGCTGAGCCCGTATCGCACGCAGCTGAGCACCGCTCTAATCAACGCGCACAGGAGGCGGGTTTTATTCGATGCAGCTCCAGTGTCGCCAGGAGACCCGAGGCCGCCGTCTCCGCGCGTCGGAATCATGGGTCCCCGTCAGGCGGCTCGGCTGGGCTCGTCGAGCACCTCGGCGACCGAGGCGGCGAGGATGGCCCGCTCGTGCCAGCGCGCCAGCCGCGCCGGATCCTTCTCGGCCAGGATGCGCTCGCGGTCGGCATCCGACACCGCGATGCCGCGAACCCTGAGCGCGGTCAGCACAGCGCGCGCGCTCGCCGCGAGCTCCCCCTCGTTGCGCCCTTCGTTGCGCCCCTCGTCCCGTCCCAGCTTCCGCGCCTCTTCCCACGAGCTGTACATCCTCAACGATGAACTCCTCCTCCTCCGGGGTCCGGCTCGGCTTGCTCCCGAGCACATGCTGCAACTTTACCAGGATCTGCTCGGCCACGGTACGCTCGAGGGCATCGGCGGGCAGCGCGGCCAGGTCAGCGACCGCGTCCGGGAGCACCGAGCCCGCCGCCATGATGCGGACCAGCAGCGTGGAGCGGTCGCGAGGGAGCTGGTCGGCGACGACGACCCCGATGCGGTAGAGGTCGTCGCCATGGAAATAGACGCCCGCCGGCCAGCCGGGCGCAACATCGGCCTTGAGCTTCCGCAACACCGGGGCCGAGACGGTGGCAACGACGATCCACAGGAAGGGCTCGACAACCGGCTCGGGGGGCCGGCCCTGCTGCCTGCGGAGCCTGTCCAGCGCGCGCGCCTTGCGCACGCACGCGTCCCAGTGGTCGAAGTGCTTGCCGACACAGCCCCGGATCTCGGCACCACCCGGCGCGTGCGCGAAGACCTCGATGAGGCAGAGGACCTCCGCGATGCGGCCCAGAAGGCCGAGGCGGGCGCGCTCCGGCCCGCGCGCGGGGTCCGGATCATGGCGGATATCAGCGTGCCGGGCGCCTCTGAATATTTCGTACTGGACGATAGTGACACCGGAGGCAGCCAGGGCCTCCTCACCAACTCCTTTGGCGACCAGGTCGAAGGAGTTATGCATGGGGCCGGACCCTGACCCCGAATGCGGTCGTGGTCAATCGAGAAGTGCGCACGCGCGCGACGATTCTGCGCGCCGGAATCCTGCTCGCCTCCGGGGTTGTGGTTTACAGATGTCGAGCTGTCCGCATTTACGGCGCGCTTTGACTTCAGGCCGCCGGATCTGCCAAGTCGATTTCAAATAAGCGCGCCGCGTCCGCGCCTCAGCGGCGGACAACTCGGACAACAGATCGCGAACGTCGGGGCTCAGCGGGGGGAGCGGCGGGATCGGCAAGGGCGTGCATCTCCTGACTCAGAGCCCACGCGGTGAGCACACGCTCGGCGGGGGACAGCCGCGCCCAGAAGCGCGCATCCGCGTCCGCCTCGCCTTCGGGATCATTCCGAAAGACCCGCGTCTCCCAGCTCGCCCGCCGCCAGCGCCGCTCCTCGGCTCCTTCCATACCGACATCCTACCGCATTCCGGCGCGGTGCCATCCCTCTTTCGGGATGGTTCCACCACGTTCCAGCGCGGCGCGCTGGGCGCAGGGCTCCGTCCGTGGTGCCGGCGACGCGCCCTCTGCTCCCGCAACCCGGACGAAGCCCACCTGACCCCTCCCGCGCGCGGCGCTGCCCGGTCGGGCAGCCGCTTCAGCTTCATGGCCGCGGTACGTAACGGTTCAGTAACCCCATGTGACCGTCCGGTGGATGCCATTGCGAGGATTTCCGCGGTCCAATAGATTCGGCATCGAGATGGCAACAGCACCCCGACTCGCCCACGGCGTCGCCGTCGCCCTCCCGAGCGACGAGCCCACCCCCCCGCCTCAGCAACCCCCCAACTCAGTACCGAAGGTGGGACTCGGACCCATATACCCTCTTCGATGAGCGCCCGACGAACGGCTATCGCATCTGGATGATTGATCTCCAGGACGACGATCGTCGCGCGACCTGACCGAGTGCGGCTCACGAGCAGCGGCCCTTCCCATCGAAAGTGCCTTGCCCATCGGTCTGTTCGTGGATGGAACAGGCGAACGATCCGCTCCGACACCGGGTCGATTCCCGCGATGTTCGGCCCCTTGTAGCTGTTGCAGTAAAAGCAGGCGAGCGCCAGGTTGGCCTCGGTGGTCAGACCGCCGTGCTTGCGCGCGAGGATGTGATCGATCTCGAACGGAATCGAGGAGAGGTTCTGCGGGAGCTGACAGTACTCGCAGGCCGCTTTCGCCCGCTGCCAGACGAGTGAAACGAGCGACGGATCCAAGGCTCTCTCTACCCGCGCGCGCCGACCCTCTTCAGCGAGCTCCGCGCCTTGGAGCGCATCAGGTCGAGCAGGCGGCCCACCACGCGGTAGCTCTCCAGCTCGGCGTGCTCTGCCTCCGTGAGCGTGTCCTCCCTCGCTTTCGCGGCCAGGACGCGCATCCGCGCTAGGTCGTCGTCGTCGAATGCGAGCTTCAAGATCGACCGCGCGGCTTCGGGGGACAGATCGTCCCGTTCGGGCCGGATGAGACGGCCAAGGATAGCTGCTTCGCCGATCCTGGTGGCTGCTGCTGAGCTCATCGCATCCCTCCGTCGCAGGGATAGCACGGGAGCTGTCTCGAACGCGAGCAGCGCGAGCGCCCCGTCGGCCCGCACGCCCCCCGCCTCGCCCGCGGCGCCGCCGTCGCCCTCCCCAGCGACGAGCCCGCCTTACCCCGACCCCCCGCCTCAGCAACGCCTCAACTCAGTATCGAAGGTGGGACTCGAACCCACAAACCCTTCCGGGTAGCGGATTTTGAAAGCGAGGAGGAGCGGGAGATCCGGGTCGATCGGGAGCCACGGCGGGGGGCGGACCGGGGGGCTGGCGACGGATCGCGACGGATGGGGGGCGATGGCGGCGGGGGCCCGCAGGGAGGGGAGGGGGAGCTGGGCGGGGTGCGGGCGGCGGGGATGGCCCGGGTCGGGGGTGGCGGAGGGGCGCGGGGCGAGGTCGTCGTGCACCTGATCGACGCGATGAGGGCGGCGGTGGTGGCGGGGGAACTGGAGGCGGCGCGGGTCTGCTACGAAGCGCTGGGGCGACTGCTCGGGAGCTGGTTTCATCGAGCTCAGGACGGGTAGTTCTCCTGGAAATGTTGCGCGGCGGTGCCGACCGAGTCGTTCAAAACGCGCAGTCGTCACGGTGAATGACGCTGCTCTTGCGAGCTGGGAACCTCGGGCGCACGCCGGAGCAGTCCGTTTGCTTTCCATGCGATCTTGCCGTAGGCTGGTCCGCATGGCTGCGACTGCGACCTTGGCCACGTTGGCGTCGGAGATGCCCGCCGCCTGGACGACGCGCGCGCTGGAAGCCTGGCTCGAAAAGCTACCTGCACGCGAGCGAGCTGAGCTGATCTGGGCTCGCCCGGGGCTGACCGCCGCGCTTGACAGTCTGCTCAATGGACCACTGAACGCAGATGCCATTGATGCTGGAGTACGTCGTTATGCCCGGGTCAGCCTTGGGTGCCAGACGATCCTGTTGCGTGCACTACGAGGTGACCTCCCGCTCCCGGCGCTGCGCCAAGCCCTGCTCGCAACGCTACCCCAATTGAAGTCCTTCTTTGCCGGCGAACCGACCGCTGCGGGGCAGGCAGAGCAGGCGCTGCGTGCTGGCGTCGCGATGATGCACGCAAATGAGAGCGTCATCGAGCAATTGAAGGGTAGTCCGGAGGTGGCATCGATCGAAGCGCAGCTCCCCGAGACCAGCCTCGATGAGCTCGTGGAGGACCTCATGGCGTCCCCGGCGGCCGACGGGGCGCGAGGATTGGCACTTCTAGCGGCTCTCCTGGAAGCCGTGGAACGGTCGATCTCCATTGAGCGAGGTCGAGAGCTTGCGCGTCTGTCGCTGATCCATATGGTGCGGGGGGTGACGGCGCTGCGCTGCCAGGGGCTTGACGTCTCGATCGTCTCCGATGAGCCACCGGACGTTCAGAGAGACCGGTACATCGACGCAATGGCGCGATGCTCGCTCGAGGGGTCGTCGCCGTTTGCCCATGAACTGAACGGTCTCCTGTACCCGTTCCCAATACCGCTTCCAGTGGCATCGAGCCCGCCGCCTCCGCTGATTCAGCGCCTCGTCGGGCGTGTGGCAGGAGCGATGTTCCTGCCAACGCCCAGCGTCTGCTTGGAAGGGCAAAGCTGGTGGATTTCTGCCACGCCTGAGCTGGTCGATCGAGCGCTCTCGCTGCGAGAGGTGCCGGTGCAGGCGCTCGTCCTCTGTGGTCCGAAGGAGCGGCTCCTGCGAGTGGATCCTGTATCTGAGCAGAGCATGCCCGACTCCGCGACGCGCACTCGCGACATGGTTCACGATTGGGACGAGCTTCTTCGCCGGCTGGCGCAATGAATGATGCTTCCTGGGACTGGCCGCCTCGCATCAGTGCCACGCGTGTGCAGGAGCTCCACTCGGCTGCTTTGGCGCACGCCGGCGGCAGGCCTGGTGTGCTGAATGCCGGTCTCCTGGAGAGTGCCGTCGGGGGCGCTCTGACGGCCGCACTATACGCTAACGAATCCGGTGAGCCAGACCCACTTTATATAGCGGCACATCTGCTCTGCTATCTGGCCCGCAATCATGCGTTCAATGATGGGAACAAGCGTGTTGCCTGGCTCGCGTGCGAGGACCAGCTTCGCATGTGCCGGTTGCGCGTAATAGCGTCGACGGACGATGCCGAGCGGCTTGTTCTTGATGTCGTGAGGGGAGACGTAAAGTCGGAGGACGTCATAGCTTGGCTGGCGGAGCGGCTTGCTCCATATGATCCATGAAGTCCTGGTCGAGGACGAGCCCTACGAGACGCTGGAGTCGATCGCCCGCCGGTGCGGGCGAAGCGTGGCCGAGATCGTCGGGGACCTCGTGGCGCAGCACTTCGGTGCATCTCGCGCGGGCGCGGGCAAGGGCCTCGGCGCCATCGAGGGCATCGTGGACGATCCCGCGGCGGCCGAGCTCGATCATGATGCCGTCATCTACGGCGCGGCGAAGCCCCGCTGATGGAGCGCGTCTTCGTCGACACGAGCG
>CAYQYG010000396.1:0-8694 GCA_964421485.1 uncultured Polyangiaceae bacterium | reverse complement strand
CGCCCACCCCCGCGTGCGAGGTATGCCCGCACGCCGGCGCGATCAGTCCGGCACCGCGCCTTCGCGCCACCATGATCATTGCGGAATTTTTCTGATCTCCCCGCCTCCCCGTCTCCCTGTGATCCTCTCTCTTCTCTCCTCTCTCTTCTCCAATCCCCGGCGGGACTTCCGGCAGGCGGAGGCGCAGCTCTCGCCGGGCCACGGCCTCGATCCAGCAGAAAGCACGTGATGGCGGGGGCCGCCCCCGCCGTGAGAGCATGGCCGGCGCATGACCAGTGCGACGGCCCCTCCCGCGCGACCCCTCCTCGAGCGGCTCGGGGTCCTCTATTTCCGCCGCCTGTCGGCCTCGATGCCGCGCGTGCGCGCGGACGACGCCGTCAGCGTCCTCAACCCCGAGGAGCGGCGGCAGCTCCGGCGCATCGGACGCGGCGCCGTGATCCGCGCCTGCGTCGCGGGCGTCCTCTCGGCCGCCGCGGCGGCCACGGCCGAGGTGCTCGCGGAGCCGCTCCTCGGGCCGACCCCGGGCTCGGCCTCGCTGGCGCAGACGGCCCGATACTGGGCCATCGTCGGGGGCGTCACGGGCGTCGCGGCGGTCCTCGAGCTCCTGTTCCTGTACTGGGACAGCCTGCGGTCCGTGCACGCGCTCGCGCGCGCCGCGGGGCTGGATCTCTTCCCGGCCGAGCCCGGTTCGAACGACGAGCGGGAGGCCGTGGCCGCCGCGCTCGCGCGCGCCGCGCTCGAGCTGCCCAACCCGACCGACCGCGCGTTCGGCGTGGATCCGCGCCGCGAGGCGTCCAGGCTGCGGCTCGTCGTCGCGTCGCTGCTCTACAAGCTCAAGGTGAGCGTCACGAGCTTCGCCCTCAAGGTGCTCGTGCGCCGCCTGCTCGGCCGCGCGCTCGTGCGCGCGTGGCTCCCGTTCGTGGCCGTGCCCGTCACGGCCGCGTGGAACGGCGCCGTCGCGTGGATCGTGCTCCGCGAGGCGCGCGTCCGCGCGATGGGGCCCTCCGCGGCCGCGGAGCTCGTCGACGCCGTCCTGGAGGACGGCCTGCCCGCGTCGCGGGAAGGGCGCGTCGCGCTGGCGCGGGCCGTGGCGAGCGCGATCGTGCGCACCGAGGACCTGCACCCGAACCTGTTCGTGCTGCTCCGCGAGGTCGTGCGCCGCGTGGGCGAGGCGGACGGCGAGGCGATCGACGACCCGCAGGCGTTCATCCAGGCGCTGCCGCGGCTCGATCCGCGCGAGCAGCGCGCCGCGCTGCAGATCCTGACGGTCGCGGCCATCATCGACGGCCGCCTCACGGCCGCGGAGCGATCGCTGCTCGCCGAGGCGCAGGCCGCGTGCGGGCGCGCGCCGGACCACCGGCCCGCCGAGCGGCTCCGCAGGGCGTTCGTCGCGGGGAGGGCGTCGCTCGAGGCGCTCGTGCGGCGGCTCTGAAGCGCGATCGGCGAGCGCAGCGTCCGGCGCCGACGCCGCGAATTCCAGCGCCGGGCGCCCGATGCGGACCCTGCACACCCGCCGCGGCGGCACCGGGCTTGCCAGCGACCCCTCCGGATGCGGCCCCCCGGAGGAGGCCGCGCGCGTGCGCTCCGGGCGCAGACGGTCCGGACGCGGCAGGCGGAAGGAGCGGTCCGGATGGCGACGACGACCGAGGGCGAGGAGACCGTCCTCGACCTGCTCAATGAGCTGATCGAGCTCGATTACGATGCCATCGAGGCGTACCGGGCCGCCGTCCTGCGCGTCGCGGACCCGCGGGACCGCGCGCGCGTCAGCGGCTTCCTGGACGACCACGTCCGCCACGTCCAGGACCTCGCCGTGCTCGTGCGGGAGCTCGGCGCCGAGCCCGCAGGGTCGGGAGATCTCCGGCAGATCTTGACCAAAGGGAAGGTCGTGATCGCCGGGCTCTTCGGCGACCGGCTGGTGCTCGAGGCGATGAAGTCGAACGAGGAGGAGGCGACCGCGGTCTACGCGGGGGCGGCGCGCCGCGAGCTGCCCGAGCGGGTCCGCGCGCTCGTGGAGCGCCACCTCGCGGAGGAGCGGAAGCACCACGACTGGATCGTCGAGCGGCTCGACGCCGCGGAGGGGCTCCTCCGGCTGTAGATCTGTTGTACCGTGGTCGCATGAGCGCGACCCGATTCGACGAGCCCGGCCGGAAGGTGCGCCTGGCCGACATCCCCACCGACCCCCCGAAGAAGGCCACCAAGGAGCAGGCGCAGAAGCGCTTCGGAGAGCTCAACGAGGAGCTCTTCGAGCTGCAGGAGCTCATGTGGGGCGCGAGGACGCACAGCGTGCTCGTGGTCCTGCAGGGGCGCGACGCGGCCGGCAAGGACGGCGCGATCAAGCACGTGGTGGGGGCCCTGAACCCGCGCGGCGTGATCGTCAGCTCGTTCGGCGTGCCCACCGAGGAGGAGCGCCAGCACGACTTCCTCTGGCGGATCCACCGCCAGGCGCCGCGCGCCGGCGAGCTCGCCATCTTCAATCGCTCCCATTACGAGGACGTGCTGGTCGTCCGCGTGCACGATCTGGTGCCGAAATCGATCTGGAAGGAGCGGTTCGACCATATCAACAGCTTCGAGGAGCTGCTCGCCGAGCACGGGACGATCGTGCTCAAGTTCTTCCTCCACATCAGCAAGCAGGAGCAGGAGAAGCGGCTGCTCGAGCGCGAGGAGGACCCGTCGACCGCCTGGAAGCTGAACGTGAACGACTGGAAGGAGCGGGAGCTCTGGGACGAGTACACGGACGTCTACGAGGACGCGATCTCCCGGTGCTCCACGAAATTCGCGCCCTGGATCATCGTGCCGGCCGACTCGAAATGGTACCGGAACCTGGTGGTCGCGGAGGCGATCGCGGACGCGATGCGGCCGCACCGCGAGGAGTGGCTGGAGACGCTGGACCGGGACGGGAAGGAGGGGCGGCGGGAGCTCGAGGAGTACCGGAAGGCGAAGGGGAAGGGCTGAGGCGCGCGGCCCGGCCGCTATCGCTTGTCCTTGCGCAGCGCCTCCGGCACGCGGCCGAGGTCGCCGCGCATCTCGGCGACGCCGTAGGCGAGCGCGGCGAACGCGGCGGCTGCCTGATCGAGGTCGTCCTTGGAGACCTGCGCGAGGGTGTCGTTCGCGGTGTGGTGGACGTCGAAGTAGAGGGACATGTCCTGCGCGAGGTCGACGAAGGGGACGCCGGCGGGGCGGAGGGGGATGAGGTCGGCGCCGCCGTGGGCGAGGTCGTCGCTCACGGTGATGCCGAGGGGGCCGAGCGGCGCGGCGAGCTCGCGGAAGGCGGCGCGCGCAGCGTCGGGGCCGAGGAAGCTCGCCTCGTAGACGCGGCCGGCGCCGGCGTCGGCCTCGAGCGCGACGACGTGCTTGCCGAGCTCGTCCTTGTGCGCGGCGGCGTAGGCGCGGGCGCCGCTCAGGCCGTTCTCCTCGTTCGCGAAGAGGACCACGCGGATCGTGCGGCGCGGGGGCCGCGGGAGCGCCGCGATCGCGCGCGCGGCCTCGATGACGATCGCGCAGCCCGCGGCGTCGTCGACCGCGCCCTGGCCGAGGTCCCACGAGTCGAGGTGCGCGCCGAGGAGGACGACCTCGTCGGGCGCCTCGGCGCCCACGACCTCGCCGACGACGTTGGCGGACTCGACGTCGGGGAGCGTGCGGGCGCCGAGCTTCATCGAGAGCCTCACGGGCTTGTTCGCGGCGACGAGGCGCGCGAGCAGGTCGGCGTCCGGGGGCGCGAGCGCGGCCGCGGGGATCTGCTTGACCTTGGGCTCGTAGCGCATCGATCCGGTGTGCGCGAAGCGGTCGTGGTTGGTGCCGATCGAGCGGATCACGACGGCCACCGCGCCGAGCTTCGCGGCCGCGCTCGCGGCGCGCCAGCGCACGATCCCGCTCTTGCCGTACCCCGAGCCGTCGCGCGCGCGCTCGGTCCGCGTGGAGACAAACGCGATCTTGCCCTTCACCGCGCCCTCGCCCAGGGCCTCGAGCGCCTCGAGCGAAGGGGCCTCGACGACCTCGGCCTCGACGCCGCCCGGCGGCGTGCCGACGCTGCCGCCGAGCGCCGTGAGCGCGAGGTCGTGCGCGTACGGCGCGACGATGCGCCCCGCCTCCGCGCCCCGCTCCCACCGCGGCACCTTGACCTTCTCCGCGCGGACGCGCGAGAGGCCGCGCTGCTCGAGCGTCCGCAGCCCCCACGCCACGGCCGCGCGCTCCCCCGGCGATCCGGCGAGCCGCGGGCCGACCTCGTCGCAGAGCGAGCGCACCGTCTCGTAGGCCTGCGACGACGCGAGCACCGACGCGCGCAGCCGATCGACAGGCCCCTCGGGCGCGGGCGCGGACACGGATCCGGATGCGGACGCGGCAGCGGGCGCGGGCGCGGACACGGGCGCGGACACGGGCGCGGGCGCGGCCGGCTCGGGGGCGGGGAAGCTCGCGCCCGAGGGCGAGCAGGCAGCGGACGAGAGCGCGATCAGGGCGGCGAGGTGGGTGCGGAGGACCGGAGTCACGGGCCGAGCATCGCCGGAATCGCGTCACGGGCAAGCCCAAATGAGCGCAGTGCGTGCGCCGGACCGCAACCCTTGCACCCTCGCCGCGCGCCCTCGCTGCGCCCTCGCCGCGCGGCGCGCGCTCCTCGCGTCCTGGCCCACCTCTTCCAAGGGAGGCAGAGGACGCCCCGGTTCGACACTCCCCCAAACCCCGATGACCTCCGACCAAGACCACCGCGACCTCGGCATCTGGGGCTACGCGCTCGGCTATTTCCTCTGCTATGCGCCGTACAGCGCGCTCACCAAGCTCGTCTCTCAGGGCAAGATCCCGGGCATGGCGCGCGGCATCTCCGGCTTCGCCGTGCTGCCGATCTCCACGATCGCCTCGCTCGCCGGCATGATGATCTTCATCACCGCGATGGGCTGGTGGAAGCACGCCGGCCGCCGCGAGGTGCTCGGCCTCCGCGTCGTCGCGCCGGGCCGCTGGACGTTCCTCTCGGGCCTGTGCAGCGCCGCGATCATCGGCACCACCACGCTCTCTTACACGTTCAGCGGCGTCTCCATCGTCTTCATGATGCTGCTCATGCGCGGCGGCGTGCTCGTCATCGCCCCGCTGGTGGACGCCGTCTCGCGCCGCAAGGTCCGCTGGTCCTCGTGGGCCTCGCTCGCGCTCAGCCTCGGCGCGCTGCTCGTCGCGTTCGCGGAGGGCGCGAGCTGGGAGCTCACCGCGGTCGCCGCCGCCGACGTCGCGATCTACCTGGCCTCGTATTTCATCCGGCTCCGCTTCATGAGCCGCCTCGCCAAGTCCGACGATCCCGCGGCCCGCACCCGCTACTTCGTCGAGGAGCAGATGGTCGCCACCCCCGCGATCGTGCTCGCGCTCGCCGTGGCCGCGATCCTCGGCCAGGGCGATCTGATGGCGGACGTGCGCTGGGGCTTCACCGGCATCTGGTCGAGCGGCGCGGCCCTCGCGGTCCTCGCGGTCGGCTTCCTCTCGCAGGGCACGGGCATCTTCGGGGGCCTCATCCTGCTCGACCGCCGCGAGAACACCTTCTGCGTCCCGGTGAACCGCGCCTCGAGCATCCTCGCGGGCCTGCTCGCCACGCTCGGCCTCTCCACGTTCGCCGGCGCGAAGGCGCTGCCCACCTCGGAGCTCATCGGCGCCGCGCTGATCATCGCCGCGATGGCGGTGCTCGCCGCCCCCGCGGTGCTCGCGCGCCGCGGGGCCGCCGAGCCGGCCCCGCGATCCGCGCCCTGAGCGGCGCCCCTACCGGCTCGCCCTCTCCAGGTGATCACACGCGGCCCGCAGCCCCTCGTGGATCTTCCGCACGTCCTCGGCCGCCCATCCGGCAGCATCGGCGCGCAGGAAGGACGTCATGTCCACCCGGTTGTCGAGCCGCGCCGCCGGCAGATGATACACCCGCCCGTGGGCCTCCACGCGCACCGTCCCGGGCCGGTCCGATTGCCCGAGCAGCCAATCGATATCATCGCAGCCGTAATCGCCGCGCATCACCGCTTCGGGCACCCCGTGGTGCAGGATCGATCCCGGATCATTCGGATCCGCCCGCGCCTCGTTCTTGCGCCGCGACTCCTCGGGCGTCACCCAGATGTACAGGATCGCCGCATTCTCGAGGATCGACGGCGCGAGCAGCCCCAGCGAGTGCTTGTACCCGTACGGCGCCGGCAGCGGCATCGACGACCCCTCGGCGCCCCCGCGCGCGAACTCCAGCACGAGCGTCCGCGGCCCGCCTGACGCCGCGTCCACCGCGCGGGCCAGATCCACGGCCAGCGCCCGCGCCTCCGGATCGATCGACGCCGCCACGGCGGCCCGCTCGGCCGCCGGCAGCTCCGCGAGCACCGGAGGCGCGCCCACCGCCCGCCGCGCCGCGTCCAGCCGGTCCGCGAGCCACGCGCCGCCTGCGCCCTCGGGCGGGCGGCGCCCGCCCCGGACCGCCTCGAAGTCCTCGTTCACCAGCGCGATCAGCGTGCCCCAGTCGCGCGGATCCTTCATCGGCCGATCGTCGGCGTGGAAGTAGAGCGGCGCCTCCCCGCGCCGCACCCGCTCCTGGTCCACGCGCCGCAGCACGTGCACGTAGGGGTAGTCGTCGAGCTGCAGGAGCTCGTCGAGGTGGAGCTCTTCGCGCCGGCGCGCGGCGTCGAGCGTGGACAGGTACCGCCTCACCTCGGACTTGCCGGAGGCGGGCAGCGCGAGCAGGAGCAACGTGCGGATCATGGTGCGCGGAGGATAGCGCTCATTTGCCCGTGCACGCGAGCACCTCGGCGCACGGGTAGCGCGTCGCGCACTTGGTCTTGAAATGATGAGGCGCCTTCTGGCACTCCACGAACGGATCGCCGGGCGTCGACCGGTCGGTCGCGATCATGCACGCGGAGAGCCGCGCGCAGAGCGCGATCGCGTCGCCCTCCACGGGCAGGTTCCCCTTGGGATCCGGGCTCCACGAGAACGGCGATCCGACGGGGCTCGCCGACACCGCGCCCTGGATCTTGCCACAGTAGACCTGCGGGCTGCTCGACCGCACGATCGCCTTGTACATCGCCGCGACCTGGTTGCAGGTCCCGCCGTCCTTGCACTGCGCGACGAGCGCGAACGCGCTGTCATTGTACGAGTGCGTGGAGAGCGAGACCTGGCCCGGCGCGGTCGGCGGGCCGCTCACGACCTTGAACTGCTGGTTCGCGAGCAGCGCCTGCCGCGAGATGTTCCAGGGATAATTGGCCCCCACGCTCGCCGGCGCGGTCGCGAGGATCGCCCAGGGCGACGAGCAGTTGTCGGGGATGGCCTTGATCGACGAGGTCTCGTAGCCCTTCGGGGTCACGCCCTCCTTGTCCGTCGACTCCTTCGTCGGCGCGCCGTCCGAGCCCGCGTCCGCGCCGAGCTTGCATCCCGCGAAGGCCAGCGCGCAGAGCGCCGCGGCCGCCCATTTCGATCCCCTCATGCGTCCTCCTGCTCGCCCCGCCGGCGGTCCGCCGGCCGGGCTGAGCCGCTTCAGATCGCAGCGCGGCGAGGGGGCGTCAATCGGGAGCGATCACAGCGCCGTGCCGGCGGCGGCTCGCGCGAGGGCCTGGTCGAGCGCGGCCGGGTTGAAGCCGACGAGGATCTGGCCGCGCACGTCGATGATCGGGATGCTGCCGCCGCGCCGGTTCGCCCGCTCGAGCTTCTCGCGCATCTCGGCCGCGGCGCCGGGCGTCTCCTCGATGTCCTTCACCACCACCGGGACGCCCTTCTTCCGGAGGTAATCGGCGGCCTGATGGCATGGGCCGCACCAGGACGCGCCGTAGATGATCACCGCGCCGGACGGCGCCTCGGCGCGCGGTGCAGGGGGAACGGGCGAGCCGGACGCGACCGGGCCGGCGCTCGCGGCGACCGGCGGCGGCGCCGTCTTCGCGAGGTAGGCCTCGCGGCGCGTCGCGATCTGCGCCTCCCACTCGCGGCGCCGCATCGCCTTCACCGCGTAGGCGCCGTCCGCGCTCTTCTGCGTCAGATCCGCGACGTAGAACACGTCGCGCGTGCCGTCCTCGCGATCGGACAGCACCGCGCGGACCATCGAGCGGCCCTCGGCGGGCACGTCGGCGGGCCTGAGCTCGACGTGGGTCTCGCCGCGCTCGTCGATCCACGTGAGCAGCAGGTTCGGCGTGTCGTCGCGCAGCTCGAGCGCGGGCAGCTCGGCCGCCGCGGCCGTGGGCTCGGTGCCGTCGTCGCGCTTCTGCCCGCAGGCTCCGGCGAGCGCGAGCGAGGCCGCGATCCAGAGGGCGAGCAGGGGCCTCTGCGGCCTCACGGCGCACCCCGCGTCGGCGCGCCGCCCGCGTCGGCCGGCGCGGCCGCGAGCTCCTCGCCGAGCGCCATCCACTCCGCCATCGCCGCGTCCACCTTGCGGGCCAGGGCCTGCTCCTCGGTCGCCTTCGCGGCCAGCTTCTCCCAGTCGCCGCCGTGATCCTGCCGCAGCGCCTCGCGCAGCGCCTCGAGCTTCGCCTCGCCGGACGCGATCTCGACCTCCAGCTCCTTCAGCCGCTTGCGCTTCCGCTCGAGCGCGCGCGCGGCCGCCCTCTCGGCCTCGAACGCGCGCCGCTTCGCCGCCGCGTCGCCCTCGCCCTCCGCCGCGCTCGCGGGCATCGTCGATCCGCTGCGCTTCACCGCGCGGCCATGCGGGGGCGCCCGCGCCGGCTCCGGCGCGGGCGCCCCGGCCTTGGCTCGCCCGCCGTCGCGCGCGGCCTGCGG
>CAYQYG010000395.1:0-8718 GCA_964421485.1 uncultured Polyangiaceae bacterium | reverse complement strand
CAAGGTCGACGGCTCACGGCTCGTCCGCAAGCTCGCCGCCGACGCGCTGGAACCTCCTCGATAGCCGACGCCGCCTTGTGAGGCATCAGGAATCGGCGCCTGTCACGCGCCGAGCCTCAAGACCACGACAAAGACGTCCCCCTCGTAGTACCTGAGGCTCGAGTCAAAGAACTCGTTGACCTTCGGATCGCGCCATCGGGGGACGACCTTGTAGAAGAACTGGCACTCGTTCCGCAGGATGAAGCGATCCTCGTCGAACGGGAGGCCCGGGTTGAACTCGCGCGCAATGTACCTCGCCATCTTCTTGATCGGCTCGGGCGCCGGCTCCGACGACAACCTCGGGTACATCGTCCCGTGGGTGGACAGGAGCCCGTACACGACGGGGCTCTGCGTGATGCCCGTCAAGTACCGGCAGGTCTTGCCCTCCGGCGCGAGCCGCGCGTTGTACCTCGAGATCGCGGAGAGCCCCACGGGCGTCATCACCCCGCTGCCCTGTCGACCCGGCAGCAGGGAGCCATTGGAGAGGTGAATGATAGGCTCTCCGTCGCAGCTCAAGAACTTGACGCTCAAGATCCCGCTCACCTGATCTTGCCGGCGCACGACGAAGATGAGGTTCGCTGTCATCATGGGTTCGAACTTGTAGCTCTCGCGGATCTTGGCCATGTCCGCAGGCTCCTGCCACCCGCGCGCCCTGGCCACGATCTCGATCGTGTGGTCGAACAGCATCTCCCTGGTGAGGCGGCCTCGGCATTCGTCACCATCGAGCACGTCTATGACGAAATCGCCCTGCTGGATGCTCTCTGCCGTGAGATGGGCCCAGGGCAGCTTCATTCCGGTCGTCCTCCCTGCGGCTCGAATGAGCTGCGACCGCATCGGTCTCACAGGTCACCCGTCGCGTCAAGGGGCCTGGCTGCTCCGCCCTGCGAGACCTGCGCCGGTTCCTCCGGCCGGCGCCGCTGCATCGTCGTGTGGTGCACTGTGTACCGCGGTGCGAGCGGGCGCGCTCCACGCCGCGACGTGCAATGCCGTGGTCCCGGGGTGGGGGACACTTATTGTCGTTGACAGAGCAAAGATCCGGCTCCTAGCATCCCGCGGGTTCGCAAGAGACCAACCGTCTCACGGAGTCGAAAAAAACATCGGATCACGCCGGCTTGCGTGAGTGGATAGAGGGGTGCACGTGGAACATTCCAGCTGGAGAGAAACGTACCGCCAGGCGCGCCTCGAGGAGATCCTCGAGGATGGGGTCGTGCGATGCCACCTTTCGCCGAGGAACTGTACGCTGAAGGAGGGGCAGCACGGGTTCTGCGGCGTCCGCGCCAACCGGGGCGGGCGCCTCGTCACGATGAACTACGGCAAGAGCGTGCTCGCCACCGAGGAGACGATCGAGACAGAGGCCGTGAATCACTTCTCGCCCGGGGAGCGCATCCTCTCGATGGGCAACATCGGCTGCATGCTGAACTGCTCCTATTGCCACAACTGGAAGACGTCCCAGGCCAAGTACGTGTCGGACCGTGACATCTACCACTACACGCCCGAGGAGGTCGTCGACATCGCGGTCAGGCACGGCATCCGGATGCTCTCGTGGACCTACAACGATCCGGTCGTGTGGCACGAGTTCGTGTGCGAGACGGCGATGCTCGCGAAGCAGCGCGGCCTGATGAACCTGTACAAATCAGCCTTCTACATCACCCCCGAGGCCGTCGAGGAGCTCGCGCCGTACATGGATATCTTCTCGATATCCATCAAGTCGATCGACGAGGAGTACTACCGGAAGTTCACGAAGGGGGCGCTCCAGCCGGTGCTCGACGCGACGAAGCTGGCGTACAACGCGGGCGCCCACGTCGAGGTGAGCACGCTCATGATCACCGACATCTCGGACGACGAGGCGAGCGCCCGCAAGGTGGCCGAATGGGTGCAGAGGGATCTGGACGCGACGGTGCCGACGCACTTCGTCCGCTTCCACCCCGACTACCGCATGCGTGACACCGTCCGTACGCCCATCCCGAGGCTGATCCGGGCGCGCGAGGTCGCGAAGGAGATGGGCCTGGAGCACGTGTACATCGGCAACGTCTACGATACGGACCACTCGAATACATACTGTAATGGCTGTGGAGAGCTCTTGATAAGCCGCTACGGCCTGAACGCGACCATCAGGGCGCTCGATGAGAGGGGGCGCTGCAAGAAGTGCGGTCGCGACGCTCACGTGAAGCTCCGCGGCGCGGCCCCCGCCGCCCCGAGCGTCAGCGAGGCGCCGGCCGGCGATCGGCTGGTGATCAAGAAGTTCCAGTGGCACGGCGATATTCGCTCGCTGCACGTCCAGGCGAAGAACACCGCGCAGCACCCGGTGACGATCTACGCGAGGCGCGATCTGGCGGACGCCTCGAGCACGCCGTGGCGCGTCTACACGCTCTCTCCGCAGGAGAGCTTCCGCTTCATCATGGCCAAGAGCCTGCCGGACGAGACCGGCTGCGAGATCAGGATCCCCGGCGACATCGAGAGCAATTTGCACGAGGTCTTCGACCGCGCCCATTTCCCGACCGTCGCCGTCGAGGATGTGGGAATCCAGATGATGGATCGCACGCCGCTCCCGATGTACCAGCCGTAGATCGCCGAACTGCAGGTGGACAGCATGAACCCCATCACCAAGGCTCTGCATATGCGCGTCGACAGCTCCGACGCGAAGCCCTCGGTCACTCCGCTCTTCCAGGCGAGCGCGTTCGAATCGACCTCGCCCTACTTCTACACCCGCAAGAACAACCCGAACATCGCCGAGCTCGAGGAGACGATCCGCGCGATCGAGGGCTCGAAGCACGCCGTGGCGGTCACGACCGGCATGGCCGCGATCCGGACGGCGCTGGAGCTGCTACGCCCCGGCGACGGCGTCGTGATGAACGCGGACATTTACGGGTGCTCGTACAAGCTCATCCAGCGCGTGGCGAACCAGCTCGACCTGCGGCTGACCATCCTCGATCTCTCCGTGCCCGGCAATCTCGACAGGATCCACGACCGCACCAGGATGGTGTTCTTCGAGACCCCCACCAACCCGTTCCTCAAGGTCGTGGACATCCAGCGCGTCTCCAGCGGGGTGAAGGCGCGCAGCCCCGACGCCCTCGTGGTTGTGGATAACACGTGGGCGACCTCGCTGTTTCAGCGTCCCCTGGAGCACGGCGCGGACATCTCCCTGCACAGCGCGACGAAGTTCTTCTCGGGGCACTCCGACGTCATGGGTGGCATCCTGCTCATGGACCGCGAGGATCTGCACGAAGAGATTCGATCTGCACGCTTTTACTCCGGGGCGATCCTCGATCCGCACAGCGCCTGGCTGCTGAGGCGCAGCCTGCAGACGTTCCCGCTCCGCATGGCGCACCACCAGGCGGTCACGAGGGAGATGGTGAAATTCCTGGGCGGGCTCCCCCAGGTGACCCGGGTGTACCATCCCGAGATCGACGGTCGCCAGCTCCTCGGGTATGGCTGCATCGTGTTCTTCGACCTCCGCGCCGATCTCGTCCCTCGTTACGGCGATTTCATCAAGGCGCTGAAGCTCTTCGGCACGGGCACCGGCATGGCGTGCGTCACCTCCATGGTGGCGCAGCCATACACGGGCAGTCACGCGTCGATGACCGCGGAGGAGAAGGCCGAGATGGGGCTCGGGCCGGGCCTCGTGCGGCTCTGCTTCGGGCTCGAGGATCCGAAGGATCTGATGGAGGATGTCCGGTCGGCGCTGGCGGCGATCGATTCGACGGCACAGCGCTGAGCCGCTCGAGCCATCTGCGAGGCGCGATGTCAGCGGCGCCCCCCTCCGCCCCCCGGCTCGGCCCGCCGCCCCACGTCCGTGATCGCCTTGCCGAGGAGACCGAGCGCGTGGCAGAGCCCGCTCTCCAGATCGGCGAGCGTCGTCAGCCTCCCGAGGTGCACGGAGCTCGCGACCATCGCCCGCGCCACGTCCGGCCCCACCCCGACGAGCAGCGGCCGCGCCCCGACCAGCTCGAGCGCGGAGGCGGCCCTCACCAGATGCCCGGCCGCGGCGGCGTCGACCACCGGCACACCGGAGACGTCGAGCACCACCACGCGCGAGCCGTGCCGCACGACCGCCTCGAGCAGCGCGGCCGTCATCGTCCCGGCGCGCTCGGCGTCGATGCGGCCGATCAGCGGCAGCACCAGGATCCCCCGGTAGAGCGGGAGCACCTGCGTCGACAGGCGGAGGATCTCGTCGGCCTGGCTCCGCACGACCTTCTCGCGCGCGGCGAAGTACGAGGCGGCGAGCGACGCCGCGGCCTTGTAGGCGATCTCCCCTCGCATCTGCTCCCAGTAGAACCGCGCCTCGGGGTCGCCGGCGAATCGCACCGCGAGCTCCTCCGAGACCAGCTCGAACGCGAGGTACATCCCGTCCAGTATGTCCGGCATCGACGCGCCCATGTCCGCGCGCTGCGCGCCGAGCGCCCCCAGCAGCGCCGGGCAGGCCGTTGCCTCGCCCGCCGCGAGATCGGCGCCCACCGCCTGGAACACGCGCTTGACCGAGGCGCGCATCATCTCGAGCGGCATCGCGAGATAGAACGCATTGCCGCTCGCGCGGACGCGATCGCAGGACATCGCGACGTGCTCGTCGAGCCTCTCCAGGAAGGCATCGATCGTGCGCTGGACCGGGCTCCGCTTCACGTGTCCTGGGCCCGCTCCACCCGCACACCGAGGTCCCTCGCCTCGGCCGTCTCCCCCGGCAGGTACCGCTCGCACCACGCCCCGAGCGCGCCGAGCCGCTCCGCCTCCGAGGCGGCCGCGCCGGCCGGCAGCGCCCGCACGATATCGAGGCCCACGGGGAACCAGCCGCGCACGACGGCCATGAACAGCTCCCGGTGCTTGTCCGTCGCCGTCTCGGCCTCGGCCACGAGCTCGGGCAGCGCCTCCTCGATCCCCCGCATCACCCGCCGGATCGCCGCGCCGAGCTCCTTGGAGCTCAGGCGATCCTCGGGCGCGAGGCGGTAGGCCCAGCGGCCGAGGTCCACGCCGGGCGCCGCGCCGCGCTCCCGGCAATGGTCCGCGATCACCTCGCGGAGCAGGCCTGGGCTCGCGCCCTTCTGCTCCAGCGTTCCCGACAGGCTCCGGCCTATCTCGGTCCATATCGCCAGCGCGTTCATCGGCTCCCTCGTCCTCTCGTCGGCCGCGAGCGCCGTGTGGATAGCCTTGAATGACAGCGTGGCCGCCTGATGCTCCATGGTCTCAGCCCTCTCCGGGGTGGGATTGCCCGTCATCGGATCGATCGCCGCGCCCCGGGGCCCCTGTGCCCTTCAAGCCCAGCTTCTCGATGCGCCGGTACAGCGTCGCCAGCGACACGCCCAGCAGGCGCGCCGCCTCGCGCCGGTCGCCGCCGGTCCGCTGCAGCGTCGCCGCCACGAGCTGCCGCTCGAAATCGACCATCGCGCCCTGATAGCTCTCGGGCGGCGGCGCCTCCGCCGCGCCCTGCGCAGACGGCGGCCCGGCGCCCGGAGCGGCGGCCTCCGGCTCGGCCTCCGCGCCCGGGCCTGCGGGGCCCCCGACCTCCGGCGGCAGGTCGGCGACGCCGATCGAGCTCCCGCTGCAGACCACCGTCGCGCGCTCCACCACGTTCGAAAGCTCGCGCACGTTGCCCGGCCACGAATACGCGAGCAGCCGCCGCATCGCGGGGCCGTCGAAGCCGGTCACGGGGCGCGCGTGCTCCTTCGCGTGCCGCGCCAGAAAATGATGGGCGAGCGCCGGGATGTCGTCGGCGCGCTCGCGGAGCGGCGGGACCCGGAGGCGGATCGCGGCAAGGCGATAATAGAGGTCGCTCCGGAAGCGCTTCTCGCGGACGGCCTCCAGGAGATCGGCGTTGGTGGCCGCCACCACGCGGCAATCGACCTTCACGGGGCGATCGCTGCCGACGGGGAAGATCTCCTTGTGCTCCAGCGCCCGGAGCAGCTTGGCCTGGTCGGCGAGCGGCATGTCGCCGATCTCGTCGAGGAAGATCGTCCCGTGGGCCGCGGCGCGCAGCACGCCGACGCGCGGGCCCTCCGCGCCGGTATAGGCGCCGCGCTCGTGGCCGAACAGGTGGCTCTCGACGAGCGTCGGCGGGATCGCCGCCATGTTCACGGCGAGGAACGGGCCCTTCGCGCGCGGCGACGCCTCGTGCAAGACGCGCGCGACGACCTCCTTGCCGGCGCCGCTCTCGCCCTCGATCAGCACCGTGGAGCTCGATGCGGCCACCTGGCGCACGAGCGCGTAGAGCTCCGTCATCGCGCGGCTGCGCACCACGGGGCCGCCCGCGTCGAATTCGGCCACCTTCTGGCGCAGGCGCGCGTTCTCGCGGACCAGACGCCGGTGCTCGCAGAGCACCTCCACCTTGCGCGCCACGTCCTTGAGCAGGACCGGCTTCAGCATGTAATCGTGCACGCCCACGCGCAGGGCGTCGATCACCGAATCCACGCTGCCATAGGCCGTCATCATCAGCACCATCGTGTCGGGCGAGCGCCGCGACAGATCGGTGGCGAGCGAGATGCCGTCCTGGCCGGGCAGGTGCAGATCGAGCACCGCGACGCCGAAATCCTCCTCGCCGAGCGCCTCGAGCGCCGCCTCCGCGCTCTCGAAGCCGCGCACGGTGTGGCCCTCCTGCTCGAGGTAGCGCACGAGGTTCCGGCGCAGGGTCTCCTCGTCCTCGACCACCAGGATGCGCTCAGGCATGACCCCTCCTCGGAGCGGCCGCGGCGCGGGCGGGCACGATGAGCCGCACCGTCGTGCCGGCCCCGGGCGCGGACTCGATCTCGAGCGAGCCGCCCATCGATTTCAGGATATCGGCGCTCACCGACAGCCCGAGGCCGGTCCCCCGGCCGCGCCCCTTCGTCGTGAACAGCGGCTCCAGGGCGCGGCGGCGCACCTCCTCGGTCATCCCGGTGCCGGTGTCGATCACCTCGATCGAGGCGCCGCCGGGGGCGGGCGACGCGCGCACCGTGAGCTCGCCGCCCTCGGGCATCGCGTCGAACGCGTTGATGATGAGGTTCACGAGCACCATCACGAGGTGATCCTCGACCCCGTTGAGCTCGGGCAGGCCGGGCGGGACGTCGGCGAGCACGCGCACCTTCCGCGCGCGCGGATCGTGGCGCACCATGCGGAGCGCGTCCTCTATGGCGAGCGGGATGGAGACGGCCGAGACCTCCTCGCCGCGGCGGCAGGAGAAGTCCTGCATCTCGCGCACGATCCTCGTGATCCGCGCGACCTGGCCGCGCAGCACGCCGACCGACTCCCGCACCGCGGCGAGGTCCGTCTCGCGCTCCAGCATCTCGAGCTCGCTCGACATCGACGACAGGGGGTTGCCGATGTCGTGCGCGATCCCGGACGCGAGCACGCCGAGCGCGGCGAACTTCTCCTGATAGCGGATCTGCGCCTCGAGGTTCTTCGACTCGGTGATGTCGCGCGCCGACTCGATGATGAGCTGCTGGCCGCCGTCCGGATCGGGGACGGGATAAGCGTCGACGCAGAAGATACGGCCGGTCGCCGGGTCGGTGCGCACGACCTGACCGACCACGGGCTTCCTCGTGTTGAAGGCGATCTTCGCGATGCAGGCGGCGTCGCACGCCTTGCCGAACTGGGAGCAGGGCTTGCCGCGCGGATCCTCGCCGTGCAGCGCCTCGAGCGCCACGCGGTTCGCCTTCACGACGCGACCCATGCCGTCGAGCACGACCAGCCGGTCGCGCAGCGCGTCGAAGAGCCGCTCGGTGAAGGCCTGGGTCCGGCCCAGCACGCGCGTCCGCTCTTGCATCGCCTGCTCGAGCACGCGGTAGGCGCGCGCGTAAGCCGCGTCATATTCGCGGCGCGCCCTCCAGACATTGTAGACTGACCAGGTGCCGAGCAGCACCGAGGCGCTCATCCCGCGCCAGATGTGGAGAGCGAAGAGCTGCTCCGTCCGGAGCCGCCCCGCGAGGAAGAAGCGCTCGACGACCTCGTAGCCGGCGAAGATGAAGACGAGCAGCGCCGTGCCCACGACGGCCGTGCGCACCCACGCACGGATCCAGGCGCGCGTGGAGAACGTGGGCGCGCCGGCGCCCGACGCGCCGGATTCCGGGGAGCGCATCACGCCGTCGACAGGCGCAAAAATGGCGCCACTGTCGACCTCGGGCTCCGAGGCGGAGGGCCCCGGAGCCCCGGGCGCCAAGCCCTCGTCCGGGCCAGAGGGCGCCGAACGATGGCCCGCTGCCGCGACGGTCAGACCGGGCTGGAGAACGTTGAGCATCTTCATTTCTGCGAATCCTGCTGCCCCCAGCTTCTCAACCCTGAGAACCACTGCCTCCTAAAGCAAGCCCCGTGCCTTCCCGCTCTGCCCGTCCAGATCGGCGCCCTGCGCGCATGCCACCGCCCGATCGCTCTGTGGCGCGCCTGTTGCGGTGGGGCCTCGTGGGTCGTGCCGCTGTCGTGCGCAAACCCAAGAAAATCCCGTGAGGATCGCCATGAGAATCGGACGCCGGCGAGGATCGACGATACCGACGAGGACAACCGCCCGAGCTTGCGCGGTCGCCCTCGGCGCCGCCGTGCTCGCCATCTGCCCGCACGCGTCGCGCGCACAAGATGCGCCTCGCGAAAACGGTGCACCCGTCGCTGCACCAATCGAACAGGCCGCGACGTCCGCGCCCGTATCCAGTGCCGCGCCTGCGGCCGGTACGGCCGCCGCGCCCGCAGCCGGCCCCGCGGCCGGGGAGGCGCCCGCGGCCGGTACGG
>CAYQYG010000394.1:0-8718 GCA_964421485.1 uncultured Polyangiaceae bacterium | reverse complement strand
GCGCGGGCGGCGGCTCCCCCTCCGCCGCCGGCGCCGGGGCCGCCGCCGCCGCCGTGGCCGCCGTGGCCGCCGGCGCCGCCGGCGCCCGCGTCGTCGACGCCCGGGCCGCCGGTGCCGCCCTGCGAGCCGAGCTGGCCCGCGGCGCCGTCGCCGCCATTGCCGCCCTTGCCGCCGGAGCCGGTGGTGATCGTGTTGCCGGTGACGATGATGGTGCCGCCGGCCGCGAAGACGCCGAAGCTGCCGCCGCCGCCCTGGCCGCCGGCCCCGAACGCGCCGCCGAGGCCGCCGCAGCCGCCGCTGCCGCCGCCGCCGCCCTTGTCGGCGTTGCAGCTCGGGACGCAGGCGCCGAAGACGTAGAGGCACTCCGAGCCGCCGCCGCCGCCGCCGCCGCCGCCGCCGCCCTTTCCATTGACGCCGGGCTGGCCGTTGCCGCCCGCGGCAGGCAGGTAGAGGCCGGCCACGATCGTGCCGAGCGTGGCGCCGCCGGTGCCGGGCGTGCCCTGCACGCCGTTCGCGCCGCCGGCGCCGGGCCCGCCCTGGTTGCTGACCGCGAAGCACTCCTCCGCGGAGGTGCCCGCGGTGCCACCGACGGCGTTGCCGCTGCCAGGGGCGCCGGTCTGCCCGTCGCTGTTGTTGTAGCCGCCGTCGCCGCCCTTGCCGCCGAACTCGAGGCACGCGGGCTGCGCGCCGCCGAGGCCGCCGCCGCTGCAGCCGTTGCACGCGGGGTCGCCGTTGTTCGCGGAGGGGGCGATGGGGTTCGGATCCGGCTGGCCGTCGGCGCCGTCGGCGCCGTTCGTGCCAGGGGCGGCGGTGATCACGTTGTACCGGACGAAGAGCTGCCCGAGGCCGCCGCCGAGCCGCACGCCGTAGGTGCTCGCGCCGGATCCGCCGGGGGACTGCGCCTGGATGGTGATGCCCTCGACGTGGGTCTCCTGATCGATCTGCGGGGCGTTGAAGACCGTGCCCTGCGCGATGACCGTGGTCGTGACGCCCGGCGATCTGCGGAACTTGAAGTCGGCGTCGTTCTGATCGAAGCCGCCATAGATGCTGATGCCGGACACGACGCCGACCGAGGTCGTGTAGGTCTCGCCGGAGAGGCAGACCGCGGGCACGCCGTTCGTCTGCGCGCGCTGGATCGCCGCGGCGATCGTCTGCATGGGCGTCTGGCGGGTGCCCATGTTGGCGTCGTCGCCCTGGCTCGCGGAGACGTAGACGCACTGCTCGACGAGGCCGTCGCCGCCGTCGCAGTTGGCGTCGATGAACTGATCGTCGATCGGGTCCGCGGAGACCGAGGTCTGGTCGCAGATGTACTCGCAGCCGCAGTCGCCGGTCAGCGGGTTGCCGTCGACGTCCCACGTGCCGTCCGGACAGCCCATCGAGCAGGGGTCGACTCCGCCCTCGCCGCCCTGCCCGCCGCCGCCCTGCCCCGCGCCGCCCTCGCCGCCCTGGCCCGTCGAGGTGGTGCTGGTGGTGCTGCTCGTGGTGCTGGTGGTGCTCGTGGTCGTGGCGCCGCCGCCGCCGCCGTCACCGCTGCCGCCGGAGCCGGTGCCCCCGCCGTTGGTGTTGACCGCGTCGCTGTCGGCGCACCCGAAGCCCAGGAGCGCCGCGACAAGGAAGGAGGTACCCAGAAGGAGGTGATTGCGCATCGGCGCGATTCTGCACGCAAGCGCGGCGCCTGGAAAGATCCCGCGCGCCATGTGATGCCGCGTGACGCCGCGCGGCATTTGCCCCGCCCGTACCGGAATCGTGCGGCGAGGCGCCGCGGGCTCGCTCCGGCGGCGCTCCGGTCGCGGCGTGGAGCGGCGCCGCGCTCGCGCGGACGCGCCCTGGTGCGGTACGCTCGCGCGGTCCTCCTGCCCCGAGCCCCTCATGCGCCCCACGCCGCCCCTCCGCCTCGCGCTCGCACCCACGCTCACGATGCTGCTCACCGTCGCCGCGCTCCACGGGGCGTGCGCGCCCGATTCGGGGATCGACGGCGGCTCGACCGGCGCCACGTCCAGCACCACGTCCGGCGCCGGCGGCACCCTCTTCGAGGGCGGGGCGGGGGGCAGCCTCCCGGACCCCGACGCGGCGTGCGCGCTCGTGACGGAGGAAGCGGTCTCCGTGCCGCTCAACCTCTACATCATGATGGACAAGTCGTCGTCGATGTTCGGGGACAAGTGGACGAGCGCGAAGGCGGGGCTCACCGCATTCGTCAATGACCCCAAGTTCGCCGGCATCCGCGTGGCGATCCGCTTCTTCCCGCGCCCGGCCGACGGCGTGCCCGCGTGCGATCAGGTGGCGTACAAGACGCCCGTCGTCGACTACGGCCCGCTGCCGCAGAACGCCGCGCCGATCATCGCGGCGATCGAGGCCGTGATCCCCGACGGCTTCGACACGCCGATCTACCCGGCGCTCGGCGGCGCGCTCCTGAAGGGCATCGAGGTCGCCGAGAACAACCCCGGCGAGGCCTCGGCGGTGATGCTCGTCACCGACGGCCAGCCGCAGGGCCCCGCGGCGAGCTGCGGCGGGGTGGACCCCGAGGACCCCGCCGCGATCGCGGACCTCGCCGCGGCGGGCGCGTCGTTCGATCCGCCGGTGCTCACGTACGTGATCGGCCTGCCCGGCGTGAACCAGTCCATCGCGAACCAGATCGCGGCGGCCGGGGGCACCGACGCGGCCGTGCTCGTCGGGGCCACCAACGTCGCGGCCGAGTTCCAGGCGGCGCTCGGCAAGGTGACCGGCGAGGCGCTGCCCTGCGAGTTCGAGGTGCCGTCGCAGGTCGCCGGCGGCGACGTCTCCTTCAGCGCCGTCAACGTGCTGCTCACGGTCGACGGCGGCGCGACCACCACGCTCCCGCAGAGCGCCGACTGCTCCGGCGCGGGCTGGCATTACGACAACCCCGCCGCGCCCACGAAGATCGTGCTCTGCCCCGCGACGTGCAGCGCCGTCAAGGAGGCCTCGTCCGCGAAGATCGAGATCCTGCTCGGCTGCCAGACCGTCGTGGAGTAGGCGCGCGCGCGGCGCGAGCCCGAGCCGCTCGAGCGAGCCCGCCGCCGAGGGGAGATCACCCGAGGCGCGACAGGACGACCGCGAGGGCGATGCCTATCGCGATCCCGACCGCCAGCGCGAGCCAGACGACCGGCGGCCGCCGCGCCGCGCCGTGACGCTTCGTGGACGCGGCGGCCTCCGCAGACGGCTCGACCGGCGCCGGCGCGGCGATGCCCCCCGGCTCCCGCCACGCCACCGCGGCCGCGCCCATCCGGACCGACATCGGCCCGCCGTCCTCGGGCTGCGAATGCCACGCTTCGGGGTCCGATTTCCGGCGGTTGGGATCCGATTTTCGGCCGCCGGGATCCGATTTGCGACCGGCAGGCTCCGATTTGCGACCGGCGGGCTCCGACCGGCGCCCCACCGAGTCCGCCCGGCGCCCCACCGAGTCCGCCCGGCGCCCGGCCGGCTCCGATTTGCGGCCCACGGACTCGGGGGCGCCGCCGAGCAGCAGGGCCACGTTGCGCATCATCACCTCGGTCGCGTCCTCGGGGCGCATCGGGCGCGGATCGGAGTGAGGGCCGCCGCCCTGGCGCTCGTCGAGCTCGGCGGCCGCGCTCGCGACGCGGGCCTTGCGCTCCTCGGTGACGCCCGGGAACAGGCGCGCGACGAGCGCGCCGACCTCCTTGCCGCCCATCGGGTTGCCCAGCTCCGCGCGGACCTTCTCGATGTCGCGCCGGATCTCGGCGGCGGTCTGGAACCGCTCGGCCGGATCCTTGGCCAGCGCGCGCATGATGATGCGGTCGAGGTCAGGGTGGAGCTCGGGCATGATCTCGAGCGGGCGCTGCGGGACGCGGTTGGCGATCTGGTTGATGATCTCGACCATGCCCCGGCCGCGGAAGGGCGGGTGCCCCGTCACGAGCAGGTACAGGAGGCAGCCCATCGAGAAGAGATCGCTCCGGCGATCGATGGTCTCGCCCGTCACCTGCTCCGGCGAGAAGTACGCCGTCTTGCCCTTGAGCGCCCCCGCGCGGCTCACCTGCGTCTGCGCCCGGGACTTGGCGACGCCGAAGTCGACGACCTTCACCGTGCCGTCGAAGCCGACCATCACGTTCTGCGGCGTGACGTCGCGGTGGATGAGGTTCAGGAGCTCCCCGGCGTCATCGCGGACCTCGTGCGCGGCGTGCAGGCCGGCGCACGCGGCGGACGCGACGTGCAGCACCCAGGCGAGCGGGAGCAGCGCGCCCCGCTGCTTCTGGACCGCGGCGATCTTCGCGAGCGAGTCGCCGTCGATCCACTCCATCGCGATGTACGGGCGCTGCCGGACCTCGCCGCAGGCGAAGATCTCCACGACGTTGGGGTGGAGGATGCGCGAGGCGGTGCGGGCCTCGTCGAGGAACATCGCGCGCGCTTCGTCCTCGTGCTGGAGCGCGTCCGAGAGCAGCTTCACCGCGACGACGTGATCGCCGCCGCGCGCCCCGCGCCGCCGCGCGGTCCAGACGGTCGCCATGCCGCCGGAGGCCGAGGGGAACAGCAGCTCGAACGGGCCGACCGGATCCCCCGGCCGGAAGCCGTCGTGCTCGTCGCGATCCTCCCACTCGCTCCACGGGTCCATGGCTGGTGCGCCCCCCGACCATGCTAGAAGACTTCCGCACCGACAAGCGAAACACGCCGTGCGCTCGACGCGGCGGACGATCGCGACGTCCCGAGGCGCCCCCTCGGGGGCGCGCCGCGCCTCAGGGGCTGAGCTCGACGAGGAACGCGTCGCTGGCGCCGCGGCTCTGGAGGAGGCCGCCGCCGAAGTCGACGCTGCCGCCGAAGTAGCCGGTCGCCCAGAGGTTGCCGAGGTCGTCGGCCGAGACGGCCGCGCCGCCCTGCTCGGCGGAGTCGCCGAACGAGCGCGCCCAGAGCGTCCCTCCGTCGGGGTCGAGCTTGGCGAAGAAGCCGTCGGCGGCGCCGGTCGCGGTCAGAACGCCCGCGCCGGAGTCGATCCGGCCGAGGAAGCCGCCGGTGAGCAGCACGTCGCCCACGGGATCGACGGCGACGGCAGTGGCCTCCTGGTCGGCGTCGTCGCCGAAGCTCCGGCTCCAGATCGGGGTGCCGTTGTCGTCGAGCTTCGCGACGATGATGTTCTTGTCGCCCGCGGTCGTGTGCGTGTCGGGGCCGATCTTGATCGACGTGCGGAACGAGCCGGTCACGACGACGTTGCCCGCGCCGTCAGCGGCCAGGCCGAGCGCCTTGCCCGCGTTCGTCGACGGCGCCACGCGGCCCCAGAGCACGTCGCCCGCGGGGCTCAGCTTCGCGATGAAGACGTCGGTCTCGCCGGTGCTCTGGAGGTCGTCCATGTCGAGCTCGCCCTTGAACCAGCCCGCGAGCAGCACGTTGCTCTGACCGTCGACCGCCACGGCGGTGCCGGCCTGGTGGTTCCCGGCGTCGCCGAAGCGGCGCGCCCAGATGGGCTCGCCCATCGCGTCGAGCTTGATCACGAACCCGTCGCTCTGGCCCTTGCTCACCAGCTCGAGATCGGGCGCGTCGCCGACGGCGAGGTCGCCCCAGAACACGCCGGTGATGATCACGCTGCCGGCCGGGTCGACGGCGACCGCGGTCGCGCCCTGGTTCGCGCCGCCGCCGTAGCTGCGGCTCCAGAGGTGCGGCCCGGCCGCGTCGAAGCGCGCGATCACCACGTCGTCGCCGCCGCCCTTGGCGAGCTCGCCGCCGCCGAAGTCCACGGGGCCCGAGGCGACGCCCACGAGCACGAGGTCACCGCCGGGCGCCACGGCGACGCCGCGGGCGATCGTGTCACCGAAGCGCTTCGCCCACCGCAGCGAGCCGTCGCGCGCGAACGATGCGAGGAAGGCGTCGGGCTTGCCCGGGCTGCCGAGCTCACCGAGCGGGCCGCCGCCGAGGTCGATGTCGCCGCTCGCGTAGCCCGCCATCGCGACCACGTCCTCGCCGACGGCGATCGCGGTGCCGCGCTGCTCGCCCGGGTCGCCGAAGCCCTCGCTGTGCACGTGGTCGCCTTCGCACTCGACGCGGCCGTCGCAGTCCTCGTCCGCGGGCGTGTCGCAGCTCTCGAAGGCCGGGAGCACCTCGCCCTCGCAGGGCCCGTAGCCGAGGCCGTCGTCGGCGCAGGTCTGGACGCCGCCGGCGCAGGTGCCCACGCCCTCGGTGCCGTCCGGGCCCGAGTAGCAGGCGCGCGTGCTCCGCGGGACGCAGCCCCCGGCCGAGGGATCGGGCGCGACGTCCGGGAACGGCGCGAGGAGCGTGCAGCCGGCGCCGGCCGCGCCCGCGAGCGCGAGCGCGGCGAGCAGCCCCCGCGCGGCGGAGCGCAGCGAGCTCACAGCGCCCCCCCGATCCCGAGGCCCGCGCCGTCCGGCCCGACCCAGGGGGTCACGCGCGCCGACGGTTTGCTCCGAGGCGACGAGGAGGGCCAGAAGAGGTAGGTCGCTATCGCGCCCGCGACCACCGCGCCGCCGGTGAGCGCGGTGCTGGTGATCGCCAGCGCCTGACCCTGCTCGCGCAGCGATTGGCGCTCCGCGAGCGAGCCGGGCGCCGGGTTCGCGTTCTTCGCGAGGTAGTCCTCGCGGACGCTGTACGCGGCGACGCCCGTCGCCACCGCGCCGGCGGCGAGCGCGACCGCGACCCCGCCCGTGATGAACGCCGGCGCGAGGCTCGGCTCCTCGGGCGCCGGCGGCGCGGGGCTCGGTCGCGGCCGCACCGGCGCGAGCGCCGCCCCGCGGGGCCTCCGGGCCCCGAGGTCCGCGCGCACCGACGCGCCCTGCCCCGGCGCCGCCTGCACGAGCGCGTCGAACGCCCGGGGGTAGTTGTCCGCGCGCACCACCACCCGCCGCGCGCCCGGGTTGATCGGGATCGCCGTCCCCGCGAGCGCCGGGTTGATCGCCTGCCCGTCAATCTCGATCCGGAGCCCCTCGGCGTCCGGGGGCACCTCGATCGTGACCTGCGCGATCCGCGCGCGCGCCTTCTCGAGCCGCGCCCTCGACTCCTTCGCCAGCGCCGCTTCGCGCCGCTCCGCCGCGCTCGACGCGGCCAGCTCGTACGCGTTCACCGCCTCGACCAGATCGCCGAGCTCCTCGTGGCAGACGCCCATGTGATACCGGAGCGACGGCGAGATCGCGATCCGGCTCACGCGCTCGTAGATCTCCAGCGCCTCGGCCCACTTCTCCTGGTCCTCGGCCGCGATGGCCTGCGCGAAGAGCTTCCTGGCCGACGCGAGCTCCGCGGCGCTCGGCGGCTTCTCCGCCGCGCGCTCGGCCCGCCCGGGCTCCGCCGCGATCGCCGGCGGCGCGAGGCCGCACAGGGCGGCGAGCAGGATCGCCGAGGAGCCCAGGCCGCGTCTCATCATCAAGCCTCCTCGCCCTCGAGAGGAAATTCGGGGCGCTCAAATCGTATACGGGACGCCGCGAGCGCGACAACGGGAAATTTGTTTGAGGTCCAGCGATAATTTTGAAAGGCTACGAGCGCCGATATGGCCCCGTCGATTTTGCCAGCGTTTGGGGCTCCAGGCCGCGCTCCGCCCTGCCGCGCGCCCCCCGCCCCAAGCCCCGGGGCGATGTCGGATTCGAGCCGACGGCGGCGCCCAGGGTGCGAGACATGACCCCTTCCGGTGGAGCGGGCGTGGGCCTCTTGCCGGGTCAGCACCTCGGCCGTTACGAGCTGCTCCTGGCCGTCGCGCAGGGCGGAATGGGGACGGTGTGGGCCGCGCGCATCCGCGAGGGCACCGATTCGGGACGGATTGTCGCGGTGAAGACGATGCTGCCGGCGCTCTCGAGCGATCCGCGCTTCGAGCGAATGTTCCTCGCCGAGTCGCGGATCGCGGCCCGCATCCACCACCCGAACGTCTGCGCCGTGCTCGATCAGGGCGAGCGCGGGGGCGTGCTCTATTTCGTGATGGAGTGGATCGACGGCGACTCGGTCCTCGCGCTGCTCGGGGGCTCGAGCCGCGCCCAGGGTCGAGCGCTGCCCTATCCGGTGGCGGTCCGGATTGGCATCGAGGCGGCGCGCGGCCTGCACGCCGCGCACGAGCTCCGCGACGCGTCCGGGGCCCTTATCGGCGTCGTTCACCGCGACGTCTCGCCGCACAACATCCTGGTCACCCGCGACGGGAGAGTGAAGATCGCCGATTTCGGGATCGCGAAGGCGATGGCCCAGACGGAGGGCGCGACGACCAGCACGGGCCAGATGCGGGGCAAGGTCCACTTCATGTCGCCGGAGCAGGTGATCGGCGACGCGCTCGATCGCCGCTCCGACGTCTTCGCGCTCGGCATCGTGCTCTACCAGCTCACGACCGGCGTCCACCCGTTCGCGGCGAGCCACGATCTCGCGACGATGGCGAAGATCACGCGCCCCGAGCCCGTCGAGCCGCCCGGGGCGCTGAGCGCCGATTACCCGCCGGACCTCGAGGCGGCCGTGCTGCGCGCCCTCGCGAAGGCCCCCGACGAGCGCTTCGCGTCGATGGCCGAGCTCGCGGACGCGCTCCAGGCCGTGGAGGCGCGGCTCGGAGCGTCGGGCGCCGAGGTGACCTCGTTCCTGCGCGCCGCGCTGAAGGACCGGAGCGCGGCGCGCGCGGCGCAGATCCAGGAGGCGCTCCGCGCCGTGGAGAGCGGGCAGCGCCCCGACGCGGTCACGCGCCCCGGTCCGGGCGGCCGTCCAGGCCGGGGCGGACGGGCGATCGTGGCCGGCGCGGCGCTCATGGCCGGCGGCGCGCTGCTCGGCGCCGCGGCGCTCGTG
>CAYQYG010000393.1:0-8743 GCA_964421485.1 uncultured Polyangiaceae bacterium | reverse complement strand
AACCTGAGTCGGGTCCCCGTCGAGTCGGGTCCCCGTCCCCATCGTGGGATCCACCCCCTCAGAGTCGGATCACCATCGTGGGATCCACCCCCTCACCCGCCCGCCTCAACCTGAGTCGGGTCGGCCCCGGATATATGGAACGTCACCTCAACCTGAGTCGGGTCGGCCCAGAGTCGGGTCGGCCCCCCTCAGAGTCGGATCCCTGTCGTGGGATCCACCCCCTCACCCGCCCGCCTCAACCTGAGTCGGGTCGGCCCCCGGGTCGGCCCCGGGTTGGCCCCGGGTCGGCCCCGGACATCCGGAACGTCAGGCCGGACATCCGGAACGTCAGGCAGTAGAAGAACACCCCGAGTTGGTCCTGCGTCACCGCCTCGGCCCCTGCCGGCAGGTGCTCGATCGGACACCGCGGATCGGGATCGTAGAAGGTCACCAGGCGGAACATCGCCCGGTGGAACAGCCCGTGATCCTTCGTGGGATCCAGCTGCTCGTCCACCACCACGATCGGCGTCCCGGGCGCGGCCACGCGCGCCATCTCGGCCAGCGCCGTCCGCGGATCCCGGTAGCTGTTCATCGCGCCCACGTGGAACACCCGATCGAACGCGCCGTCCGGGAACGGCAGCGCGTGCGCGTCGCACGCCAGCACGCGCACCTCGTCGTCACCCTCCCGCCGCAGCCGGCGGCGCAGCACGCCCAGCATCCCGAGGCTCAGATCGCAGCCCCAGATCTCCACGGGCAGCGCGGCCGGCAGATCCCGCCGCACGAGCGGCAGGTTCGCCCCGCAGCCCATCGCGATCTCCAGGATGCGCACGGGCTCACCGTCCTCGCGCGGTCGCAGCGCGCCGAGCTCCAGCCTCGGCATGTACGCGTCGCGGAACTCCTCCTCGGTCCCCACCTGGAACAGCGGGAACGACGTCCGCACGAACGGATCGTGCGCCCACGGGAGGTTGTCGTAGATGTGGCGCAGGAGCCGGTCCTTGCCGCGCACCAGCTCCTCCCGGTAGAGGCGCGCCAGGCCATCCTCCACGATCCAGCGCGGGCACGCTCCCTCGCAGGACAGCGCGCCGCGCGCGAGGCGGCCGGACGCGTCAGAGTCACCGTGGAACGTGAGCGGGGCGCGGCAGCTCGGGCACGAGAGGCGCCGGACGTCGGACAGGCGGAGCATCGGGCGCTGCGTATCACGGATCACGACGCGACCGACACTACCCCACCAGATTGGCCAGCGCCTCGCGCGCCCGCAGCGCGTCGGCCACCGCGCCCACTCCGGCCAGGAGCTCGGTGGCGCGCTCGAGGTGCGGCCGCGCGTCGGCAGGGCCCGCGCGCAGGCCGATCTCCAGGTGCGCGCGGCCCTGCTCGTAAGGCATCCCGAGGCGCTCCGCCTCGGCCAGCGCCCGGCGCAGCGTCCGCATCGCGCGCGCGGCCCCGCCCGCGAGCCAGGCCTCGGCGCCGCGGGCGCGCAGCGCGGCGGGGCGGGCGAACTGCACCATCCGCGCGAAGCCGGCCAGGATCCCCACCGACGCGCGCGCGGCGGCGGCGAGCGGGCGCGCCCGGTCGGTGCCGCCGGCTTGCTCCCAGAGCGACAGGTACACGTCGGTGACCTCGGCCAGCGGGGCGCCCAGGTAGAACTGCACGGGGAGGCGCTTCTTCGCGCGGGCAAGGGCCCGATCCGCGACCAGGCGGGCAGCCTCGGGATCCCCTGCGCCGAGGTGGGCGAGCGCCTCGGCCGCCTCGGCCCAGAGCGCCTCCGTGTCCTCCGCGATGTTCTCCACCCAGTCCTTGCTCGCCGCGAGCGCCGCCAGCGCATCGGCCGGGCGGCCCAGGCGCGTCAGGCTCTCGGCGAGCCGGCAGCGGGCCCAGCCCTGCGACTGCAGATCGCCGCGGGCCGCGCCCGACGTGATCTCCTCCTGGGCGATCTTCGCGCTCTCGGCGAAGCGGCCGTTCGCGTGCAGCGCGATCCCGAGCAGCGTGAGGCCCTCGTCGGCCTGGCGGTGATCGCCGATCTTCCGGGCCAGCTCCGCCGCGCGGCGGAGCTGCGCCTCGGCCTCCGGGAAGCGCGCGACCGACACCGAGTAGCAGCCCACGCGGCTCAGGCAGTACGCGATCAGCGGCCCGGAGCCGAGCTCCTCGGCGATGCGCAGCGCCCGCTCGCTCCACGAGCGCGCCACCCGCTTGAACGGCGTCAGGCCCACGAGCATCGACATGAACGCGTAGCCGCGCGCCAGCGGCGGAGACGGCGGGATCCGCTCCGCCAGGTTCAGGCCGCGCACGCCGCAGTAGACCCCGAGCAGCGGATCGTTGTCGCGGAACGCGGGCTCCAGCAGCCGCTGCGACACGTACGCGGCCTCCTGCACGAGCGCGCGCTGGACCGGCGAGCCGATGAGGCGCGGGCGGACGTAGCTCTGCGCGATCCGGATCACCACCTGGCCGAGGCAGCCGAGGATCCGGCCCACGAGCGTCGACGGGAGCGGGCGGCGGCAGTGGCGGAGCGCGCGCTCGGCGTGCACACGGACGAGCGCGTCCTCGCCGAGGCCGAAGTGCGCCTCGACGAGCGAGCGCTCCCAGCGCGCCGATTGCGCGGGGCCCGGCGGCTCCTGGAGGCGCGCGCCGAGCACGATCGCCTGCTGGAAGAAACGGACGGCCTCGTGGTTGGAGAAGCCGCGGAGGGCCTGCTCGCCGGCCTTTTCGAGGTAGTGGATCGATTTCGGCCAGACCTCGGCGGCGGTCCAGTGGTGGGCGAGCTCGCCGTAGTGCAGCGCGAGCAGCGCGGAGGACGCGAGCCGGCGCTCCATCGCGGCGGCCGTCGCGGCGTGCAGCTCGCGGCGGCGCGGGGCGGGGATGCCGGCGTAGGCGATCTCGCGGAGCTTGTCGTGCGCGAAGCGGTGGCGACCGTCGTCCATGGGCAGGAGCACCTGCCGGAGCGCGAGCTCCTTCAGCGCGTGGAACGACGCGGAGAGGGTCGTGCCGGTAGCCTCGGCGAGCAGGGCCGGGTCCACCTCGCGGCCGAGCACGGCGGCCACCTCGAGCAGGTCCCGCGCCTGCTCGCCCAGGCCGAGCAGCCGCCGCGCGACGATCTCGCGCAGCGACCGCGGCAGCGGCAGGGACTCGAACATGGCGCCGGTGTCGCCGGTGAGCGAGGGGTCGGAGCCGCTGTCGCCGGCGCTCGGGGGGGAGGCGCGGTCCCCGGGGTTCGGGCCGCCGGGCGCGCCACGTGGAGCGCGATCCGGAGCCCCAGATGTCAAACCGGAGCCCGGTTCGACCGCGGCGGCGGGCGAGGAGGGACGACCCGGTGCCACGGACGAGGAGGGAGGACCCGGCGCCACGGAGATGGCGCCCGAGGGCCGGTCCCCGCTGGGCTGGAGCGGGCGGCCGCGCGCGGCGCGATCGGCGAAGCGCCACGTGCCGTCCTCGCGCAGGAGCAGGCCCTCCTCGACGGCGGCGCGCAGGTACTCGGCGACGAAGAAGGGGTTGCCCTCGGACTGCTGCGCCAGAAAATGCACGAAGGGCTTCGGCGGCTTCGTGAGCGCGAGCATGTCGCCGACGATCGCGCCGACGGTGCGCTCGTCGAGGCGGTCGAGATCGAGCCGCTCGACCGCGGGACGGGCGAGCAGCTCGCCGAGCCCGGGGCCGACCTCGTCGGAGCGAAAGGTGCCGAGGATGAGGATCGGGCGGCGCGCGAAGGACTCGGGCGGGATCGAGGCGAGGAAGCTCAGGGACAGCTCGTCGGCCCACTGGAGGTCGTCCAGGGCGAGCAGGAGCGGACCGAAGAGGTCGACGTACGCGGCGATGGTCTCGGAGAGGTCGTGCAGGAGGCGCTGGTGCGCGGCCTCGACGGGCAGGTCCGCGGGCTCGGGTTGCTCGCGCTGGCCGGGCAGGTCCAGGAGCTCGGGGGCGTACGGGGCGAGCACCTTGCCGCGCGGACCGAGCAGCTCGCCGGTGGTGGCGCGGCCGCCCTCGCGGCAGCGATCGGCGATCGCCTGGAGGAGGGGGCGGAAGGGGTGCAGCGGCGCGCCCGTCACGTCGAGCGCGGCGGCGTCCTCGGCCATGGTCGGCGCGAGCGCCGGATCGATCACGCCGACGCCGGCGGCGATGCCGATCGGGAGACACTCGCCGGTGACGACCCGCACGTGCGCGAGCGTCGCGTTGCGCGCGGCGCGCGCGACCAGGCTGGTCTTGCCGACGCCGCTCTCGCCGCCGACGAGCACGCAGCCGCCGACGCCGTCGCGCAGCTTGTGGATCGATCGTTCGAGCCGCGCGAGCGCGGCGTCACGGCCGGCGAGCTCGGGGCGGTAGAGGAACGTGGTGGTGGAGCGGATCTCGGGGGTGGGCTCCGCGCCGAGCTCGGCGAGCGCGGCGGCGACGTCCTCGGCGTAACCGAAGCGGTCTCGCGGCTTCTTTGCGAGCAGGCGGAGCGTGAGCGCGTCGAGCCGCTCGGGCACGCCCGTGACGAGCGAGGACGGCGGCGTGGGCCGCTCGGAGATGTGCCGCTGGAGCAGGTCCCGCATGGTCTCGGCGCTGAACGGGACGCGGCCGGTGAGGACCTCGTAGAGGATGACGCCGAGCGCATAGAGATCGGCGCGGGCATCGACGAGCAGGCCCATGGCCTGCTCGGGCGCCATGTACGAGGCCGTGCCGACCAGGAGGCCGCCGACCTCGAGGGCCTCGCGGCCGACGCCGCTGCTGAAGCGCGAGACGAGGCCGAAATCGACGAGCACTGGCTCGCCGCCGTGGCGGATGAAGACGTTGCCGGGCTTGAGGTCGCGGTGGACGACGCCGCAGCCGTGCAGGTACGCGAGCGGGGCGCACAGGCGGCGCATCAGCGTGAGCCCGTCGCGGAGGCGGCCGGCGGCGACCGGGGGAATGAGGGTGGACGCGGCCCCGCGCCCGGGGGCGCGCGCTCCCTGGGTCTCCGCCGCGACCGCGGCTTGCGTGGTCACCTGCGAGCCGGCCGCGACGATGTGGACCGGCGCGCCGCGCGTGGCGTCGTTGGCGCCCCGGCCGTGGCCGAGGTCCCAGGAGCGCCAGACGTCCCGGAGGTAGTCGCGCAGGGTCGACCCCTCGAGCAGCTCCATCGCGTACCAGGGCAGGCCCTCCTCGACGCCCTCGGCGAGGATCCGGACCACCGAGGGGTGCTGGAGGCGCAAGAGCGCGTGGATCTCGGCGCGGATGCCCGCGACCGATCCGCCGCGCGGGACCCGCACCGTCTTCAGCGCGACGGGCTGCTCGTCCCCGGCGCGCACCGCGCGGTAGACGACCCCCATGCCCCCCTCGCCGAGCACGCCGGTGATCCGGTAAGGGCCGATGGTGCTCGGGATGGACGCGTCATCCTCCTGGCAGGCGGGTTCTGTCAGCGCGGCGAGCATCCGGACAGGTCGATCCCTACGCCAGCATACACGGATCCGGGGATCTCCGTCGCGCGGCGCGGAGCCGCGCGCGCGTCGCTAGTCGCCGTCGCCGTCGCGCCCGGAGGCGTCGGGGCCGACGCGGGCCGGGCCGCTCGGGCAGGGGCGGCCGGCCAGGTCGCCGCCGGGCGCGAACCGCGTCCGGTCGACGTCGTGCTTGTCGAGCCAGCGGCGGACCTTGTTGCGGCTGATGCCGAGGCGCTTCGCGGCCGCAGAGACGTTGCCCCTGTCCTCCCGGAGCGCGGCGGCGATCTCGTCCTCGGGCGGCGCGCCTCCGCGACCACGGCCCGCCAGCGCCTCGCCGAGCTGCGGGGCGGGCACCTCGGGCAGGGTCACGCCCATGCCGGCCTGCGCGTCGAGGTCTCGCGCCTCGATCGAGGTCCGCCCGTCGCTGAGGGCGTGCTCCGCGGCCTGCTGCGCCTCGCGGATGAGCTCGCGGACGTTGCCCGGCCACTCCCGGAGCAGGCACGCGACGACCAGAGAGACATCGATCGAGAGCGCGGGGCGCGCGCCCGCGCCCGCGGCGCAGGTCTCGGCGAGGTGCCAGGGGATCTCCTCGGGCCGCTCGCGGAGCGGCGGGAGCCGCACCTCGGGCCGGCCGATCCGGTAATAGAGGTCCTGGCGGAACTTGCCCGCGGCCACGCGCGCGCGCAGGTCGTGCGTCGCCGCGCAGATACGGATCTGCACCGGGCGCGGCGCCACCGCGCCGAGCTCCATGACCTGCTGCGTCTCGATCGTGCGGAGCAGCTTCGCCTGCACCGGGGCCTCGAGCTCGGCGACCTCATCGAGGAACAGCGTCCCGCCGTTCGCGGCCTGGACGTACCCCTCGGTGTCCTTGTCGAGGCCGGTATAGGCGCCCTTGCGCGCGCCGAAGAGCAGGCGCTCGGCGAGGCCCTCGGGGATCGCGGCGCAGTTGACGGCGACGAAGGGCCCGCGCGGGTTCGGGCCGGCGCCGTGGAATGCGCGGGCCGCGACCTCCTTGCCGGTGCCGCTCTCGCCGGTGATGAGCAGGCTGCCGCCCACCACCGCGGCGCGCGTGATCATCTCGTGCCCGTCCTGCAGCGCGGGGCCGAGCACGACCCCCTTCTCGACGCGCACCTTGCGCTCCATGAGGCGGCGGATGTCCGGCATCGGGAGGAACACCGAGCTCCCGGCGCGGATGACGCGGATCGACGGGCGCCGGACCTCGCCGCGCACCTGCTCGCCGTCGATCCAGGTCCCGTTGGTGCTCCCGAGGTCCGCGACCGTCCACACCGCGCCGTCGAAGGAGACGCGCGCGTGCCGCCGCGACATCAGCCCGTCGTCCGGGATGTCGGCGCCGCCGAGGGATCCCCGCGAGAGCATCACGCCTCCGACGCTCGGGGCTCCGGGTCGCGCTCCACGTGGCGCGCCCTCCGCCCCGGACTCCGGTTTGACACTCGGGGCTCCGGGTCGCGCTCCACGTGGCGCGCCCTCCGCCCCGGACCCCTCGGGCTTCAGCGGGACGGCGAGGCAGCGCGGCTCCCCCTTCGAGAACACGAGCGCGATGCCGGGCACGGGCTCGTCGCGGGACGGGCCCCCCAGGTGCTGCTGCTCGTCGATGGTCTTCTCCATGTCGGCGCCATCCTACCCGAAGCCCGGTTCAACGACGCGCTGGCCGGCCGCCGGCCGGCCATTCGCCCCACCCCGCCGGCCCGAGGCCGGCGCGCGCCGGACCCGTTCGGGCCAAGATCCCCGCGCTGCGCCGGCTCCGGGCCCCAGCGGGCGGGTGGCACGAGGAGTGCCTGGCCGTCCCCCGCATGATGAGCTCAGGGAGGTCCACGATGAAGCGGCGCACGTTCCGTCCGATCGGCCAGAGCGTCGGGACCGGCGGGTCCGGCGAGCGGCACAACTGGCGGGGGCGCACGCTGCCGAGCTTCCCGGCGCCGCCGGGGCACGGCCCTTCGAGCACCGTCGGCCTGCAGGGCGCGCTCGCGTTCCTCGAGGGCCCGGCGTCCGACTGGACGGTCCGGGACCTGAGTGAGTGGCTCGACGAGCACCTGGTGAGGCCTGGACACCTCAAGCGCCCGCACCTGCTGCGCGAGCCCGGGGCGGCGCCCGTGTCGCTCGACGCGCGGACGGACGGCGGCGCGCACCTCGAGGACCTGCTCACGAAGGCGCGGGCGCGGGTCACCGCCGCGCTGCGGGGCCTCATCGCGCCCGTCGCCGATGACCGGTTCCTGCACGCCGCGATCTATGGCGGCCGCGTGCGGCGGACCGCGGTGAACGGCCGCCCTCTCTGGATCGCATCGCCGCGCGAGATCGATTTCCTCGGCGACATGGTCCTGAGCCTCGTCGCGGCGGACATCCTGGGCGATCGCGAGTTCTTCCGCGCGCGCCTCGGGCTCTGCGATCTGTGCGGCCGCGTGACGCACCGGGAGAACCCCGACATGCGGGCGGTGTGCAGAGATCACCGGGCCGCGACGAGCGGCTTCGCCCCCAGGGCCGGCTGATCGCCCCGCGCGCCCTCCCTGGGCTCGGCGCGCACGATCTCCGGCCGCCGCGCACGGCGCCGGGTCGGATCGTGTATGCTCCTCCCGCCGCCTCGGGCGGGAGGGAAGGCGCATGTTCGTCCGCTTCTCGATCGGTGACGTGCTGACCAGGAGCTTCGAGATCCTGGGGAAGAACTTCGTCGCGTTCGTCCTGATCACAGCGCTCGTGGAGGCGCCGGTGCTCCTGGCGCAGCTCTACGCTGCGATGCTGAAGGCGGAGATGCTCGCGGAGCCGATGCTGGCGTTCCAGCTCTCCGGCGCGACGCTGCTCCTCACGCTGCTCTTCGGGCCGCTCGCCACCGCCGCGGTGACGTACGGCGTGCTGCAGCAGCTCCGAGGCAAGCGCGCGAGCGTCGGCGACTGCCTGCGCATGGGGCTGTCGCGCGCGCTCCCGGTGCTCGGGGTGGCGATCGCGACCGGCCTCCTGGTCATGCTCGGCGCGATGGCGTGCCTCATCCCCGGGTTGATCTTCGCGACGGCGTACTACGTGGCGACGCCGGCGGCGGTGGTCGAGCGCCTCGGGACCCACGGCTCGATGTCGCGGAGCTGGAGCCTCACCGAGGGGGTCCGCTGGAGCGTGTTCGGCCTGCTGCTCATCGTCGCCCTGATCGGGCTCGCGATCACCATGGTGATCGAGCTGCCGACGAGCGCGCTCACCGGCGCGGCGGGCCTCGCGGCGGCCACCGTGAAGATCGCGGTCGACCTGGTGGTGCGGGCCTTCGGCGCGGTCGTCGCTTCGGTCACGTACCACGACCTCCGCACGGAGAAGGAGGGCGTGAACAGCCAGGATCTCGCGCGGGTGTTCGATTGAGGTCTGCCCGCTGGCCACGGCGGGCG
>CAYQYG010000392.1:6397-8788 GCA_964421485.1 uncultured Polyangiaceae bacterium | reverse complement strand
CGCGCGCCCGCGGCGCAGCGGAGGGGCTTCGCGGCCGTCACCGCGCACGAGCTCGCGCACATCTGGTTCGGCGACCTCGTCACGATGCCCTGGTGGGACGACCTCTGGCTCAAGGAGGCCTCCGCGACGTGGATGGCCGGGCGCACGGTGACCTCGCTCTGGCCCGATCTCGACGACGGCACCTGGGCGCTCGAGGCCGTCCACGGCGCGATGGACTCCGACGGGCTCGTGAGCGCGCGCAAGATCCGGCAGGAGATCCTGAGCCATCACGACATCGCGAACGCGTACGACGGGATCACCTACCAGAAGGGCTCCGGCGTGATCTCGATGATCGAGCGCTGGCTCGGCCCGTCGACGTACCAGCGCGGCGTGCAGAAGCTCATGGCGGACCGCCGCTTCGGGACGGCGGACGTGAACGACCTCATGGTCGCGCTCTCCGCGGCCGCGGGGCGCGACGTGGCGGGGCCGTTCCGCTCGTTCCTCGATCAGCCCGGCGTGCCGCTCGTCGAGGCCTCGCTTTCGTGCGATGGCCCGCCCGCGCTCGAGCTCCGCCAGTCGCGCTACCTCCCGGTCGGCTCCGCCGGCGAGGCCAGCCGGCGCTGGCAGATCCCGGTGTGCTCCCGGTATCCGGTGAGCGACAAAGAGGTGCGGGAGTCGTGCGCGCTGCTCTCCGGGCAGGCGGGCGAGCTCAAGCTCGACACGCCCTCCTGCCCCGCGTGGGTGATGCCCAACGCGGACGGCGCCGGCTATTACCGCTGGTCGGTGCCGGCCGCCGCGCTCAAGGCGCTCACCGCGGCCTCGGCGCGGCTCAGCGCGCGCGAGCGCGTGTCGCTCGCCGAGAGCGTCGATGCCGACTTCCGCCGCGGCGCGCTCACCGCGGCCGACGCGTTCAACGCCCTCGCGCCGCTCGCCCGCGACCGGAGCCGGGCCGTCGCGCGCACGCCGATGGACCTCCTCCGCGACGCCCGGCGCTGGCTCGAGGACGACCCGGCGCGCGCGGCCGTCGAGGCGTACGCCCGGAAGCTCTACGGCGACGCCTACAAGGACCTCGGCTGGGACGCGCCCGCGGCAAAGAAGCCCGCGAAGGGCGCCCCGGCCAGGGCCGCCGGCGAGGGCGCGGCGCCGGAGGCCGAGCCGGCGGACCGGGCGCTGCTCCGGCGCGAGGTGATCGAGCTCCTCGCGTTCACCGCGGAGGACCCGGCCGTGCGCGCCGAGGCCGCGGCGCGCGGGCGCGCCTACGTCAAGGGTGGCGCGCTCCACCCCGAGGCCGTGCACCCCGACCTCGTTGGCGCGGCCCTCGCGGTCGCGGCGCAGGAGGGCGACGCCGCGTTCTTCGACGGCCTCGTCGCGCTGCTCGACGCGACCGAGGACGAGGTCGCGCGGACCAACCTCCTCCGCGCGATCGGCTCGGTGCGCGCGCCCGATCTCGCCGCGCGGGCGCGCGCCCTCTCGCTCGATCCGCGCCTCCGCTCCAACGAGGGCCTCCTCCCCATCCATGCGCAGCTCTCGCAGCCCGAGACGCGCGAGGCGACCTGGCAATGGCTCGCGGGCAACCTCGACTCCCTGATCGCGCGCCTCCCCTACCGCAGCGTCGGCGGGCTCCCCTGGCTCGCCGCGCGCTTCTGTGATCGCGCCCACGCCGACGCGGCGAGCCAGCTCTTCGGCGCGCGCGTCCAGGCCCTCGAGGGCGGCCCGCGCAACCTGGCGGGCGCGCTCGAGGTCGTGAACCTCTGCACCGCCGTGCGCCGCGCGCAGTCGGACAGCCTGCGCGCGTTCTTCACCGCCGCCCCGCCCCGCGCCGCGGCGCCCCCGCCGAAGAAGAAGCGCTGAGCGCCGCCCGGGCCCGCGCGGACGACAGTGTGAGATCCCTGCGAGGTCCGCGCACCAAACTGCGCGGACCCCGCATGAGCCCCTTCCATCGACCGGATGCGGGGGTCTAACGTTGAAGAATGGCACCCATTCGTCACGCTGGCAGGCTGGCCGGCGCGCGGGAGAGCGCATTCGGTCGCCGCGGGTTCTCGCTGGTCGAGCTCATGGTCACCGTCGCCATCATCGCCACGCTCGGGGCGGTCGCGACGACGGGCGTGCGGAGGCACCTCGCCTACGCGAAATCGGCGGAGGCCATCCATTCGGTGGGGGCGATCGGCCGGGCCGTCACGGTGTCGCACGCGAGCTGGAGCACGCCGGGGGACGTCAAGCAGACCGGGAGCACGAGCTCGAGCTCGAGCCCGAGCTCGAGCTCGAGCTCGAGCAGCGGCAATGGCCACCAGAAGAGAGGGAACCAGAACGCGCATCCGGGCTCAGGGCAAGGGTCGGGCTCGGGCTCGGGCTCGGGCTCGGGCTCGGGTTCGGGTTCGGGCTCGGGCTCGGGCTCGGGCTCGGGTTCGGGCT
>CAYQYG010000392.1:0-6297 GCA_964421485.1 uncultured Polyangiaceae bacterium | reverse complement strand
GCTCGGGTTCGGGTTCGGGCTCGGGCTCGGGCTCGGGCTCGGGTTCGGGCTCGGGCTCGGGCTCGGGGCAAGGGTCGGGACAGGGGCAGGGGCCGGGCTCCGGACAGGGCCAGGGGCCGGGCGGGGGAGCAACGGTGACCTTCGACGGGGGTGGTCTCTGCGGCGACGCGCAGCCCGTGCCGGCGAGCATCGAGTCGGTCAAGAGTCGGAAGTACCAGCCGGACAACAGCCCGGGCCACGATTACGACACGGGCAATTCGTCGACCGGGTGGCGTTGCATCGGCTTCCGGATCGATCAGCCGCAGCAGTACCAGCTCGCCTACAATCGCAGCGGACCGCCCATCAGCGTCAGGCTGCCGCACGGGGGCGCGCCTCCCGGGCTCGGCAGGAACCGCCGTTGGACCGCCTATGCCCGCGGCGACGTCGACGGGGACGGGATCTTCTCCTGGTTCATCCTCGAGGGGTACCTCAACGCCGGCGACGAGATCGTGATCGCCTCGGGCGTGGCCATCCAGGATCAGGACGAATGAGCGAGATGAGCAGCCCCGCAGCGCAGCCGCCCGCGGAGCCGGAGACGGGCGATACGGTCCTCGGCGTGACCATCCTCGCGAAGATCGGCTCGGGCAACGCCGGGGCGGTATGGACGGGCCTCGACGGAGAGGCGGCGGTCGCGGTCAAGCTCTTCGACCCGTCGCCCGGCGGCGAGGCCGCGCGCGCGGCCTTCGTCCGCGGGGTGCGCGCGATGGAGCGGCTCGCCGCGCTCGGCGACGCGCGCCCCCCGTCGATCCTGCGGCTGATCCGGGCCAGCGAGGACGGGCTCCAGATGGTCACCGATCTCGCGGAGAGCAGCGCCGTCGACCTCTCCGCGCTGCAGTGGCCCCCGCGAGAGACGGTCCGGTTCTTCGAGGGGATCTGCCGCGCGATCGAGGCCGCGCACCGCGTGGGCGTCGTGCACCGCGGGCTCAAGCCGAGCAACATCCTCGTGACGGGCGACCTCACGCCGCTCGTGGGCGACTTCGATATGGTCGACCTGCCCTCGCTCGCGCGCGAGGCGGGGGCGGGCGGGTACGCGCCGTACGCTGCCCCGGAGGAGCTGTCCGGCGAGGGGACGGGCGGAGAGGCCGCCGACATCTATGGCCTCGGGCGGCTGCTCTGGTTCCTCCTGACCGGCGCCGATCCCGACGAGCCCGCGGAGGACATGCCCGCGCTCCGGTCGCTCTCGGAGCAGCCGCGGGGCCTCGTGCGCATCATCCGCAAGTGCACGATGCGCTATCCGTCGGCGCGATACCGGAGCGTGGGCGAGCTCCTCGCGCACCTCGAGCGATACGAGCGCGCCGACGAGGTCGGCCTGGCCGGGGCCGACGATATGGACGCGGGGCCGCTCTCCTCGCGGAGCCCCGCGCCGGCCTCGGTGCGCCGGCCCATGCCGAGCAGCTCGGGCCTCGACGGGCCGCCCTCGGCGCGCCGGCCCATACCGAGCAGCCCGGGCCTCGACGGGCCGCCCTCGGCGCGCCGGCCCATACCGAGCAGCCCGGGCCTCGACGGCCCGCCCTCGACGCGCCGGCCCATACCGAGCAGCCCGGGCCTCGACGGGCCGCCCTCGACGCGCCGGCCCATACCGAGCAGCCCGGGCGCGGAGGCCGCGCCGGCGTCGCGCCGCTCGCTGGCCTCGATGACCGTGAACGAGGCTCGGGCGCCTGGGCTCCCGCGCCGCGCCGAGCTCGCCGCCGCGGCGGCCGGCGCGGGCGCGATCGGGGTCTCCTGCACGGCGCTCGCGCTCGTCGCGCTCCCGCCGGAAGGGCTCGCGCACGCCGCGCAGGTCGGGGTCGCCGCCGGAGCCGCGCTGCTCACGCTCGCGCTGCCGCGGTTCCCGCACCGCCTGGCCATGGCGCGCGCCACCATGGCGATCGCGGCCGCGGTGCTCGTCTACCTCGCCGACGCCTCCCGGCTCGCCGTCTTCCGCCTGCGCGCGACCGCGGCCACCGGGGACGCCGCGTCCCGCGCCGAGGCCGTCAAGCGGCTCATCCGCGGCGGCCACCGCCGCTTCGACGGCAAGGACCTCTCCGGGCTGAGCCTCGCGGGCGCCGACCTCTCCTCGGCGAGCTTCCGCGGCGCGCTCCTCGCGGGCGCCGACCTCTCCTCGTCCGCGCTGATGGAGTCCGCGTTCGACGGCGCCGACCTCACGGGCGCGATCGTGAAGGGCGCCAATTTCACGTCCACCGACGCGGACGGCGCGCGCGGCTGGGAGTCCGTCGAATGCGACGAGGAGACCCGCTTCCCCGGCGGCTGGGCGTGCGTCGAGGGGCACCCCGGCCGCGCGGGCGAGGCGGCGGCGGGCCCGGGCGGCGACGGGCCGTGACCGCGCCGCCGCGGAGCCGCGTTCCGCGGAACTGTGGTAGATGCACGTAAATGCGTGGACAGCTTCGAATCGCCGGCGGCGTGACGATGGCGGCCCTCACCCTGACGGCGGGCTGCGGGTGGATCCTCGGGCTGGACGAGTTCACCGACCAGCCGCCCCCGGGGCCCGGAGGTGGAGGCGGCGGTGCCGGAGGGGGCGGGTGCGCCTCGGCCGCCGACTGCCCGGACGGGGAGAACGGGACCCCAACGTGCGACGCCGGAACCTGCGGCTTCCAGTGCAAAGACGGCTACGCGGACTGCGACGAGGCGCCAGGCTGCGAGACGGAGACGACCGCCGACAGGTCCAACTGCGGGGGGTGCGGGCAGAGCTGCGCCGCGTACTGCGTCGGGGGGAGCTGCAACGACCCGGTCTACCTCGCCGCCGGATACCTCGGTGCCTGCGCCATCCTCGCGGACGGCAGCGTCTGGTGCTGGGGCATGGATCCGTCATCACAATCCGTCACGAACCAGACCACGCCCAAACACGTCCAGCTTCCGCTCCGAGCGATTCAGGTTGCCGTCGGCGGCACGTTCGTCTTCACGCCGGTCTTGCACACATGCATCCTGCTGGAGGATGGAACTGTCCAGTGCATGGGGTCCAATGACAGCGGCCAGCTCGGGATCGACAGCACCGACTTCGCGGGATCGCCGACCGACACCGGGCTCACCAACGTTCGGCAGATCACCGCCGGAGCCAGGCACACGTGCGCCGTCGACGGCGACGATCGCCTGTTCTGCTGGGGGAACAACGACGCGGGACAGATCGGCAACAACAGCACGACGGCGGCATTGTCCCCTGTCCAGATCACGACCTCGATCGCGCAGGTAGCGGCGGGTGGCAGGCACACGTGCGCCGCAGCGCTCGACGGTTCAGCCATGTGCTGGGGAGCCAATAATCGTGGCCAGATCGGAAACGGCACGCAGCAGGACGCACACTCGCCCAGCCCGGTCGCTATCGCAGGTGATATCACCGAGATGTCGGTTGGGGTCGAGCACACGTGCGCGCGCGGAACGGTCGGGGCCTACTGCTGGGGCAGGAATAGCGCCGGAGAGCTGGGGATCGGGGACCAAGATGATCGGTCGATGCCGCAACCACTGGATCTTCCTGGAGTGAGCTCGCTGGCACTGGGCGACATGCACTCCGGCGCGGTCGCCGGAAACGACGTCTATACCTGGGGCCAGAACGGGTACGGAGAGCTCGGAACGGGCACAGGGGTGAACAGGTCGACTCCAGCCTCCATCGGGCTAACCAATGTCAAGACACTGGCGCTCGGCAGAGGCTTCTCCTGCGCGTTGACCACGGACGGGGAGGTGCTCTGCTGGGGCAAGAACGACAACGGGCAGCTTGGGGACGGGACGGTGACCGCGAGGTCCAGCCCCGGTCGCGTCGTGTGGCCGCAGTAATTTCCCCCGCGCTCAGGCGAGCGGCACGACCCGGAGGGACCGCTTCGCCGCCTGGCCGAGCGCCGCGCGCTCGCCGGTGTAGAGGTGCTCCCGCGTCAGCGGGTAATCGTCCTGGAGGCCGTTCGAGAGCACCATCTGCACGAGGTGCATGTGGCCCGACCGGAACCCGGCGACCACGCTCGCCAGGTAGAACTCCCAGGTCCTCATGAATCGGTCATCGTACCCGAAGGTCCGCTTGATGTCGTCGTAGCTCCGCAGGAAGTTCTTCCGCCAGCAATGCGCCGTCATCGCGTAATGGCGGCGGAGGTTCTCCACGTCGAGCACGTCGAGCCCGCGGGCCACCGCGCGCGCGGTCATCCCCTCGAGCGAGTTGAACCAGTACCCCGGGAACACGTGGCGCTCGACGAACGGGTCGACACCGGGCGACTCCCGCATCTTCGCGATGCAATGGAGCAGGCAGACCGCGCCGGGCGCGAGCAGCGCCTTCACCTTGTCCCAGAACCGGTCGATCCGCTTCTCGCCGATATGGCACATCATCCCGACCGAGACGATCCGCTCCCAGCTCGTGCGCTCGTCGAGCTCCAGGTAGTTCATCACGCGGACCTGGACCGGGAGGCGGCGCTCCGCGGCCTGCTCGCGGATGAACGCCGCCTGGTTGTCGGAGAGCGTGATGCCCACGCACTCGACCCCGTACGCCTCCGCGGCCTGGAACATGAGGTGCCCCCACCCGCACCCGATGTCGAGCAGCCGCATGCCCGGCCGCAGCGCGAGCTTCCGGAGCGTGTGGGCGATCTTCTGCTCCTGCGCGAGATCGAGCGAGTCCCCCGGCGTGCGGAAGTAGCCGCAGGAGTACTGGAGCTTCCTGTCCAGGTAGAATCGATAGAAATCGTCGCCGAGGTCGTAATGGTGCTCGATGTCATGCTTCTCGCGCGCGAGCGATCGGACGCCCGGCGCACGCGCGAGCCGCTCGAGCGGCGCGCCGCCCACCTGGAGGTAGAGGCCCGCGAGCGCGGTGAGCGCGTCCTCGAGGTCGCCCTCGAGGGTCAGCTCGCCCCGGACGTAGGCCTCGCCGAGCCCCAGCGTGCCGCGCAGGCAGGTGTCATAGATGGAGCGCCACGTGCTGAAATGGATCTTGATCGTCGGAGCGCCCAGGCCGAACCGGAGGCGCCTGTCATCTGGCATGAAAAGCTCGAACGGCGTGCCATCGTACCGCTCCTGCGCGCCGCGGAGCGCCGCCCGGATGGGCAGCGCGCGGACCAGCTCCGACTCACCACGCTTCCTGGTGAAGAACATCGACTGTCCCCTCCCCCGCCGCGCGGCCGGAGGCGGCGCGGCACATCGGAGGCTGTTCCAGGAGAGCATGGAACGTCAAGCCCTATTCGTACAATGCGCTCGCGGCCAGCGTTCGTTCCGCCCGAGTCGGATCGATGTCATTCGATATGGGCTCGATGAGCTCACGGGCTCGCCAGCTGGCAAAAATTCATTCTGGCGGGAATCGAGAGTCGCAAACGCTGCACCCGAGCGAATACAATTCGCCCCCCCAGTGATGCGACGGGGGTCCCTCGGTGTCTGCTTGCGCCGGCACCACGTCTGTTCGCGCATCTCACGCCAGCACGTCATGGACAGCGCCGCGCAAATGGGTATCCTGCTTTCGAAGGGGGGGACCCAGGAGGATACATGACACTAGCGATGAAGTGGCTCGGCGCGACCGCCGTGCTCTCTGGTCTGGCAGCGCTGTCGATGGGGTGCGCGCTGGAAGGCGCCGACGACGAGAACGTGGGCGATGAGGACGTGGGCGAGGCGCAGGCAGCGCAGCTCGATCCCGGCATGAAGGACTGGGTGGTCTACCAGATCCAGGACCCGTTCGGCGCGCTCATGGGCAAGGTCCTGGTCACGGCGACATCAGGCGGCGGCTTCACGGCGAACCGCGAGTACTGGTACATGTCCACGAATCCATCGGGCAGCTCCTCGCTGACATTCGTCGGGGGGACGCCGCAGTACTGGTCGACCCCGCCCTCGGGCCTCGGGACCCTCTCGTTCACGACCTTGCGGGGGCCGACGTGGACGAGCGGCACGCCCAGCGGCACCATGCTGCTCCGCACAAATGTGTTCACCGGCGAGCGCGTCGGCCTGGATTGGCATATGAGCGTCGACAGTGGTGTGTGGTCCGGCTACATCACGTGGTGGCACTCGACGACGGGCACCATCTTCTATCCGGGCACCACCAACGCGCTGTCGCCGGGGACGCCGGCCACGGGCACCTGGTACTACGATACGATCACGCCCCTCTGATCGATCATGACGAGCGCGCCAGCCTGAAGCCTGTGGCCACGGGCCGCGCGTCGCGACGCGCGGCGAAGCGAACGACCGAGCGGCTCTGATTCAGCGCGCTGCGCCACGCTCCGCCCCACACTTTCTGTGTGATCCTCGCCCGCCCCTGCGGGCGTCAATGAATCGCCTTGGCGATCTCATCCGCCGCCTTGGCCCGGTCGTCCG
>CAYQYG010000391.1:0-8804 GCA_964421485.1 uncultured Polyangiaceae bacterium | reverse complement strand
CGAGGAGATGATGCTCGGCGTCCGCGGCGGCCGCGTCCTCAAGATCGCGCGCCGCGTCGGCAAGGACTGGGACCTCGCCGGCGAGTCCGTCGGCTTCGCCCGGGTCGGCCCCGAGGGCGGCCGCGTCATGCGGCGCCTGCTCGCCGACGAGGTCGAGGCTGGCCGCCTGGATCAGGAGTACGAGGCCGCGATGGACCGCGCCTTCCAGGAGGTCCCCTTCGGCTTCGAGCGCGTCGACGATCTCCCGTGGACCGAGATCGACTTCGAGGAGGACGTCCAGAAGGCGCGCCGCCTCGCGCTGACCCTCTAGAGCGGTGCTCAGCTGCGTGTGATACGGGCTCAGCCGCAAGGCAGGCGAGTGAGGCGTACAAAGGTACGTCGCAACGAGCCAACGACGCGGATGAGCCCGTAGCGCGCGCAGATGAGCACCGCTCTAGCGGGGCAGGGCCCCGGCCCAACGCAGGGGGGGCCGCTCAGGCGACCGCGAGCTTCGCGCGGCGGGTCGCGCCGCGCACGAACCAGCCGTTGAGGAAGATCACGGCGAAGATCCACACGAGCCCGACGCTCGCGAAGAACACCTGCACGAGCCAGAGCTGGTTCAGGAGCAGGCTCAGCACGATCATCGAGAGGAACGCGTCGCCGTTCGAGATCGACCAGAGCACGCCGATGAGCCGGGTCATCGGGGAGCCCTCCTCGCGGATGAGCTGCTTCACCTGATCGTCGCCCGTGGACGACGTGCTCCGCTCCGGATCGAACCACTCGTGCTCGAACGAGAGGTGGCCCATCCGGCCGATGAACACGTCGAAGTGCGCGAAGAACGACGACGACGGGCCGAGCGCGCGCACCTTGCGGCGGAGGATCTCCACCGTCTCGTCGCGGCCCTGCTCGAAGATCGAGACGTACTTCAGCCGGTAGTAGTCCGCGGCGAACGAGCGCGTCGCCGCCTGGAAGAGCGCGACGAGCAGGATGCCGTTCGTGGAGAGGTACGCGCTCCACGGCCCGGGCGGCGGCGGGTGCAGGTGGAAGTGCCAGAAGATCCCGGCGTAGAGGAAGGTCACGCCGAGCCAGTCCGCGAGCCCGTCGATCGCGTGGCCCGCGGGGCTCACCATCCGCTTCGCGCGCGCGAGCGCGCCGTCCGCGCAGTCCAGGATCGATCGCACCTCGAACACGACCGCGGCGAGCGCGAGGTGCTGCCAGTCGTCGAACGTCACGAGGTACCCGGCGAACGCCGCGATCAGCGGCTGCACCAGCGTCACCTGGTTGGGCGTGACCGGCGTCCGCATCAGCGCGCGCACGATGAGCCGCGCGATCGGGTAGCGGTAGTAGCGGTTGAGCGGATCCTCGAGCCGCATCTTCCACCCGCCGGGCACGGCGCCCGCCTGCGCGTGCGGCGCCGGGGCGTTCTCCTGCTGATCGTCGGCTCGAGAAGACATGAGCGGCTCCGGGGCGTCCTCTGCGCGCCGTGCCCCATCGTGCACCGCGCGCCTGTCGGCGGGCGACTCTAGGTCAGCTCTCCGGGATGGCAAACTGGATTGAGGGCTCGCTGAGACCATGAAAGCTGGCCGCGGGCGCTGCAATTTCGAGTCCGATGGCCCACCGCACGGATCCTGCGGCCGCGCGTCGATCAGCCGCGCCGGAGCTGCGTAATCGGCTGCGCGCGTGCCGCCCGATGAGAACGGCGCTTCGCACCGGATCAGCCGCTGTCGCCGTCCGCGCCCGCGTCCTCTTCTTCTTCATGATCGTCCGCGGGGGGAGATCGCCCGGTCGTGCCCCGGAAGCAGGCGCCGGCGCGGCAGATGAAGCCGCCCGGGCACTCGGCGTCGTCGCGGCAGCCTGCGGGCTCGCCGCCGAGCACGCAGCCTGCGGCCAGGGCGAAGGCCAGGGCGAGCGAGGCGGCGGCCGCGCGGGCGATCACGCCGGCGAGCAGAGCAGAGCGCGTCACGCCCGGCAAGCGTGCGGAAGAGCCGAGAACATGGCTATCCTGGCCGCGTGGCGACCAGAGCGTGGACCGCGGCGGCGCTGCTCGCGGCCGCCGCCTGCGGCGGACAGACCATCGGCTCGGTCGGGGCCATCCTGGGCCGCGACAACGACACGCGCGCCGTCTACATCCGCGACGCGCCGGAGGGCATGGGCGCGGAGCGCGCCGGGCTCCTGCCAGGCGACGAGATCCTGATGATCGACGGCGTCTACGTCCGCGACCTCACCTCGAGCGAGGTCCGCGCGCGGCTCCGCGGAGAGGTCGGCACCGCGGTCGATCTCACGGTCGTCCGCGGCGGCGAGGTGTTCGAGGTGCGGGTCGTGCGCGGCGAGCTCCGGGCCCCCGAGGAGGTGAAGCCCAGGGAGGAGCGGCTCGACCCCTGAGCGCGCCGGCGCGGCGCTCGGGGCTCCGGATCAGAGCGGTGCTCATCCGCGTGTGATACGGGCTCATCCGCGTCGTTGGCTCGCTGCGACGTACGTTTGTACGCCTCACTCGCCTGCCTAGCGGCTGAGCCCGTATCACACGCGGCTGAGCACCGCTCTAGTACTCGAGCAGCCGCTGCACCTCGGCGTGGTGCTTCTCCGCGTAGAACGAGAGCACGTCGACCGCGTCCCGCACCTCGCTCGGATCGAGATCCGCGATCCGGTACTCCACGCTGAGCACCACGTCCCCGTCCTCGTCGACGGAGAGCTTCGCCATGTTGATCTCGCGGTTGAGGCGGAGCAGCCGCCGCGCCACGAGATCCGCCGCCTCCATCTCGGGCGGCATCCGCACGAACGGGATCACGGCGAACGTCACGTACGGCGGCTCGAGGTGCACGAAGAGCTGGAACGCCCGCTTCGATCCCTGGAAGCGGCTCCGCATCGTCACGTCCGAGATCACCTCGACGGGCCAGCCCTCGCGCTCCAGACACGCTCTGATCTCGTCCAGCTTCATCGCGGCGCATCATAGCCCGTTGCGCGGCGCGTTGTGCGGCGAGCGCGCCCTCGGGCCTCACCGGCGTGAATAGCCCCGCCGAGATCTCGTCTGCCGGCTCCGTGGCGTCGCCCCGCCGGATGTCCGTCAGATCGCTCGCGCGAGGGACGGATCCCGGCGGCGACAGGCGAATTCCGCCCGTCCTTTTCGCCGCACCGAGGCCGCTGGGCAACGCCCGGCGGCCTCTCGCATTTGCAACGATCACGGAGCGCTTCCTCCCTACCCGCAGCGCAGCGAGTTCTGTATAGGGGGAGCGCTCGTCACGAACGATGGAGGCCAGCATGATGTTGCGTAGAGCGGTCGCCTTGCTTGTCGGTGCCCTGTCCCTCGTCGCGGGGGCGGTGGTCAGCGACGATGCGAGCGCGGGCGAGGTGATCAAGATGGGCACGCTCGCGCCCAAGCAGAGCCCTTGGGGGCAGGTCTTCTCGGTCTGGGAGAAGGCGGTCAAGGAGAAGAGCGGCGGCAACCTCGAGCTGCAGTTCTTCTACAACGGTCAGCAGGGCGACGAGGCGGCGATGATCGCCAAGATGAAGGCGGGCCAGCTCGACGGCGCGGCGGTGACCGGCGTCGGCCTGAGCAAGGTCTACAAGCCGATCGTCGCGCTCCAGATGCCCGGCCTGTTCAAGGACTGGGCGAAGCTCGACAGCGCGCGCGACAGCATGAGGGGCGAGTTCGAGAAGGGCTGCGAGGACGCCGGCTTCCGCATCCTCGGCTGGGGCGACGTCGGCAAGGCGCACGTCATGTCGAAGGGCTTCGCGATCCGGGGCCCCGAGGATCTCAAGGGCAAGAAGCCGTACATGTGGCGCGACGACATCATCGCGCCGGTGCTCTATCAGCTCATCGGCGTCTCGCCGGTGCCGCTGAACGTGCCCGAGGTGCTGCCCAACCTCAACACCGGCGCCATCAACATCGTCACGGCGCCCGCGCTCGCGGCCGAGCAGCTCCAGTGGTCGTCGCGGCTCGACACCATCGTGAGCGACGTCGCGGGAAGCGCGATCGGCGCGGTCATCGCCTCCTCGAAGCGCATCGACGCGCTCCCGGGCGACCTGCGCGGGATCCTCATGGACACCGGCAAGGTCGCCGCGGTCGCCCTCACGAAGCGCATCCGCAGCGAGGACGACGCCGCGTTCGGCCGGATCAAGGGCAAGATGACGGTCGTGGACCTGTCGGCCGACGAGAGGTCGAAGTGGGACGGCATCTTCAAGCAGGTCCGCCAGCGCCTGGGCCAGGGCACGTTCGCCCCCGACCTCGTGACCAAGCTCGAGGGGCTCGCGAAGTAGGGCGTGCCGGCAAACCGTCGCGAGCGCCCCGAAGCTAGGGAGCGCGACCGACGATTCGGGGCGCGTAGCAGGTTTGCCGACGCGCCCTGGCGCCTCGCCCCGCATCGCCGGAGACACACCTGACCACGCCGGGACGGCATCCGCCGCCGCCGGCGTGGTCGCGTGGTCTTTTGTCTCCGGCGCCGCGTTGACGGTACCACGCGCTCGCACTATTCGTAGGCGTCTATTTCCAAGCGCCGTCCAAGGAGCACTTCATGCGCCGCTACCAGTTCACCTCCGAGTCCGTCACCGAAGGGCACCCCGACAAGGTGTGCGACCAGATCTCCGACGCCATCCTCGACGGGATCCTCGAACAGGATCCGACCGCGCGCGTCGCCTGCGAGACCATGGTCAAGACGGGCATGGCGATCGTGGCCGGGGAGATCACCACGAAGGCGTGGGTCGACATGCCCGTGGTCGTCCGGAGCACCATCAAGGACATCGGCTACACGGACTCGTCGATGGGCTTCGACTGGGAGACGTGCGCGGTCCTGACGGCGATCGAGAAGCAGTCGCCCGACATCTCGCGCGGAGTGACCGAGGGCGAGGGGCTGCACAAGGAGCAGGGCGCCGGCGACCAGGGCCTGATGTTCGGCTTCGCGACCAACGAGACGCCCGAGCTGATGCCGGCCCCGATCACGTACGCGCACCGCCTCGCGCGCAAGCTCGCCGAGATGCGCAAGTCGAAGAAGCTCGACTGGCTGCGCCCGGACGGCAAGACGCAGGTCACGATCGAGTACGAGAACGAGGTGCCCGTGCGCGTGGCCGCGATCGTGGTCTCGACGCAGCACCACCCCGACGTCAAGCACAAGACGATCGTCGACGCGGTCCGCGGCCTGATCATCGAGAAGGTCATCCCGGCGAAGCTCATGGACAAGGCCACGAAGGTCTACGTGAACCCCACGGGCCGCTTCGTCATCGGCGGGCCCTACGGCGACGCCGGCCTGACGGGGCGAAAGATCATCGTCGACACCTACGGCGGCATGGGCCGGCACGGCGGGGGCGCCTTCAGCGGCAAGGATCCGACGAAGGTCGATCGCTCGGCCTGCTACTACGCGCGCTACGTCGCGAAGAACATCGTGGCCTCGAAGCTCGCGTCGCGGTGCGAGGTGCAGATCGCCTACGCGATCGGCGTGGCCCAGCCGGTGGGCGTGCACGTGAGCACGTTCGGCACGGGCCGCGTCTCCGAGGAGCTCATCGAGAAGTACGTGATGGCGAACTTCGACATGCGGCCCAAGGCGATCATCGAGCAGCTCGATCTGCTGAAGCCCATCTACCGGAAGACCGCCGCCTACGGGCACTTCGGCCGCGACGAGTTCACCTGGGAGAAGCCCAACCGCGCCGAGAAGATGGCCGACGATCTGCTCCGCCCCGCGGCCGTGGCGGTGCCCGAGCAGGTCAGCGGGGGGAACGGGGACAAGAAGGACGAGCGGCCGGCCAGGAAGCGGGGCAAGAAAGAGGTCAGCGCCGAGGCGTGACACAGCGCCAGGGCGCGCCCGCGCACCGTCGCGAGCGCCCCGGCACCGGACGCCGGCGAGCCCAGAGCGCGCCGGCGTCTCGTATTTCGGCGTCGCTGTACCGCGACATTGGAGGCGCAGGGCTCCATCACCGGGGAAGCGCTCCTCGAAAAAACGCACGTCGGCCCACAGAAGGGGCTAACGGGTGGCGCCGCTCTTGCTGATACACTGGTCTGGTCCAGGCGTACTTTCTTTGGGCTTGACCAATCCGGCCTCACCAGCCTCGCGAGGAGCGGCTATGCGAAACGTGCTGAAGTACTTGGGTCTCATGGGGCTCGCCGTCGGCGTCGGCGCCGGCGTCGCGTGCAGCGCATCGTCCGGGGACGACGTCTTCGGATCGGGCGGCTCCGGGGGGAGCGGCACGGGTGGGGACTCCACCACGACAGGGAGCGGGACCGGCGGCGACCTCGGGTTCGACGGCGGGACGACGACCACCGGCACCGATTCGCCGTGCGACGCGGGGCCCGACGAGGACCAGGACGGCGACGGGTTCACCATCAACCAGGGCGACTGCAACGACTGCGACGCCAACGTGAACCCGCAGGCCGTCGAGGTGGTCGGCGGCGGGCAGGGCGGCGGCGGCGGGTACGAGCCCGCGGACGAGAACTGCGACGGGCAGGCCGACGAGCCGCCGGCCCCCTGCGACCAGGGGATCGCCGTCGACGATCAGGATGCGCTGAACGCCGCGAGGGTCGTCGAGCTCTGCAAGATGTCCTCGGGGCCCCAGGACTGGGGCGTCATCTCGGCGCAGTGGGTGATGGCGGACGGCTCGCCGCCGCCCGCCGGGCAGCTCGCGAACTTCCACCGCGGCCATGGCTACGTGACCGGCTTTGGACCGAACGTCACGCCCCGCGCGGGCACGGCCATGCTGGCCGTCTCGAGCGGCGCCGGGCGGCAGCCGACCGACGTCGGTTACTCGAGCCCCGGCGGTTTCAGCAAGGGCTACTCCGGCCAGCACCCGCAAGGGTTCCCCAAGGAGTCGGCGGCGTGCCCGGGCACGATCACCGGCCTGCCGTACGATCCGACCGGCGTCGAGATCGCGATCCGGGTGCCCTCGAACGCGCACGGCTTCTCGTTCAACTTCAACTTCTACACGTACGAGTGGCCGGTCTACATCTGCAGCCAGTACAACGATTTCATGGTCTCGATCCTGAGCCCGATCCCGCAGGGGCAGACGGACGGGCAGATCTCGTTCGACGATCAGGGCAACCCGATCAGCGTGAACAATGCGTTCGTCAACGTGTGCGGCTGCTCGGGCGGGCCGCCCTGCAGCGCCGGCGGCAAGACGTTCACGTGCCCGCTGGGCACGGCCGAGCTGACGGGGACCGGCTTCGAGGGCCACGCCGCGACGAGCTGGCTCAAGACGCAGGCGCCCGCGGAGCCCGGCTCGACGATCACCATCCGCTGGGCCGCGTACGACTCGGGCGACGGGATCCTCGACTCGACCGGCCTCGTCGACAACTGGCAGTGGATCGCCGAGCCGGGGACCGTCGTCGGCACGGATCCGGATCCGCCTCCGCCGCAGTGATCTCGCGTTGATCAGGAGCGCTTGGGGCCAGGCACCGCCTGGCCCAGGAGCGCTCGGGCGAGCTTCCGCCTGGAGAGCTGGCCCTTTCGGAGCACCCAGATCTTCACGGCGCGATCGGCCAACTCGTGGAGGAGCCACCACACGAGCACGCCGCCCGCCAGGGACCCCAGGGCGCCGAGCCAGGACCAGGGCCGCTCCAGCCCGAACGACCAGCGCACGCCGAGCACCGCGAGCACGAAGCCGAGGAAGAAGGCCTGGAAGCGGAAGACCATGCCGCGGCGGGCGCCGTAGTCCACGCGCTGGTTGCGCCAGACGACCTCCGGGATGCCCTTCGCGCTCGCGTCGGAGGTGTGCTGGAGCGGCGCGCCGCACTGCGGGCAGAGGTGCCCGCCGGGCCACGCCACGAGGCATCTCGCGCAGATCTTGACCACGGGGTATGCATACCACGGTGAACGCCGCCGCGAAGCTCCTCGCCGTCCTCGAGCGCCTGGACGCGCCCTTCGAGGAGCGGCTCGCGGCGGGCGAGGAGCTCGCGCGCATCGGCGATCCGCGGGCGACCGATCTCGACCGCGTCGCGGTCCCTGGCGAGCGCGGCGCGCTCGCGTCCGCGGAGGGCGGCGAGGTCGTCGTCGCGGCCTTCTCGATCGATCGCTACCCCGTCACGGTCGCCGCGTACGCGGAGCTCATCGAGGCGGGCGGCTACGACGACGCCTCGCTGTGGACGCCCGAGGGGTGGGCGTGGCGGGAGAAGGAAGGCGTCTCTGCCCCGCGCTTCTGGGGCGAGGCCGAGTGGGCCGCGTATCTGGCGCCGAACCATCCCGTCGTGGGCGTGAGCGCGTACGAGGCCGAGGCGTACGCGGCGTTCCGCGGCGCGCGGCTCCCGACCGAGGCCGAGTGGGAGATCGCCTGCCGCGGCCCTGCCGGCGGGCGCTATCCCTGGGGCGACGCCTGGCAGGAGGGCGCCTGCGGCCAGCGCGGCGTCGGGCCGCGCGGCACCGTGCCCATCGGCGTCTATCCGCGCGGCGCGAGCCCCTCGGGCGCGCGCGACATGGTCGGGTGCGTGTGGCAATGGTGCGCCGACGCGGCCGAGGCCGAAGGGGACGATGAGCCGAGGCGGATCACGCGCGGCGGCGGCTGGAACAACCTGGCGTGGAGCATCGGCTGCACGTGCCGCAACGCCTATCCGCCGGGCGCCCGCTTCTCGAACCTCGGCTTCCGCTGCGCCGCGTAGGGTCGCGCGGCCCGCGGCGCGCACGGATGCAGCGCGACGCGGGTTGGTCGCCGCGCGGCCTTTCGTGTAAGACTCGCGACGCGCGGGCGGCGCGGTGCGCTCGACGAGCCTGACTTTCTCGGAGGTAGCGATGCGAAACCGGACCTACATCCTCGTGGCGGCGGCTTCCCTCGGAGCGTCGCTGATGGCGGCCTGCGGCGATGACGAGGTCGACCCGTTCCCCACGACGACGTCGTCGTCGGGCGGCGGCGGCGCC
>CAYQYG010000390.1:0-8805 GCA_964421485.1 uncultured Polyangiaceae bacterium | reverse complement strand
CGCGTCGCGCGCCGCGATCCGCCGCGACCCTGCGCGCCCGAGCGCGGACCTCTTCGGCGGCGGCATGGCGCAGGAGCCGCAGCGGCCGAGCGACGTCGCGACCAGCGCGCCGCTCTTCAGCAGCAAGCCCGCCGCGTCCGGCGGCCGGGAGGAGAACTCGATGCTCTTCTCCCTCAGCGCGCTCACCGCGAAGACCGCGGCCCCCGCGCCCACCGCGTCGGCCACGACGGCGTCGCGCGAGGACTCGGGGCTCATCGACCTGAAGGCGCTCTCCGCCGGCGCGAACGCGCCCTCGCCTGCCGCCGCCGCGCTCGTGCCCGACGACGGCGGCCTCTTCCAGCTCAGCGCCCCGATCGCCGCGCCCACCGCCGGGCCGTCCATCCCGCCGATCGCGGAGCCCGCGCCCAAGAACCGCGGCGCGCTCTACGTCGGCGTCGGCGTCGCGGTCGCGGGCGTCGCGATCGCGGCCGCGTTCTTCGGCATGAAGGGCGGCGAGCCGCCGCCGCCCGCGCCCGCCGCTGCGCCCACCGAGGTCGCGCAGCCCGCGCCCACGCCGCCTCCCACGCCCGAGCCCGTCACGACGGCCGTCGACCCCGGCGCCGCCGCGGCCGCCAGCGCCAGCGCGGGCGCGACCGCCAAGGCGCCGACCGGCGGCAAGCCCATCGGCGGCGGTGTCAAGCCCTCCGGCGGTGGCAAGCCCGCCGGCGGCACGACCGCCGCGCCCGCGAGCACGCCGGCGAAGCCGAAGGGCGGCGGCTGCGGCTGCGCCCCGGGCGACCTCATGTGCAACATGCAGTGCTCCGCGAAGGGCAAGTGATCGCGCGCCGGGCCGCCGCGCGCTGAGCGGGCGCGACTCCACATCGGCGGCTCCGGGGCGCGCTCCACGCGGCGCGCCCTCCGCCCTGAACCCCGGCATGATCCCGAGCGCGGCGCGGCACCTCTTCTTCCCTCTGGCGCTCGCCGCCTGTGGCCCGACGCGCTCCGAGCCCACCGTCCCCGTCGTCACCATCCCTTCCAGCGCGCCTGCCGGGACGGCTCCTTCACCGATCGCCGGCCCCGCGCCGCCGTCCAAGCCCTCGCCGCCCGCGCGCGCGATGGAGTGGGCGCGCGACGAGCCCGAGGCGCGCGCCCGGGCGCGCCGCGACGGCCGCCCGCTGCTCGTGTACCTGCGCGCCGACTGGAGCGCGGCCTCGCTCGCCATGGACCGCGACGTCTGGTCCGATCCCCGCGCGATCGCCGAGGCGCGCCCGTTCGTCGCGGTCCTCGTCGATCTCACGAGCGCCGAGGGCGACGCCGAGCTCTACGCGCAGCGCTACGGCGTGAGCGCGGTCCCCGCGATCGCCCTCTTCGATCGCGACGGCCGCCCCGCGGGCCTCCTGGCCGGCGCGCGCGGCGTGGACGAGGTCGCGGCCGCGCTCCGCCGCGCGGCGGAGCGGGACGAGCGCTAGCGCCCGAAGTAACCCCCGCGGCTCCAGCAGCGCAGGCTCCAGCGGCGCCCGCTGGCGCGCTCGGTCGCCGCCAGCGGGATGCTCTCCTGGGGATCCCTCGCGGGCGCCGCGCCGGGCCCGCGCGCGCCGGGTGCGGCCTTCACGAACTCGCCCTGCAGGCGGATCGCCAGCGCGTCGACGCACGCGAGGCCCGGGTCCATCCGCACGCGGAGCTCGGTCGAGTCGATCGACGAGTACGTGCCGCCGAGGTCGATGTTGGGGACCGACTCCAGGCCCGTGTCGAGCTGCCAGCCGTCCTGCCCGGGGCTGCACCGCGTGAGCCGCGCGTCCGAGAGATCCTTGCGGCCGAGCGGCACGGCCTCGCCGAGATCGCCCGTGGCCAGATCGATCGGCAGCACGTGCCACGTGCCCGATCGCATCCCGGGGTCGGGCGGCATCGAGATGAGCAGCCCCACCGCGCCGCCGAGGACGCGGCGCACGAGGCGCGGGGGCTCGGCGGAGTAGCCCGAACGCGTCGGGCGGTGGTAGGTCGCCACCTGGCGCGCGATGCCGAGGTCGGCGCGCCAGAGCGTCACCGACTCGTACGACGCGCCGGGCGTGAGGAACAGCCACGTCTCGCCGAGGCGCGCCGCCCCCTGCGGCAGCGGCCGCATGAAGAACCCCGCGCGCCCGCTGCCGTCGCGGATGGGCAGGAGCGGCTGACCGTCCGCCGCCGCGAACAGCTCGCAGCCGGGGCCCCGGCACGCCTGCACCAGCGCCGCGCGGCCGCCCGCGTCGAGGAAGGCGCCCCACGAGGCCATGCCGTACGAGTAGCCGCCGAGCGCCTCGGACGCGGCGACCTCGTCGGCCCAGGGCGACGCGCTCGGCGCGCTCGAGCGCACGCCGCCCGCCGGATCGAAGCGATCGTCGAACCGCACGAGCCAGCGGCCGACGCGCGTCCAGTCCGCGCCCCGCTTGCCCCACGCGTACGCGCGCATCGACACGATGTCGTATGGCGCGCCGTTGTCGAAGCCGACCTCGCCCGCGGCGAGCGCCGGCGCCGGCGTGTTGCGGAACGGCAGCCACGCGGTGCTCGCCACCTCCTGCGGCGGCTGGATCGGCCCGAAGCGCGGCGGCGGGCGCGCCGGCGGCGCCTGGGGCGCGGCCTGCGGCTTCTCGGGCAGGGGCGGCGTCGACGACCCGAGCGCCTCGCACGTCATCGACAGCGGGCTCGACGTCCTGAGCGGCGTGTAGAGCATCGCCGGCGCCTCGGCCTGCGCCAGGTCCTCCGGCGCCGCGGGCTTGCCCCAGCCGACGCGCAGCCAGCCCTTCCAGGCGCAGCCCACCGGCCCGCACGCGCGCGTCGGCGACGCGCCCGGATCGTCGTCGCGCTCGGGCACGTCGAACGTCTGCCAGGTCATGCCGCCGTCGGTCGACTCGGCGGCGAGATCGCCCTCGCCGAGCGAGAGCGCGAACCGCCCGGAGAGCAGCGCGCCCGTCGCGTCGTTGCGCACCTCGCCGGCCTTCACCTTGCCGTCCTTCGCGTCGATCCGGACGCCGACGATCGGCCCCCCGGCCTCGACCCACCCGCCGATCACGCCGGGCTCGCGCTCCTCGAAGCCCTCGAGCCACATCCCGCGGCGGAGCTCGCGCCCCGCGCTCCGGGGCTTCGCCGGCAGCGTGAGCGGCACGGTGGCGGCCTCGCTCCCGCGCAGCAGCGTGAGCTGCCCCGACGCCCCGGCCCGCGGCGGGACCAGCACCGCCACGCGGCCGTCCGCGAGCGCGATCACCCGCTCGATCCCGAGGTCCTGGTTCGACGCCTTGACCCGGATCTCGCGGGCGCGGAACGAGGCGGGCGATCCCGGCGCCGCGGCCGGGTCCGGCGACAGCACGCAGTACGCGCGGGCCCCGGGCGCCGCGCCGTCGTCACCGCACGGCCCGCGCACCACGAGCGCGCCGTTCCCGCTCGGCGAGATGAAGCGCGGCCGCTTGAACCGCATCACCTCGCGCATCGCGAGCGGCGGCTGGAACGTATAGAGCGCCGTCGCCCCGTCCCGCTCGCCGCAGATGAACCCGAACGGCGCCGCCGCCGCCGGCTTCGCGCCCGCCTCGGCCCCGCCGGCCGGCGCCGACGGCGCCCCGCCCATCCGGACCGCGTGGCAGCTCGCCCGGCGATCGCGGTAGGCCTCCTGGACGACCTCGAGCACCGCGCCGTCGCGCAGCGAGATCCGCCCCAGCGCGCCCCCGCGCGCCACGACCGCGGTCGTCGCCGAGTCCGGCCACCCGTCCTCGAGCGCCGCGCGCAGCGGCCGCCGCCCGAACGGCCCCGGCGGCCGCGCCGGCGGATCCTCCGAGTCCTCCGCGCGCGAGCTGCCCAGCGTCCTGTGCGTCACGCCCCCGCGCGCGTCGATCGCGTAGTACCCGTCGCCCACGATCAGCGCCGGATCGCCGCCGACGATCCCGATCGCGCTGGGCCTGCCCTCGATCTCGACGTGCTGCCACGTCGATCCCGCGTCGAAGGTCGCGAGCGGCCCGCGCAGGTCGGCCTCGACCACCGCGCGCCACCCGTCCGCGAACGCGATCTGCCCGTACCCCGCCGCCGGCGGCAGCGGCCCGAGCGGCATCTGCTCCCCGCTGCGCGCGTCCACTGCGAGCAGCCGGTTGTTCTGCGTGAGCCGCACGTACAGCCGGTCGAAGCCAGGGATCACCTCGCTCGCCTCGGACGAGAGCTGCACGAGCGGCTCGAGCTTGCCGAGCCACGCCCCCGCGCGCCAGAGCTGCGTCCCCCCGCGCGTCGACGCGTGGAACACGAACCCCCCGCCGAGCCGCGACGGCAGCTTCATCGCGGTGACCTGCCCGCGCGGCAAGAGCTCCGCCGCGCGCTCGAGCGACCCGTCCTCGTGCGCCACGAGCCGCATGCGATCGACCAGCACCCGCCGGTGCCCGTCCTCGAGCGCCACCACCCCGCGATCGCCCACCAGATCCGGCAAGAGCCGCGAGGGCGTGACCATCGCCGCCCCCTCGCCGCGCCCGCCCGGCTTCGGCTCTCCCTTGCCCCCCGCCTTGCCCTTGTCCCCCGCCTTGCCCTGGACGCCGGCGGCGGCCTTCCCCGGCGCGCTGCCCGCGGCGGCGCTGACCGCCGCCGCCGGCGCCGCGCCGCCGCACCCCGCGGCGATCGCGATCCCCGCCAGGACGGCGCCGGCGCTCGTGACGACGGACATCGCCGGGGCGGGCACGCGTGGACGACCGAAGCGCAGCGGGCTCATCGCACGCCCATGCTAGAGCGACAAACAGGTTGAAACCACCTGGAAAGAGCGAGATTCGAGAGACCGCAAGGGGCGCAAGGGACGCAAGGGGAAGATGATTTTCTCCTGATCCTTGCGTCCCTTGCGCCCTTGCGGTCCATCTCTCGGATCTTTCGACGTGATCGGTGTTCCAGTGCCGCAGGGCAGCTCGGACCACCGTTCTTGCCCTCGCCCGCGCGCGGGATATAGAAGCCAGGCCATGTCGACTGTCGTTGCAGTGGTGGGTGCGACCGGCGTCGTCGGCCGCGAGATGCTCCGGACGCTCGAAGCCAGGCGGTTCCCAGCGGACCGCGTCGTCGCGCTGGCCTCGCCGCGCTCGCGGGGCCTCCGCCTGCCCTTCCAGGGCGCCGAGATCGAGGTCCAGGCCGCGACGCCCGAGGCCTTCGAGGGCGTCACCATCGCCCTCTTCAGCGCCGGCGCGGCCGCCTCGCGCGAGCTCGCCCCTGCGGCCGCCGCGCGCGGCGCCGTGGTCATCGACAACTCGAGCGCCTGGCGCATGGATCCCGACGTCCCCCTCGTCGTGCCCGAGGTGAACATGGACGCGGCCGCGCGCCGCCCCCGCGGCATCATCGCGAACCCCAACTGCAGCACGATCCAGATGGTCGTCGCGCTCAAGCCGCTGCACGACGCCGCGCGCGTCCGCCACGTCGTCGTCTCCACGTACCAGGCCGCGAGCGGCAAGGGCCACGCCGCCATGGAAGAGCTGATCGAGCAGACCCGCGCCGTCGCGGCCGGCGAGAAGCCCGTCGCGAAGATCTTCCCCGGCCCGCTCGCGCACAACGTGCTCATGGACTGGAAGGCGAGCCCCGGCTCCGACTACTCGGAGGAGGAGCTCAAGATGGTGAACGAGACCCGCAAGATCCTCGGCGACGAGTCGATCGGGGTCTCCCCCACGACGGTGCGCGTCCCCGTCGTGACCGGCCACAGCGAGGCCGTCCACGTCCAGTTCCACCGCCCCATGACCGCCGCCGAGGCCCGCCGCCTGCTCGCCGCGGCTTCCGGCGTGAAGCTCCTCGACGAGCCCTACGCCCCCGGCCGCCACCCCCAGCCGATCGACTGCGCCGGCACCGACGACGTCTTCGTCGGCCGCGTGCGCGACGACCTCGGCGTGCCAGGCGCCATCAACCTCTTCGTGGTCGCGGACAACCTCCGCAAGGGCGCCGCGCTCAACGCCGTCCAGATCGCCGAGCGCCTGATCGGCTAGCGCCGGCTCCTCGTCCCCGGGCCCGCCGCCCGCGAGATCGGCCGCGAGGAGCCCGCGCGCGCAGAAGGAGCACTGGTCGGGCCTGCGCGATGTCATGCCGGGCTCGAGGATAGAACGGGCGCCGATCTCGGCGTTCTCCTCGCGTCGTGTCCTGCGGCCGCCGCGCCAGGCGCGCCGCCCCCGAGATCCCGCGATCCCGCCGCGCGCCGGCTCGGATAGTGTCCGGTGGCGGACACTCGTCCGGACACTCGTCCGGCCGTGCGACGGCGGCCGGCGGCTATGCAATGGAGAGCTCCCGAGCGCGGCGCATGGCTGTTTCCCGCGCCGGAGGCCGCGTCTCCGCGGTCCTCGTGCGCTGGTCCGCCTGTTGCTAACCGGACGGGCGAGCCGAGGTGATCGGCCTCGGCGTTCCTATCCGCGATCTGAAGGAGCAGGACAGTGATTCGACGTTCGATATTCCGGTTGGGTCTCTTCGCGATCGGGCTCGCCTTCGCCGCAAGTTGCGGCGTCGGAGGCGGCGGGGGCGGCACGGGCGGCGGCCCCGCGCTGGGGGTGGCGAGCGCGGCGCTCAATGGCAATTTCGTGGTCTATGGCGATGCCCTCGCGCGGGGCTGGAAGGAGGAGTCGTGGGACGGGGAGGTCGACATCGCCGCAACCTCGGAGGCGCAGGGCGGCACGTACTCCATCTCCGCCACCCTGGACGGCTATGGCGGCGTCCAGCTCGATACCAACGGCTTCGTCGACATGTCGGGTTGCACCTCGGTGCGCTTCTACATCCACGGCGGCACGACCGGTGGGCAGCAGATCGAATTCTTCCTCAAGGATGGCGCGGGGGTCGAGGGGACGCATGTGCCCGTGAGCATCTCTGCGAACCAGTGGACGGAGGTCAACATCCCCTTCGCCAGCCTGGGCAGCCCGGCCAGGGTCACAGCAGTCGTCTGGCAGCAGGCATCGAGCGCCCCTGCGAACATGTTCTACCTGGACACGATCTCCTTCCTCGCGCCTTCCGTGCCGCTCTCGCTCACCGTGGATGTGGCTGCGGGGCGCCATGCAATCAGCCCCGATATCTACGGCATCAACGACGCCAGCGAGGCGCTCGCCAACGCCGTCCGCCTGCCCGTGCGGCGCTGGGGCGGCGACAATACGAGCCGGTACAATTACCAGCAAAACGCGACCAACCACGGCAAGAACTGGTACTTCGAAAACGGCTCGATCAACGCCGATGATTTCGTGGACCAGGACCAGAGTACGGGCGCCCGGACGATCATGACCACGCCGCTCATCGGCTACGTGGCCAAATCGAGCGCTCATGCCTGCGGCTTCGACGTGGACACCTACGGCGCGCAGGAGCACACCTGCCCGGATCACCCCGAGTGCGGCAACGGTGTGGACCTGAACGGCGACCCCCTCTACGGCGACAGCCCGGAGGACACCAGCGTCGTGGCCCCCCCCAGCTTCATCCAGGGCTGGATCAACCACCTCGTCTCGCGCTACGGCACCGCGGAGCACAACGGCGTCGCTTTCTACGAGCTCGACAACGAGCCCATGCTGTGGAACGACACCCACCGTGACGTGCACCCCGGGGCGACCAGTTACGACGAGCTCCGCGATCGCACCTACAGCTATGCGGCGGCGATCAAGGCTGTGGACCCGACCGCGAAGACGCTGGGCCCGGTCGGCTCGGGGTGGGAGGATTACTTTTGGTCCGCGCTCGACCGGGTGAACGGCTACGAGGATCACGCCAATCACGGTCACATGGACTTCGAGCCCTGGTATCTGCAGCAGATGGATGCCTACGAGCAGCAGAACGGCGTCCGCATCCTCGACTACCTGGACAACCACTATTATCCGCAGGCTCCGGGTGTGGCGCTCAGCCCGCCCGGCGACGCCGAGACGCAGGAGCGGCGCCTGCGCTCGACGCGCTCGCTGTGGGATCCCTCCTACGTCGACGAGAGCTGGATCGACCAGCCTGTCCGCCTGATCCCGCGCATGCGCGAGTGGGTCAGCCAGTACTACCCGGAGACCAAGACGGCCATCACCGAGTACAACTTCGGCGCGTTGAGCGACATCAACGGCGCCGTGGCCCAGGCCGACGTGCTGGGTATCTTCGGCCGCGAGGGACTCGATATGGCCACGCTGTGGTGGTATGATAGCGACAACCAGACGTCGTTTGAGCCCACCGACCCGGGCGCCTTCGCCTTCCGCATGTATCGCAACTACGACGGCGCAGGCAAGGGCTTTGGCGACGTCGGCGTGCAAGCCGTCAGCACGGACCAGGAGAGCCTCGCCATCTATGCGAGCTTGCGCTCGACCGACGGCGCCCTGACCCTGATGGTCGTGAACAAGTCCGTGAGCACGCTGTCGAGCCCTGTCAACCTGAGCCACTTCCCCTCGTCCGGGAGCGCAGCGGTTTATCGCTACAGCAGCGATGATCTGCAGCAGATCGTCAGGCTGGGCGATCTGTTCGTGACGAACACCGGGTTCCTGGCCACCTTCCCGGGCAGCAGCATCACCCTGTTCGTGCTCCCGATGGATCCCGCGGTCGATTGCACGACCGACGGCCAGTGTGCCCTCGACGGTGACCCTCTGGATTGCATGTGCTATGGCGTTCCTGCGGAGGATCTCCACGGCGTCACGCCGCTCCTCTGCGGCCCCGAACCGTGCCCCTGCCCCGACCCTTGCAGGGATCTTGTCCCGGTCTGTGTGAACAACGAATGCAGGGCCATTCGGCGCTAGAGCATATAGCCGCGATTTGACCACGCCCGCCGCCCGGCCGGGCAACCTGAACATGGTCCGGGCTCGCCGGAACGACATCCGCGCGGTCTCGGAGTCGCCGGCGGTCATGAACCGCACGCTCCCGCCCCCGCCT
>CAYQYG010000389.1:7587-8833 GCA_964421485.1 uncultured Polyangiaceae bacterium | reverse complement strand
CGATGAGGGGGCTGCGCCCCCTACGCGCCCCTCGGGGGGCGCTACCCCGGAGAGGTCGGCAAGGCTGACACCGGAGAGGTCGGCAAGGCTGACACCCGATGCCCAAAGCTAAGGGGGGCGCGCTGCCGGCGCGGCCCCCGGGGCCTCTGGCCTCCCCGCCCGGCGCCGGCCTCCGCCGGCGGCAGGAGGGGAGGCCCCTCAGTGCTGCGTCTCCTTTCCGTGCTCGGCGCCGCGCTCGCTGCCAGGGCCGCCGCTGCGGGACTCGCCGCCGCGCCTGCCGATCTCGGCCATGTGCTGCCGATCGCCGCTGACGGCCTCGCCGCCCTTGCGCCCGATCTGCGCCATGTGCTCGCGATCCTGGCTCACGCGCTCGCCGCCCTTGCGCCCGATCTCCGCCATGTGCCGGCGGTTCTGGCTGACGGCCTCGCCGCCCTTCCTGCCGGCGGCGCGGGCCTCGTCGCGCGTGAACTCGTGCGCGGTGCCCTTCTCGTGCGCGGCCCTGCCGCCCTTGCTGGCGATCTGCCGCTGCCGCTCCTCATCCATCGCAGCGAAGCCGCGAGGCCGGGAGCCGTCCTTGGACGGCGGGGGCACGGTGGAGGGGCGCTCCTCCGGCTGGGGGGCGTCCACACGCTGCTCGTCGTCGACCTGGATCATCCCACGATCATCCATCTGTCACCCTCTCTTTCCTTATCGACTGACATATCGAACGGGACTCTCTGGAAGGCCCTCTCGCCTTCACGCCAGGGCCTGTTGTACCGGGCGGAACGACGTCAAGCGGCCTCGGGGTTGCGACAAGTCGAAATCGAACGGCGGGCATCTTTTTATATTTGAATAACATGGCAAACATGGAGGATTACCCATGAGGCGCTGCGCCGCAGGTCACACATCCATGGGACGGAAGCGATGGAGCGGGCTCTTCAATTCCAGGCGAGCTGTGCCGTACGGCGAAGACGAGCGAGCTCTTCAATACGTCTCTCAGGCGTTTGGCCTCATCTGTCGTCAGGCGCAGGCGCGGTCCCCGGGCAGACCCGGACGACCCCACGGTGTCGCACGTACGCGAGCTGCGCCGGGAGCGAGCACTCCTGGCACGGAGGAGGAGAATCGAGCGTCGAAATCGTTGCCGCTCGATTTCGATGCCGCGCAATCGCCACCGATGGAGCCCCGGCTCAGGCCCATATCATCTCTTACGCGCCCGGCCCCGCCTCCGGTCCCGGCCCCGCCTCCGGTCCCGGCCCCGCCTCCGGTC
>CAYQYG010000389.1:0-7487 GCA_964421485.1 uncultured Polyangiaceae bacterium | reverse complement strand
GCCCCGCCTCCGGTCCCGGCCCCGCCTCCGGTCCCGGCCCCGCCTCCGGTCCCGGCTCTTGACGGTTCAGCGAAGGTCGGCCTACGTGCCCGGGGATGAGCTCTCCCCTCGCGGGCTACGATCCCGCTGCTCCGGCGGCGGGTGACGGCGTCTACGGCCTCCCGCACACGCCGGATCAGGCGCGTGTGGTCCTCATCCCGGTGCCCTGGGAGCCGACGACGTCGTACGGCCGCGGCACGGCGCGGGGGCCGGCCGCCATCCTGCACGCCAGCCGGCAGGTCGACGTCTACGACCTGCAGAACGGCCGCGTGTACGAGGCCGGCATCGCCATGCTCGACGTCGACCCGGACATCGTCCGGTGGAACGCCGAGGCGTGCGCGGCCGCCGAGCCGGTCATCGCGGCGGGAGGCCGCGTCGCGGGCGACGCCGACCTCGAGGCGCGGCTCGCGGCCGTCAACGACCTCTCGGCCAGGCTGAACGAGCGCGTCGCGGAGATCGCGGGCTCCTGGATCGAGCGCGGCAAGATCGTCGGCGTGGTCGGCGGCGATCACGCCTCGCCGTACGGCGCGATCGCCGCGCACGCCGCGCGCTTCCCGGGCATGGGCGTGCTGCACGTCGACGCCCACGCCGACCTGCGCGTCGCCTACGAGGGCTTCACCGACTCCCACGCCTCCGTCCTCCACAACGTGGCGACGCGCCTCCCGGCGGTCTCGAGGATCGTGCAGGTCGGCGTGCGCGACGTGTGCGAGGCCGAGGTCGCGTTCGCCCGCGCGTCGGGCGGGCGCGTGGTCCAGTACACCGATCCCGGCCTCGCCGACCGGCTGCTCGACGGCGAGCCGTTCCACCTCGTGGCCGACAGCATCGTCGAGGAGCTCCCCCGCGACGTCTACGTGACCTTCGACATCGACGGGCTCGACCCCTCCCTCTGCCCCCACACCGGCACGCCGGTCCCCGGCGGCCTCACGTTCGCGCAGGCCGTGACGCTGCTCGCGCGGGTCAAGAAGAGCGGCCGCCGCATCGTGGGCTTCGATCTGAACGAGGTCGCGCCGGGCCCCGAGGGCGACGAGTGGGACGGCAACGTCGGCGCGCGCATCCTCTACAAGCTGATCGGCTTCGCCCTCACCTCCCGGCGCTGACGGCCGAGGACGCGGGCGGGGGGGCACACGCACGCACGCACGCACGCGCGTCCGCACGCGCTGCGCGAACGTGAGGCCGCATCACCTCGCGGAGGCGTCCTCCCAATGTCGATTTCCATTGCGTTCGAGAGGCGCGCTCGGGTAGCTTGGTACACTGGTCCTTTTCACGTTGACGCCCCATTTCAAGGGGAGGAACACCATGGCCCGGTTTGATCTTGCCACCCAGCTCACCCTCGCCCTCTTCGTCTCCGCCGCCGCGCTCGGCTCCGCCGCCTGCGTGGGACAGACCACCGACGAGCCCGACGAGGAGCTCGGCGAATCAGCGGAGGCCGCGAGCTCGTACTGCCACACCTATCAGCGCGGCGTGGAGGGGGACGCGGCGGACGCGAGCGTCTGGCAGAGCGCGCCGAGCTACAATGACGGCGCCTACACGTTCCTCTTCACGGGCACGTCCTCCGCGGGGTTCAAGCAGTCGCTGCTCTATTTCGACATCAGCAACGTGCCGGCCGGGGCCACGGTGACCTCCGCGACGCTCTACCTCTACAAGAGCTGGAAGGACGAGCAGAGCTACATCGACGTCCACGAGGTGCTGGCGCCCTGGGACGAGTCGACGGTCACCTGGGCGAATTTCAACGGCGCCTTCGATCCGGTGGCGTCGACGTCGTTCCAGGCCTGGAGCGGCGTCGGGGGCCAGCAGATCGTGCACGTCGAGCCGCTCGTGCAGGGCTGGGTGGACGGCGCGTCCACCAATCACGGCTTCCTGCTCCAGGACCTCGACAACAAGACGTCCTTCCATGGCAGCGAGCACGCCACCGTCGCGAGCCGCCCGAAGCTCCGCGTCTGCTACACGACGGAGTGACCGGCCGCGGCGGCTCAGCCGAGCGCGCGGCGATAGGTCTCGATCGCCAGGTGCACGTCGAGCGTGCCCGCCATCTCACGACAGGAGTGCATGCTGAGCATCGGCGCGCCGACGTCGACCGTCGCGACGCCGAGCTCCGCCGCCGTGATCGGCCCGATCGTGCTGCCGCAGGGCAGGTCGCTCCGGACGACGAAGCGCTGGGGGGCATAGCCGACGCCGTCGCAGAGCGCCTCGAACGCGGCGGCCGTGGCGCCGTCGGTCGCGTACGATTGATTCGAATTCGACTTGACGACGAGGCCCCGGTTGATGTGGGGCGCGTGGCGGGGCTCGTGCTGGTCGCTGTAGTTCGGGTGGACGGCGTGCGCCATGTCGGCGGAGACGAGCAGCGAGCCGGCGACGGCGCGGGCCAGCGCCTGCGGCTCGCGCTCGGCGCAGGCGTCCACGATGCGGGCGAGCGCGTCGCGGAGCGCGGTGCCGGCGGCGCCGGCGGCGCTCTTGCTGCCGCACTCCTCGTGATCGTAGAGCGCGACGACGCGCGTCGCCGCGGCGGGCGAGGGGGCGGCGGCGGCCAGCGCGGCGGTGAGGGCGTGGCAGCTCGCGAGGTTGTCGAGGCGGGAGGCGAAGACGAGCTCGCCGTCGGCGCCGCCGATCGCGGCGGGCGCCGTGTCGAAGAAGGAGAGGTCGTAGCCCAGGATCGCGTCGCGCGGGACGTCGAGCTCGCGCGCGAGGAGGGCGCGCAGCTCGGCCTCCCTGTCGAAGCCGAGCACGGGCGCGAGGTGCTTCTGCGCGTTGAGCACGAGGCCGTCCGTGTTGACGCCGCGGTTCAGGTGGATGGCGAGGTTCGGGACGCGCGCGACCGGGCGGGCGACGTGCACGAGCCGGCGCTCCACGCCGCCGGCGCCCGCGGCGCCGCGGAGGAGCACGCGGCCGGCGACGCCGAGGTCGCGGTCGAGCCAGGTCGAGTAGAGCACGCCGCCGTAGACCTCGACGCCGACCTGCCGGTAGCCGCTCTTCGAGTAGTCGGCGTTGGGCTTGGCGCGGAGGTTCGGCGAGTCGGTGTGGGCGCCGAGGATCCGGAAGCCGCCGCGCGCCGGGTGCTCCGCGCCGGCGACGAAGGCGATGATCGTCGAGCCGTTGCGGATCACGAAGCGGCGATCGCCGGGCGAGAGGGCCCAGGCGTCGCGCTCGCCGAGCTCGGTGAAGCCCGCGGCGGCGAGCCGCGAGGCGACCTCGCGGACGGCGTGGAACGGCGTCGGGGAGGCGTCGATGAACGCGCAGAGGTCGCGCGCTGCGGCGACGCCCGCGGCGCGCAGGCGGGCCATCTCGTCGTGGGTCTTCGGGAAGCGCTCGCCGAGCTGGGTCGACGTGCCGCCGGGCTCGGCGCTGTCCTGGGGATCGCTGGCCATGAGGGGCGCGAGCATAGCAGGCGCGCGCGGCGCCGCGCAGCGGCTCAGGGCAGATCGTGGTCGATCGAGAGCTTCGGCTTGGTGCCGGTCGTGCTCTCCTTCGAGGCGATGTCGTAGGACGCGCCCGTCGATACCACCAGGAAGCCGGCGTTGTCATTGGGCACGTCCTGGGGATTTGCCCCGAGCCACAGCTTGACGATGTCGGTCACGACCCAGGTGTAGAGCTCGCCGTCGACGGTCGGAGCAATGGCCCCCGGCACGTAGTCGCTCCCCTCGACGGTGAGCCCGAACTGCGTGGAGGCCCAGCCCTGCTGCTGGTACTTCTTGTCGTGCCAGCAGGGCTCACCCGCGTTCGCGATGACCAGCCCCTTCCCTGTCCCCTCGATCCAGTCGGAGTTCTCGGGCGCGATCCTGAAGACCTCGATCCCGGGGACGGGGGCGCCGGACGTCACGTGAAGCGTCAGCCTCGCCTCGTGGACGGCCGCCGGGGGAATCCCCGAAGCATTCGAGATGTCGAAGTGGAGAATGGCGCGCTGCGTGCCGCTGAGCTTGAGGACCGGGTCCGCGCCGTAATTGTAGTTCTCGTTCGTGCTGAACAGGTAGGTGTCGCGATCGGCCGGAAAATCGGTGGTCGTGCCCCCGGTGCCGCCCTGCCCGCCGGTCCCTGTCGTCGATCCTCCGGCGCCGCCCGCTCCCCCGCCGCCGCCCGAGCTCGTGGTCGTGCTGGTCCCGCCGCCGGCCCCGCCGGTGCCGCCCGTCCTCTCGGTGTACTCGTCGAGGCCGAAGATCACCTGGCAGGAGGTCGTCAGCAGGAAGAGGGGCGCCCACGCCCACGGCGATGCCGCGGGCGCGCTCCGCCGCGCCGGGCCGTTCAGGGAAGCCATACGGCGATCGAGACTAGCAGACCTCGGGGCCTCTTGTGCTACCGATGCGCCCTCATGTACCGGCTGCTCCGACCGATCCTCTTCGCCCTCCCGCCGCACGCGGCGCACGCGCTCGGCATGCTCGCGCTCGCCCCGCTCGAGCACGCCGCGCCGCTCCGCGCGCTCGTCCGGGCCAGGACGGCGCCGCCCGATCCCCGCCTCGAGACCCGGGTGATGGGGCTCTCCTTCCCCTCGCCGCTCGGGATCGCGGGGGGCTTCGACAAGGACGCGCGCCGGGCGCGCGCGCTCGCGGCGCTCGGGTTCGGGTTCGTCGAGCTCGGCACGGTCACGGCGCTGCCGCAGGCGCCGAACCCGCCGCCCAACCTCTTCCGGCTCCCGGCGGACCGGGCGCTCATCAACCGGCTCGGGTTCCCGAACGAGGGCGCGGCAAAGGTCGCGGCGCGCATCGCGGCGCGCGGCGCGGCGGGCGTGCCGATCGGGCTCTCGATCGGCAAGTCGCGCGCGGTGCCGCTCGAGCCCGTCGAGCCGGTCCTCGCCGACTACCTCGCGAGCTTCCGCGAGGCGCGCAAGGTCGCCGACTTCGTCGTGATCAACGTCAGCTCGCCCAACACCGCGGGCCTCCGGGCGATGCAGGGCGCGGCGCTCGCGCGGGCGCTGCTCTCGGCGATCGCGGCGGCGAACGCGGAGGGCGCGCCGCGGCGGCCGCTGCTCGTCAAGGTGGCGCCGGACCTCACGGACGAGGAGCTCGAGGAGCTGCTCGCCGTGGCCCTGGAGGTCGGCCTCGACGGGGTCGTCGCGGCGAACACGACCGTGCGGCGCGACGGCCTCGCGACGAGCCCGGCCGAGGTCCTGGCGGCCGGCCAGGGCGGGCTCAGCGGGCCGCCGCTCCGGCCGCGCGCGCTCGCGATGGTCCGGCGCATCCGCGCCCGCCTCGGCCCGCGCGCGGCGGTGATCGGCGTCGGCGGCGTCGAGGCGGCGGACCACGCGCTCGACCTCGTGCGCGCGGGCGCGGACCTCGTGCAGCTCTACACCGGCTTCATCTACGGCGGACCGGGCCTGCCGGCCGCGATCACGCGGGGCCTCTCGGAGCGCATCGCGCGCGAGGGGGCCCGCTCGATCGCGGAGCTGCGCGGCTAGCGATCGAGGATCGGAGAGCGCGCATGGAGTTCGAGGTCCGCGTCCACGATTCGATCCGCGGCGTGCCCGAGCGCGACTGGGACGCGCTCGACGGCGCGGCCGAGGTCCCGTTCCTCCGCTGGGCGTTCCTCGACGCGCTCGAGCGCACGCAGTGCGTCGGCGAGCGCGCGGGCTGGCTCCCGCGGCACCTCACGCTCTGGCGGGCGGGCGCGCTCGCCGGCGCCGCGCCCGCGTACCTCAAGGACCACAGCGAGGGCGAGTTCGTCTTCGATCACGCGTGGGCCTCTGCGTCGCGCCGGATCGGCGCGCCGTACTACCCGAAGCTCGTGGTCGCGGTGCCGTTCACGCCCGCGACCTCGCGCCGCCTGCTCGCGCGCTCCGCCGGGGACCGGCCCGCGCTGCTCCGCGCGCTCGCCGCGGCGCTGCGCGAGCTCGTCCTCGCGAACGATCTCTCGAGCGCGCACGTCCTCTTCCCGACCGAGGAGGAGGCCGACGCGCTCGAGGCCGCGGGCGCGGCGCACCGCCTCGGCGTCCAGTTCCAGTTCCACAACGAGGGGTATGCGTCCTACGACGACTTCCTCGGCCGCTTCAACTCCAAGCGGCGCCACCAGATCCGGCGCGAGCGCCGCGAGATCGAGGGGCAGGGGATCTCGATCGAGACGCTCTCCGGCGCGGACCTCACGCCCGAGGTGCTGGACGTGATGTTCGATTACTATGTATCGACGGTGCGCAAGTTCGCCTGGGGGCGGCGGTACCTGAACCGGGCCTTCTTCGAGGAGATCGCGGCGCGGCTCCCCGGCGGCGTGGAGGTCGTGCTCGCGCGCGAGGGCAGGAGGCCCGTCGCCGGCGCGCTCAATTTCGCGGGGCGAGACGCGCTCTTCGGCCGGTACTGGGGCGCGGCCGAGGAGCGGCCCTTCCTGCATTTCAACGTCTGCTACTATCACGCGGTCGAGGACGTCATCCGCCGCGGCCTCGCGCGCTTCGAGCCCGGCGCGGGCGGCTCCCACAAGCTCGTGCGCGGCTTCCGGCCGACGGTCACGCACAGCGCGCACCTCGTCGCGCACCCGCGCCTCGACGCCGCCGTGCGCGATTTCCTCGCGCGCGAGCGCGCCGCCGTCCGGTCGCAGGCGTCGGACCAGGGTGTCGCTTTCCGCTGACCCCGGAGGCGTGCGCCCGCGGGCAATGCCAGCAGTGCGCCCCCGAGGTCCCTCCCTGGATCGACAGGCTTTGATCTGGCAGGAGGCCCCCGGGACCGAGGGTGCCCTCACCGGAGGGGCCGGGTCGTAGGCGGGCCACGCGAGTGGCACGCCGGAGTCCCGGCCCCGGGAGGTGAGGGCACCCTCGGTCCCGGGGCCGGCGTGGTCGCCCGGCACCGCGCTGCAACCTGGGACGAGCTTTTGGGGACGTGATACACTGGGAAGACATGCGCTCCTGGATTGTCTTCTTCGCTCTGTGTGGATTCGTCGGGTTCGCCGCCGCGGGCGGCTGCTCCGAGGACAAGAACCTTCCCCTCCCCAGCGGCACGACCGGGACGGTCGGCACCGGCGCCGGCGGCGGCGGGACCGGCTCCGGCTGCAATGGCAATGGCCCCGACGGGTTCTGCAACCTGAGGGGCAACGACCCCGAGACCTGCGCGTGCCCCGACTGCGAGCAGTCGGCGAGCTGCCGCGGCGTCTGCACCGACGACGGCAGCTGCACGTACGATCCCGGCTCCGAGACCAACGACGAGGACTGCACCTGCGACGATTGCTATGGCCAGGTCTCGAGCTGCCCGCCCTTCCCCGTCGGGTGCCCGGGCGACGACGACCCCTCGTGCACGGCCGACGAGGACTGCACCTGCCCCGACTGCACGAACACCCCGCGCTGCACCGACGGCTGCGTCGACAACGGGTCGTGCGTCGAGTACCTCGAGGGCTGCTCCTGCTCCGACTGCGCGCAGCTCGCCCAGAACTGCGGCGGCAACCCGACGACGACCACCACGACCACGTCGGGCGGCGGGGGCGCGGGCGGCGGGGGCGCGGGCGGCGCGGGCGGCGCGGGGGGCGCCGAGCCCGTCTGCGGCGAC
>CAYQYG010000388.1:0-8870 GCA_964421485.1 uncultured Polyangiaceae bacterium | reverse complement strand
GCCCGGCCGGCACGAGCGCCGCGGCCGACGGGCCCGCGCCCCTCGACACGATCCCGCCGGCGGTCGATCCGCCGGGCCCGCCCGATCCGGCGCCGCTGCCCGCGCCGCCCGCGAGCTCCTCGGACGCGGGCGCGTCGGTGATCCCCGCGAGCGGCGCGCCCTCGGGCAGCGCGCGCCGCGCCAAGTTCCGCGATCCCGGGTTTTGACGCGCCGCTCCTCGAAGGACGAGTCAGGCCACGCGACCGCCCTCGTCCGGAGGCGGCGCGGCCGGCGCGAGCTCCACGGGCCCTCCGGTCATCGCTTCCACCAGCCGGAGCGCCTCGGCCATCGTCTCGCGGAGCTTCGGGTAGCGCTCGCGCTTCAGCGCCTCGCCGAGCAGCGCCCGCGCGGGCCCGGCGTCCCGCGCGACCATGGCCGCCACGCTCAGCGCCAGCGTCGCCTCGTGGCGCGCCACCGGATCGGGCGAGGCCAGGTGCAGCAGGAAGAGGTCGCTCCAGTCCTCGTCCCAGGCGACGACCATGTGCGCGAGGGTCCGGAGCGGCTTGCTCGCGCGGCCGCTCTGCACGTCGAGCGCGCCCCGCAGGAGCTCCGATTGCGCGAGGAAACCCGTCGCGTCGAGCACCTTGCGGAGGACCGGCGGCGCGCCCGGGCCCTCGGCCTCGATGAGGACCGCGCCGAGCTCCGGGCTGTCGAAGACGACGAACGAGGCGTCGCCGCGCCCGCTGGAGAACCTGGCGACCTGACCGCCCGCGTCCTGCTCCTCGCAACCGAGGCCCTCGGCCTCGAGGATCGGGCCCACGCGGGGCGCGCCGGGGCCGCGCGGGACCGCGTAGATCCAGCGGGCGCGCTCGGTCATCGCCTCGAGGAGGGCGCGGGCGCGGCCGCGGAGCGCGGCGTCGCTCGGCGCGGGTGGCGCGGTCGGCGCAGGCATCGCGGGAGCCACTAGCACGGCTCCGGGGCAGGCGGCGCCCAGGAATATTCGATCCGCGGCGGTTGTCCTGACGTCGCCCCGCTTGCTAGAAGCACCCTCGTATGCACGACGTCCGCGCCCTGAACGAGCTGGTCGCCAAGGAGAGCGCCTTCATCGACAACCTGGTCGCCGAGGTCGGCAAGGTGATCGTCGGCCAGACGTACATGATCGAGCGCATCCTGATCGGCCTGCTCACGGGCGGTCACGTGCTGCTCGAGGGCGTGCCGGGCCTCGCGAAGACGCTCACGGTGCGCACGCTCTGCGACGCGATCGAGGCCAAGTTCTCGCGCATCCAGTTCACGCCGGACCTCCTCCCGGCGGACCTCATCGGCACGGTCATCTACAACCACCAGCGCGGCGATTTCACGTCGAAGCTCGGCCCGATCTTCGCGAACCTGGTGCTCGCGGACGAGATCAACCGCGCGCCGGCGAAGGTGCAGAGCGCGCTGCTCGAGGCGATGCAGGAGCGGCAGGTCACGATCGGCGACCAGACGTACCCGCTGCCGCGGCCGTTCATCGTGATGGCGACGCAGAACCCGATCGAGCAGGAGGGGACCTACCGGCTGCCGGAGGCGCAGATCGACCGCTTCATGCTGATGGTGAAGGTCGGCTACCCGGCGCGGGCCGAGGAGCGGCAGATCATCGACCGGACCACGGCGCTCGTCGAGGCGAAGGCGGGCAAGGTGACCGGGCCCGAGGAGCTCGTCGCGGCCACGAAGGTGGTGCGCGACGTGTACATGGATGACCGCGTGAAGGACTACATCGTCGACGTGGTCTTCGCGACGCGCGAGCCCGCGCAGAAGGGGATGCGGGACCTCGGGAGCCTGATCGAGTACGGGGCGAGCCCGCGCGCGTCGATCGCGCTGGCGCTCGCGGCGCGGGCGCACGCGTTCCTGCGGCACCGCGGCTACGTGACGCCCGAGGACGTGAAGGCCATCGGGCCGGACGTGCTGCGGCACCGCATCGTGCTGACGTACGAGGCGGAGGCCGAGGAGGTCACGGCCGAGCAGATCGTGCGGCGCGTGTTCGAGGTGGTCGAGGTGCCGTGACGGCGCGGCGGTCCAAGCCGGGCGAGGAGCCGGCGGCCGGGCAGCGCGCCTCGCGCTCGCGCCCGCTGCCGCCCGAGCTCCTGAAGCAGCTCCGGCGGATCGAGATCCGGACGCAGCGGCTCGCGAACGAGCAGCTCTCGGGCACGTACTCGTCGGTGTTCAAGGGGCAGGGCCTCTCGTTCCGCGAGGTGCGCGCGTACCTGCCCGGCGACGACGTCCGGTGGATCGACTGGAACGTGTCGGCCCGGATGAGCGAGCCGTTCGTCAAGGTGTTCGTCGAGGAGCGCGAGATGACGGTGATGCTCGTCGTCGACGCCTCCCAGAGCGAGCAGTTCGGCACGCGGCGGGCCTCGAAGGCGCGCGTGGCGGCCGAGATCTGCGCGCTCTGCGCGTTCAGCGCGATCAAGAACAACGACCGCGTGGGGCTCGTGCTGGCGACCGAGGCGGTGGAGAAGCTCGTCCCGCCGAAGAAGGGGGACAAGCACGTGATGCGCGTGATCCGCGAGATCCTCGGCTACGAGCCGCGGTACACGGGCACGAACCTGAAGCTCGCGCTCGAGACCCTGGTGAAGGTCGCGAAGCGGCGCAGCGTGGCGTTCGTGGTGAGCGACTTCTTCGCGACGGGCTTCGAGCGGGCGCTGTCGCTCGCCGCGGCGAAGCACGACGTCATCCCGGTGATGCTCGTGGATCCGCGCGACGACGAGCTGCCCGACGTGGGGCTCGCGACCTTCGAGGACCTCGAGACCGGCGAGGAGGTGGTGGTCGACACGGGCTCGCCCGCGGTGCGCGAGCACTACCGGAAGGAGATGCGGAAGCTCCGGGCCGACCGGGACCGGCTGTTCAAGAAGCTGGCGCTCGACTCGGTCGTCGTGAAGACGAGCGAGAGCTTCGTGAGCCCGCTGCGCGAGCTCTTCGCCCGGCGCGCGCGGAGGCTCCGGCGATGAGGGCGCGCCCCCTTCTGTGCGCGATCGCGGCGGCGCTCGTCGCGGCCCCCGCGCTCGCGCAGCAGGACGCGCCCGACACGAGCGCGCCGCCGCCGCCGCCGCAGCTGCCGGATCCGGCGCAGCTGCCGGATCCGGCCCAGGCCGGCGAGCCCGCGCGATCTTGGGCGTCGTGCGCGGAGCACGTGCCGCCGGGGGCCGCGCGGCCGGGGCTCACGGAGCACTTTCCGAGCTCGGGGCTGAGCGGGTACGCGGTCGGCCTCGAGGTGACCGTCACCCACGGCAAGGGCGAGACGGTGCTGCCCGAGGGCTTCCGGCTCCAGAGCACCAGCGACGCGGCGCGCGCGCTCGAGGAGGCGGGGTTCGTGATCCCCGAGCCCGACGCGGGGGCCGGGCCGAGCGTGACGACCACGATCTCCGGCGACTCCGCGACGACGAGGGTCGTGATCCAGGTCGTGCCGCTGCCCAAGGGGCCGGGGCGGAGCGCGCTGCTCCTGCCGCCGCTGCCGATCGCGATCTCCCGGGCGAGCGGCGAGCTCGTGACGGTGTGCACGCGGCGGCACGAGCTGCTCGTCGAGGACCCGATCGCGAACGAGGTCGACCCCAAGGTGAAGCCGAACCCGCCGCCGAGGCCGCAGCGGGAGGACTGGGCGCTCGCGCGGCAGCTCGCGATCGGCGTGGCGGCCGGGGCGGCGCTGGCGCTGTTCGCGGCGTGGCTGCTCCGGCGCTGGGTGCGGCGGCCCAAGGTGGTGCCCGCGCCGCCGCCGAAGCTGCCGTGGATCGCGGCGCTCGAGGAGCTCGAGGCGATCCGGCGCTCGACGCTGCTCGCGGAGGGCAAGACCGACGAGTTCTTCGACAACGTGAGCGACTGCGTGCGGCGCTACCTCGGCGCGCGGTACGGCTTCGACGGGCTGGAGACGACCACCGACGAGATGCGCGCGCTGCTCAAGCGGGTTCGACCGCCCGTGCCGGTGCTGAAGGAGATCGGGGCGTTCCTTGCGGACTGCGACCTCGTGAAGTTCGCGCGGGTGCAGCCCACCGAGGCCGACTGCCTCGACGCGCTCGCGCGGGGCGAGACGATCGTGCGCCGCACGACGCCGCCGTCGATGCGCCCGGGCGCCGAGGCCGGAGCCGCCGCGACGCCGCCGGGGCCGCCGCCGACGGGCGGCCAGGAGGCGTCGCCGTGAGGCGGACCGCGCTCGCCCTGCTCGCGACGCTCGCGGCGGCCGTGCTCGCCGCGGCGTACCCGCTCGCCGCCCGCCGGGACGCGTGGTTGGGCGCGAGCTGGCAGAACAAGTGGCTCCTGCTCGGCCTCTTGCTGGTGCCGCCGGTCTGGTACTGGGGGGTCTTCGCCCAGGACGCGCGGAAGCCGCGGCTCCGGCTGGGCACGGTGGCGCCGCTGGTCGCGGGGCCGCGCGGGATCCGGAGCCACCTGCGCGACGTGCCCGGCGCGCTCCGGGCCGTGGCGGTGGCGTTCCTCGTGCTGGCGATGGGGCGGCCGGTCAGCGTGCTCAGCGACCAGCGATCCGATGACAAGGGGATCGACATCGTGCTCGCGCTCGACCTCTCGGGGTCGATGCGCGCGGTGCTCGACGCCGACCCCGGATCGCTCCCGGGCAACCCGGCGCCGAAGCGCGGCCGGCGGCCGACGCGGCTCGACACGGCCAAGCTGGTCATCCAGGACTTCATCGGCCGCCGGCGGACGGACCGGATCGGCGTCGTCGTCTTCGGCAAGACGGCGTACGTGCTCTCGCCGCCGACGCTCGATTATCCGCTGCTCTCGCAGATGGTGTCGAAGATGTCGCTCAGCGTGATCGACGGGAGCGCCACGGCGATCGGCGACGCGCTCGGCACCGCGGTCGCGCGCCTGCGCCGGAGCGACGCGCTGTCGAAGGTCGTGATCCTGCTGACCGACGGCGACTCCAACGCCGGCTCGATCTCGCCCGACTACGCGGCGCACCTCGCGACGACGGTGGGCGCGAAGGTCTACACGATCCAGATCGGCGGCGATGACGAGGTCGACGTGGAGGACGGCATCGACCTCTTCGGCCAGCCCCGGTACGTACGCCGCCGCTTCCCCGTGAACCCGGCGCTGCTCCGTGAGATCGCGAAGAAGACCGGCGGCGAGGCCTACGTGGCGACCGACGCGAAGGCGCTCAGCGACAGCATGCACGACGTGCTCGACAAGCTGGAGAAGACCCGCTTCGAGGCCTCGATCGCGTCGTTCGAGGACCTGTTCCCGCTCCTCTTGATCCCCGGCGCGGTGCTGGTCGGGCTCGACGCCCTCCTGCGCGCGTGGCTGCTCCGGAGGTTCCCGTGATCTTCGCGGCCCCGCTGTTCATGCTCGGCATGGCGCTCGCCCTGGTCGTGGGCCTCCTGCTGGCCGCCGGCGGGCTGCGCGTCGCGCGATCGGTGAAGCGCTTCGGGGACCCGGACCGGATCGCGGCGCTCACCACGTCGGATCCGGCGAAGCGGCGCGCGTGGAAGGGCGTCCTCCTGGTGCTCGCGACGGCGCTCGTGTTCGTCGCGGCGGCGCGGCCGCAGTACGGCAAGGGCACGCGCCTCGTGCCGGCGACCAACGTCGACGTGGTGATCACGCTCGACTACTCGAAGAGCATGTACGCGCGCGACGTCGAGCCGTCGCGGATCTTCCGGGCCAAGGTGGAGGTGGCGCGGCTGATCAAGGAGCTGGAGGGCGCGCGCTTCGCGGCCGTGGCCTTCGCGGGCGAGCCGATGGGCTTCCCGCTCACGGCCGACGGCGCCGCGATCGCGCAGTTCCTGCGCCAGCTCGATCCGAACGACATGCCGATCGGCGGCACCGCGATCGGCCGCGCGCTGGAGCAGGCGCGCGATCTCCTGAGGCGCGATCCGAAGTCGGCCGATCACAAGCGGGTCATCCTGCTCGTGACCGACGGGGAGGATCTCGAGGGCTCGCCGGTGGCGGTCGCGCAGTCGATCGGCGCGGAGGGGACGACGGTCCACGTCGTGCAGATCGGCGGCCGCACGCCGGAGCCGATCCCCGAGATCGGCGAGGACGGGCGCATCGTCGGGTGGCGGACCGATCGGCAGGGCAAGCCGCTGACGACGGCGCTCTCGATCGAGGGCGAGAAGCAGCTCGCGGCGATCGCGCAGGCGACGCCGGACGGCAAGATCATCCGCGCCGAGAAGGGCTCGACGGGCATCGACACGATCGCGGCCGAGCTCCGGAAGCAGATGTCGAGCGAGCTCGCGGAGCGCGTCGAGACGGTCTACGCGGACGTGTACTTCTACCCGCTGGGCCTGGCGATCCTGCTGCTCGTCGCCGAGGTGTTCCTCACGGACGCGCCGCGGCGGCGGTTCGAGGCGCGGCGGCCCCCGCCGCCGAGGGCGCGCAAGGGCGCGCTCGAGCCCGGAAAGGGCGCGCTGCTCGCGACGTTCGCGCTGGCGTGCCTCGGCGGCGCGGCCTTCTCGGCGACGGCGGGCTGCTCGGGCTGGGATCCGACGTCGCCGTTCGAGCGGAACGCGCCGGAGGTCGACAGGGCGATCAGCGAGCTCGACGCGGGGCAGCTCGAGTCGGCGGAGCAGGCGCTCGAGACGTACCTCGGCACCGGCGCGTGCAGCGACGCGGGGATCGGGCTGCCCGACACGGTCCGGCAGAAGCCGAACGGCAGCTTCGATCTGGGCCTCGCGCTGTTCTACCTGGCCGAGCGTTTCGGCCAGCGCTTCGGCGACGAGGAGCTCGCCGACGGTGGTGGCGACGAGGAGCGCCTCGCGGAGCTCCGCAGCGTGGAGGTCGAGTGCGCGCTGACCCTGGTCAAGGCGATCGGCGCGGACCCGAGCGTGCCGGCGGACCTCCGGGCGCGGGCGCGGTACCTCGCGGGCAACCTGGAGTTCCTGCGGCGGCGCTACGAGGAGGCCGTGAAGTATTACGACCAGGCGCTGGCGATCATCCCGGGCCTCCACGAGGAGGCGGGCGGCGACGGGATCGGCCGTGACGCCGCGTGGAACCGGGCGATCGCGCTCCGGCGGATCGAGGACCGGAAGGACGCGGGGCCGGACTCCCCGCCCGACGCGCCGCCGGACTCTCCGCCCGACGCGCCGCCGGACGCGGAGGACGCGAGCGACGGCAACAGCGGCGACGACGGCGGGCAGGACGGCGGCGACGACGCGGGCCAGGACGGCGGCGGCGACGACGGCGGGCAGGACGGCGGCGACGACGCGGGCCAGGACGGCGGCGGCGACGACGCGGGGCCGCAGGATCAGGGCCCCGACGTCGGCGGGCAGCCGCCGCCCGCGCGCGAGGAGCCCGTGGAGGCGCGGCAGGACGAGCGCACGCTCGACCAGCTCGAGGAGGCGCCCACGTACCAGGAGGAGGAGGCGAAGAACCGGGCGGGCACGCGGCGCGGCCGCGGCATGGAGGACAAGTGAACCGCTCGCCGGCCTGCGCCCCGGTCCCCATGAGCGCAGCGCTCGCGCTCCTCGTCGCGCTCCTCGCGCTGATCACCCCGCGCGCGGCGCTCGCGGACCCCGAGCTCGTCGCGCGCGTGAGCGCGCCCGAGGTCGAGGTGGGCGAGCCGTTCACGGTCGAGCTCAAGGCGCTCGCCACGCAGGGCGAGCCGACGCCGACCGAGCCCGTGCTGCGGACCCCGCCCGGGATCTCCGTGACCGGCGGCCCGAGCCTCTCGACGCAGACGGTCGCGCAGTTCGGCGGCGGCGCCTCGTCGGTGAAGGTCGGCATCGGCGCGACGTGGCAGCTCATGGCCGACAAGACGGGCAGCTTCGTGATCCCGGCGCCGACCATCCGCTGGAACGGGAAGACGCTCCGCTCGAACCCGATGAGCGTGAAGGTCGTGCCCGCCACGGGCCGCGCGCGCCGCTCGCAGAACCCGTTCCTCTTGCCCGGCGGGCCGATGGGCAGCTTTCCGTTCCCCTTCGGCGGCCCCGGCCAGAGCAGCCCCTTCGACGATCTCGACGATCAGGACGACGTCGGCGCGCAGGAGCTCGCGATGCCCGAGGCGCCCGATCCGGCCGTCTTCCTGCGGGCGATCGCCGACAAGACGAGCGCCGTGATCGGCGAGCAGGTGACGCTGACCTTCTACCTCTACTACCGGGAGAACCTCGAGATGGGCGAGCGGCACGAGGCGCCGCTCGCCGACTTCCGGCGCGAGCCGCTGCTCAAGAACCCGGGCACCGACGCGCCGATGCACACGCGCGTCGGCGGGCGCCGCTACGAGGTCCGGCTGCTCGACAAATTGGCGCTCTTCCCGCTGAGGGCCGGTGATCTGCACACGGGCGGCATGAGCGCGCGGATCACCGGCCGCCGCATCGGATCGCGCGCGCTGCGCGAGTCGAACGACGTGGTCATCCACGTGACCGAGCCGCCCGCGGCCGGGCGCCCGCCGGGCTACAGCCTCGGCGACGTGGGCAAGTTCAGCGTCTCCGCGGGGGTGCAGCCGCGCAAGATCGAGCAGGGCGGCTCGATCGCCGTGACGGTGCGCGTCTCGGGCGCCGGCAACTTCCCGCCGGCCCTGCGCGTGCCGGCGCGCACCGGGGTCGAGTGGCTCGATCCGGAGAAGCGCGAGCAGATCGAGGCCCGCGGAGGCGCGATCGCCGGGTGGCGGTCGTTCGGCTACGTGGTGCGCGTGCAGGAGAGCGGCGCGGTGGACCTCGGCGCCATCGAGCTCCCGTACTGGAGCCCCGAGGAGCGCCGCTACGTGGTGGAGCGCGCGGAGCTCGGGACCGTGGAGGTGACGCCCACCGTGCAGCGCGCGGCCCCCGCCGCGTCGAGCGCCGAGCCCGCGTCGCGCGATCCGTTCGCCGCCATGGCCGCGCCGCGCGCCGCGCTGAGCGCCTACACGCCGCCGCCGCCGCCCCGGCTCGACGGCGCGCCGTTCTGGATCCTGCTCGGCGCGCCGCCGCTGCTCGTGACCC
>CAYQYG010000387.1:0-8916 GCA_964421485.1 uncultured Polyangiaceae bacterium | reverse complement strand
GGCGGCGCCGGCGGCAGCGCGCCCGTGTGCGGCGACGGCGCCCTCGGCGGCAGCGAGGCCTGCGACGACGGCAACAGCGCCGACGGCGACGGCTGCGACGCGACCTGCGCCATCGAGGCCGGATACGACTGCGCCGGAGAGCCCAGCGCCTGCACCCCGATCTGCGGCGACGGCATGATCATCGGCGCCGAGGAGTGCGACGACGGCGACACCGATCCGGGCGACGGCTGCAACGCCACCTGCCTCGTCGAGGCCGGCTACACCTGCTCGGGCGCGCCGAGCGTCTGTCCCGAGACCTGCGGCGACGGCCTCGTCGTCGGCGCCGAGGAGTGCGACGACGGCGCCACCGCCCCGGGCGACGGCTGCGACGCCGCCTGCGTGACCGAGACCGGCTGGACCTGCAACGGCGAGCCGAGCGTCTGCGGCGCGATCTGCGGCGACTCGATGATCCTCGGCGCCGAGCTGTGCGACGACGGCGGCACCGCGCCCGGCGACGGCTGCAACGCCACCTGCGCGCCCGAGCCCGGCTGGAGCTGCGCCGGCCAGCCCAGCGCCTGCACCACCACCTGCGGCGACGGCGTCGTGGCCGGCGCCGAGGCGTGCGACGACGGCAACCTCACGAGCCTCGACGGCTGCAGCGACGCCTGCGTCGTCGACGCCTTCACCGAGAGCGAGGGCAACGACGCGCCGGCCCAGGCCGACGGACCCTACGCGCCCGACGTGCTCCTCCACGGCGCCGTCTCCCCCGCCTCCGACGCCGACTACTTCCAGATCACCGTGCCCGCCACGGCCGACCTCCGCATCGAGACCTTCGGCGCGAGCGGCATCGGGGCCTGCGCGAACATCGACACGGTCGTCACGCTCTACGCGCCCGACGGGGCCACCGCGCTCGCCTCCGACGACGACGGCGGCATCAACGCCTGCTCGCTCATCGCGGGCGGCGCCGCGCGCCACCTCGCGGCCGGCACCTACCACGTCAAGGTCGAGTCCGCGGGCGCCGCGATCCCGGGCTACACCCTCGTGGTCACCTTCGACGCGCTCTGCGGGGATGGGGCCCAGGAGGGCGCGGAGGAGTGCGACGGCGGCGCGAGCTGCACCGCGACCTGCGATCGCGTCCCGGTCTGCGGCGATGGCCTCGTCGACGCCCCCGAGGCCTGCGACGACGGCAACACGACGCCGGGCGACGGCTGCGACGGGAGCTGCCAGTTCGAGCTGCTCGGCGAGTCCGAGCCCAACGACGACGCCGCCGGCGCCGACGGCCCCCACTCCCCGGCCGTGATCCTGACCGGCTCGATCAGCCCCGTCGGCGACGTCGACTACTACGCGATCACCCTGCCGGCCACGGCCGACCTGAAGATCGCGACCTTCGACGCGAGCGGCCCCAGCTCGTGCGCCGGCATCGACACGGTGCTCACCCTCTACGGCACGGACGGCACCACCGCGCTCGTGACGCGCGACCAGGGCGGCGTGAACAGCTGCGCCACGATCGACTCGATGGTCCCCGCCGACGCCGGCGCGCGGCACCTGCCGGCCGGGACCTATTACGTGAAGGTCCAGGACTTCGCCGACAACGGCGTGATCCCCGGCTACCAGATGGTGGTCGCGTACAACGCCCTCTGCGGCGACGGCGTGGCGCAGGGCGCCGAGGAGTGCGACGGCGGCGCCGGCTGCAGCGCGACCTGCGACCGGGTCGCCGTCTGCGGCGACGGCCTCGTCGACGCGCCCGAGACATGCGACGACGGCGACACGGCGCCGGACGACGGCTGCGACGCGAGCTGCCAGATCGAGCTCTCCCTGGAGACCGAGCCCAACGACGACGCCGCGCAGGCCAACGGCCCCTACGCGCCCTACGAGCTCATCCAGGGCTCGATCAACCCCGGGAACGACGACGACTGGTTCGCGTTCACGCTGACCACGACCTCCGATATCCGCCTCGAGGTCTCCGACGGCGCCGGCCCGGGCTCGTGCGTGAACATGGACCCGTACCTCCACCTCTTCGCCGCCGACGGTACGACGGAGATCACGTCCGCCGACGACGGCGGGGTGGGCGCCTGCTCGCGGATCGACTCCGCGCAGGATCCGGCGGCGCGGCACCTCGCCCCGGGCACCTACTACGCGGTCGTGGAGGACTTCGGGTTCAACACGATCATCCCGGCCTACCGGCTGGAGATCGCGCTGAACGCCGCCTGCGGCGACGGCGTGGTGGAGGGCGCGGAGGAGTGCGACGGCGGGGCCGGCTGCACCGCGACCTGCGACCGCGTCCCGGTCTGCGGCGACGGCTACACCGACGCGCCCGAGACCTGCGACGACGGGAACACGACCTCCGGCGACGGGTGCAGCGCGACCTGCGCGCTCGAGGCGAGCGCCGAGGTGGAGCCGAACGGGACGCCGGCCGAGGCCGACGCGGCGCCCGTGGTGATCACCGGCGACGCGGTCGTCGCCGGCGCGATCGGCGCCGCCGGCGATCTCGACCTCTTCCGGATCGATCTGGCCCAGAGCTCGGTGGTGCGGATCGAGACGTTCGACCCGAGCGCGGCCGACTGCGCCGGCTTCATGACGACGCTGCGCCTCCACGACGCGGCCGGCGCGCAGCTCTACGCCGACGACAACAGCGGGATCTCGACCTGCTCGGCGCTGGTCCTGAGCCTGCCGGCGGGGACCTACTACGCGCAGGTCGAGGAGCGCGGCAACGACGGGACGATCGCGGCCTACGCGCTCGAGGTGAAGGTGATCTCGGGCGGGAGCGAGGCCGAGGCGAACGACACCGCGGCCGCCGCGAACGCGCTGAGCGGCGCCGAGGTCCTCGTGCTCGGCGGCCACCCGTCGAACGACGACTCCGACTTCTTCGCGATCACGGTGCCGCCGGGCAAGTCGATCCGCGCGGAGATCATCGAGGGCGGCGCCGAGACGTGCGAGTCGAACAGCATCGACAGCGCGCTCACGCTCTACGACGCCGGCGGCGTCGCGCTCGGGGACGACGACGACGGCGGCCGCGGCTTCTGCTCGGCGTTCGACGGCACCGGCTCCAGCCCGGCCAGCGGGTTCGCGCACGCGCTCCCGGGCGGCACCTACTACCTCCAGGTCGAGGCCGCCGCCTTCGCCCAGACGCCGGGGGATCCCACCGGCCAGTTCGACTACCGCCTGGTGGTCACCATCCGCTGATCCCGCCTCGGCGCGCCTCCGGTCCCGCCCGGAGGCGCGCGCCGGGCGCTACGGGTGGTTGATCGTGATCGGCGGCGAGGTCCAGGTCTCCCAGTGCGCGGGGTTGGACTCGTCGCCCAGGGCCTTCAGGACCCTCAGCTTGAGCACGTACGTGCCGTTGGGCACGAGCGTCGTCTTCTTGTTCAGCGTCACCTTGCCGTTCCAGGCGTAGCTCGACCTGGCGCTCGTGCCGGTGAGCGCGGAGCTCTGGCCGAGGTCGACCTCCTGGGTCACCTGCCCGTAGGGCTTCATGGTGGTCGCCTCGTAAGCGTCGAGGGTCATCTTCGAGGCCTGGTGATCGTAGTGGACCAGGATGTAGGGGATGTCGCCGCTCTGCAGCGTGAACGTCGCCCCGTTCGGCTGGCTCGTGTACGTGCTCCCGCTCAGCGACGCGAGCCAGGGATAGCCGTCCGCGGCGGGGGTCAGGACCTGGATCGCCTGGTAGTCGCCCTTGTAGCCCGCGTAGGGCACGCGGAGCGCGCTCGTGCCGCCCTGCGGCGTGAAGACCAGATAGCCGCCGTACAGGCTGTTGTCGGCGAGGGCGGCGTCCGCGGTGATCGTCACGTCGACGGTCGCCGTCCCGCCCGCGGGCACCGTGACCGACTGGGCGCTGAGCTGCACCGACGCGTAACCGTCGGCCGGCACCGTCGGGACCCAGTGATCGCCGCCGGCGGACTTCGCCGCGACGTGCGACAGGTCGTAGGTCACGTCCGCGGCGCCCTCGTTCGTCAGCGTCAGCGTGCGCGTCGCCGGGCCCGCCTCGCTCTCGCCGAGGGACAGCTTCCCGGGGCTGATGGTCGTCGTCTCCAGGATCGACCTGTCGATGTGCACCATGCCGGCGCCCTGCCGGAACGCGTGGTCCGGCACGCCGCCGGCCACGTCGCCGCCGTAGACCGCCGGGACCGCCGAGTTCTGCAGGACGTCGCGCACGCCCGTGGCGGGCAGGCCCGGGCGCGCCTCCAGCAGCAAGGCGACCGCGCCCGCCACGTGCGGCGACGCCATCGACGTGCCGCCCGCCGACTCGTAGCCCCCGAGCTCGAGCGGGTACGTCGACCAGATGTTGCCGCCGGGGGCCGCGATGTCGGGCTTCAGCGTCAGCGCCGCGGTCATCCCGTACGAGCTGTAGCTCGCGAGCAGGCCCCCCACGGCGTTCAGCGTCGAGGTGGTCTGGTTCGTCCACGAGTGCGTGACCGGGCCCTGGTCCATCAGCCCGTTGATCAGCGCGCCGTCGTCGGCCGTGATCCCCACGACGGGGACGGTGATCGGCGTCCCCGACGCCACCGTGAGGCCCAGCGTGCCGGGCGCGTTGTTGTAGATCACCACGCCGGCCGCGCCGGCCGCCTGCGCGTTCGCCGACTTGATGTTGAACGTGCACCCGCCGCGGCGGATGAGCACCACCTGCCCGGCGAGGCTGCCGGCCGGCAGGGCGACGCAGGCGTCGCTCGTCGACGTCACGGTCCCGGTCCGCGTCATCGGCGCGGTCCCGGAGAGCGGCGCGATCGGCGCGCCCGTCGCGCGCTTGTAGCCGTGGAGCGTGTCGCCCGGCGCCACCGAGAACGCAGGCCCGGCGACGTAGGTGTTCTCGATCGCCGCCGTGGCGATCACGTGCTCGCCCACGCCCGGCGCGCCGGCCGCCCAGAGGCCGCTCGCGCCGCTGTTGCCGGTCGACGTCACGACCACCACGCCGTCCCTCACGAGCTGGCTGGCCGCGACCGCGGACGGGTAGCTCGGCCACTGGAACGGCGAGCCGATGCTCATGTTCACGACCCGCATCCCGTCGGCCGCGGCCATCTCCATGGCCTTGAGCATGATGTCGGAGCTCGTCGAGCCGCTGCAGCCGAACACGCGGTACGCGCCGAAGGTCACGTTCGGCGCCACCCCCGTCACCACGCCGTTCGCGCCGATGATGCCGGCGACGTGCGAGCCGTGGCCGCCGCAGTCGTCGGGGTCGCCGTCGGGCACCGGCTGCGTGCTGCCGTCCCTCGCGTCGTACGCGTCGCCGACGAAGTCGTGACCGTACGCGACGCGGCAGCCGTCCCCGAAGCAGCCACCGAGGTCCGGGTGATCGTAATCGATGCCGGAGTCGATCACGCCCACCCGGATGTTCTCCCCGGTGTACCCGAGCGTGCTCTGCGCGATGTCCGCGCCCGACATCGCCAGCGCCGTGCCGAGGTCCTGCGAGGAGCCGCCGCCGGAGGGCTGGGCGCCGTCGTGCTCGATCGGGATCACCGGGTACACGGCCTTGACCCCGGGCATCTGCCTCAGCGTCTGCACCGCGCTCGCCGGCACGCGGATCGACAGGCCGTTCCAGAGCCGGTCGAACGAGAAGCGCTCCTTGTAACGGAGCCCGAAGCGCACCGACGCCTCCTTGAAGAGCGCCCGCTCCTCGCCGAGCTTCGCGGGATCGCCGCCGCGGGAGCGCGGCGCGCGCTCGAGCTCGACGAACCAGAGCTCCGTCACCTCGCCCGGGGCGAACACCGCCTCGCCGGGCGGCGCCGCGTCCACGTCCCCGACGTCCACGGGAGATCCCTCGGGATCCCCGGCGCAGCCCGCCACCGCCGCATGCAGCACCACCAGACCGAACCAGCGCAGCCGACGCCTCATAAGCACCTCTCCCAGATCGCCTTGAAAACGAGACCGAGCTATCGGCGAAGGTCTCCCAGGCGTCAAGCGCGCCCCGGTCTCCGCGATGACCCGCATTGCCCGTGCGACCGCGCGCGGCTAGCCTCGCGGCCGGATCGATCCACGACGCCGCTCCTCGATGACCGTGCTCCAGCGCACCCTGTTCGCCTATCACCACCGCGCGATCCACCTCCCGCGCGTGCGCCGCGTGGCCCGCGCGCTGGCCGCGCAGATCGGCCGCGCCTCGTCGCTGCTCGACGTCGGCGCCGGCGACGGCGCCGTCGCGCGGGACACGGGCGCCCTCGTCGGCGCGGCGCGCATCGCCGGCGTCGACGTGAAGGTCCGCCCGGGCGCGGCCATCGAGATCGTCCCCTACGACGGCGAGCGGCTCCCCTTCCCCGACGGCGCGTTCGAGGTCGTCGTGCTCTCGGACGTGCTGCACCACGCCGCGCGCCCCGGCGTCGTGCTCGCGGAGAGCCTGCGCGTCGCCGCGCGCGCCGTCGCCGTGAAGGACCACTTCCGGTTCGGCCCGATCTCCGAGAAGATCCTCCTCCTCATGGACCTCGCCGGCAACGCCGCGCCCGCGGTGCACGTGCGCGGGACCTATTGCTCCCCCGGCGATCTCGTCGATCTGGTCCGCGGCGCCGGCGGCCGGATCACGGCCCTCACCTGGCCGCTCCGGATCCACGACCTCCCGTTCCGCCTGGTCACGCAGGACCGCCTGCAGTTCGCCGCGCTCGTCGAGCGCGCCGCGGCCGCCCGCGAAGGAGAACCGGAGGCCGCGTGACCCCGCTCCGATCGCTCGTCGTCGGTGGGGCCGGCTTCATCGGCAGCCACCTCGTCGATCGCCTCGTCGATCGCGGCCCCGTCACGGTCTACGACGACCTCTCGGTCGGCCGCCGCGATTTCATCGCCGCCCACCTCGACGCCGGCCGCGCCGCCCTGATCGAGGCCGACGCGCTCGATCTCGATCGCCTCGCCGCGGCCGCCTGCGGCCACGACGTCCTCTTCCACCTCGCCGCCAACCCCGAGGCCCGCTGGGGCCTGGAGCGCACCCGGCTCGACCTCGAGCAGGGCACGATCGCCACCTACAACGCCCTCGAGGCCGCGCGCCGCGCCGCCGTCCCCCGGTTCGTCTTCTCCTCCTCCGGCACGGTCTACGGCGAGACGCCGCGCGCCTGCGCCGAGGGCGATCTCGGCGAGCTCCCGATCTCGCTCTACGGGGCGAGCAAGCTCGCCGGCGAGGCGATGATCAGCGCCTTCGTCGAGTGCTTCGGCCTCAGGGCCTGGATCTACCGGTTCGGCAACGTCGTCGGCCCCCGGGGCACGCACGGCGCCGCCCTCGATTTCCTGCGCAAGCTCCGGGATCGCCGCACCGAGCTCGAGGTCCTCGGCGACGGCCGCCAGTCGAAGCCCTACCTCCACGTCACCGACTGCGTGGCCGGCATCCTCTTCGGCCTCGATCACGCGGACGGGCGGCTCAACGTGCATAACCTGGCTCCGCCGGATTCGACCAGCGTCGCGCGCATCGCCGAGCTCTGCGTCGCCGCCTCGCCCTACAAGGACGCGGTCATCCGCTACACCGGCGGCGATCGCGGCTGGCCCGGCGACGTCCCCCGCTCCCGCATGGATCCCGGCAAGCTCGCCGCGCTCGGGTTCCGCGTCCGCCACACGAGCGACGACGCCGTCAGGATGGCCATCGAGGCGCTGGCGGCCGAGGTGTTTCCGGCCAGCTAGAGAGTGATGCTCGGCCGTAATCGATGTCCTGCCGGGGCGATGTCTTGCCGGGCTTCGGCGTACGGCCCCGGGGCCCGAGGAGGGGCCCCCCAGACCGGGTCCCGCCTCCCCCCCTGCGCGGCGGAGGGGGCGGGGCTATCGCTCCGATGCGCTCGCGGGATTCCGGGTCGCTCGGCCACGCTCGGGGGGATCGGCCCAGTCTGGGGGGCCCCTCCTCGGGCCCCGGGGCCTCCTGCCGGATGAAAGGACGCGCGACCGGGCGGGATCGGGGACGAACAGGGCTACTCCGCGCCCGCCTGGGCCTGGGCGTCGTTCGCGGGCGGCTCGGCGGCCTCGGACGGCGCGGCGGCGTCCGCGGCCGCGGTCTCGGACTTCGGCTTCCGGCCGCGGGGCTTCTGGAGGAGCGAGGCGGCGATCTCGCTGTCGCCGCCCTCGTGCCAGCGGAGGTAGGCGACGGCGCGGCGGCACTCCTCGTAGGCCTTCGCGACCAGGCTGATCGCGCGCGCGCGGCGGTCGGCGGCGTCGGTGATCTTGGGCTGCGCGGCGGAGCCCTTGCCGGGCTTCGCCGACACGGCGACGAGCAGGCGGACCCCGAGGTCGGCGGCGCGATCGAGCTCCGCCTCCTCGACGGCGGTCTTGGCGCGGACCTTGTCCCAGGACTCGCGGAAGAGGTCGGCGAGCGTGATGAGGTCGTTCGCGAGGTCGGCGTGGCCGCGGCCCTTGCGGATCTCGCCGACGCGCCCCGCGTCGAGCAGGTTCCTGTGGGCGAGCGCCTCGGCCGCGACGAGCAGGCCCTCGCGGATCCCGGCGGCCTCCTCGCTGAGCTTCTTCGTGTCGAGCTCGCTCGCCGGCGTCGTGTAGAGGAGGTCCGCGTACCAGGCGGCGAGCGCGTAGTCCTCGAGCTCGTCGAGGGTCTCGATGGGGTGCTTCGGGAGGCTCGCGACGATCTCGTCCCGCATGCCGCGGAGGTGCGGCAAGGCGCCGAGCACGGCGCTCACCGCGCGGGGGACCTCGATGTAGACGGTGACGAGGTCCTCCTGCGTGAGCGCGGCCAGCCTGGGCTCGACGCGGGTGTACGCGGCGAGCGCGGCGGCCGGAGAGATGACGGAGCCCGGTGCGGACTGGGCTTTGGTGGAACGAGGCGGCATCGCGATCTCCTGGGTGCTGCGAAGGGCGCGCAGGGTGCCAGAGGGAGGGGCCGGGCGACAAGGGCCGCGTGGGTGAGCTGGACCACGGCCACGCGCATCCCCGGCCTGGCCTGAAGGAAGCGAGGTTCCTCGACGGAGCGGGAGGGAGGGAGGGAGAGAGAGAAATTCACAGACCCCATGCGCCGGGGCGCACCACCCGGCATGAAAA
>CAYQYG010000386.1:2528-8992 GCA_964421485.1 uncultured Polyangiaceae bacterium | reverse complement strand
CGGACTCGACCGCTCCGGCGAGCGCGCCGCCCGCGCCCCGCCCGGGCCCGCTGGAGCCCGCCGCGGCGCGCGGCCTCGCCCTGTCGGACCCGGGCGGCGACGGGGCCGTGGATCGCGAGATCCGGGGGATCCAGAGGCAGATCGCGGCCGCAGGGCAGCGGGTCGATCCGTGGATCCTGCTCGGCCGCGCGTGGGTCCGGAAGGCGCGCGAGTCGGCCGATCCCGGCTTCTACCTGAACGCGGACGCCTGCGCCGGCGTCGCGCTCGACATCGAGCCCGGCGATCGCATGTCGCTCGACCTGCGCGGGCTCGCGCTGCTCAGCGCTCACCGCTTCGCCGACGCGCGCGACCTCGCGGAGCAGATCCTCGCGAAGGATCCGGACGACGCGATGGCGATCGGGACGCTGAGCGACGCGCTGCTCGAGCTCGGGCGCTTCCCGGAGGCGGCCGCCGCGGCGCAGCGCATGGTGGACCTCAAGCCGAACCTCCCGTCCTATGCGCGCGCCTCGTACATGCGCTGGCTGCAAGGGGACGGGAGGGCCGCGAAATCGATCATCCGCCTCGCGATCGACGCGCGCGATCCGCGCGATCCGGAGCCGGGCGCCTGGGTCCTCGTGCAGGCGGCGATGCTCTTCTGGCACGAGGGCGACCACGACGGCGCCGACAAGGGCTTCGATCGCGCGCTCGACGCGGTCAGCGAGTACCCTCCGGCGCTCGCCGGCAAGGCGCGCGTCGCGCTGGCGAAGGGCGATCACGCGCGCGCGATCGAGCTGATCGAGCGCGCCTACAGGCAGAGCCCCCTCGTCGAGACCGCGTGGCTGCTGGGCGACGCGAGGCAGGCGGCCGGGGACGCGGCCGGCGCGGCCGAGGCGTATGCGAGGGTCGTGAGGACGGGGCGCCAGACCGATCCGAGGACGCTCGCGCTCTACTACGCGACGCGCGACCTCGAGCGCGAGGAGGCGGTCCGCCTCGCCGAGGCCGAGCGCAGGGTCCGCGACGACATCTACACGGCGGACACGCTGGCCTGGGCGCTCTACCGCGCGGGCAAGATCCCCGAGGCGCGCGCCGCGAGCGACCGGGCGATCGCGCTCGGCACGAGGGACGCGCGGCTCCTCTACCACGCGGGCGCGATCAGGATCGCGGCCGGCGACAGGGCGGGCGCGGCCCTCGTCCGCGAGGCGCTCAGGCTCAACCCGAAGTTCGACGTCACCGGGGCGGCCGAGGCGGAGAGGCTGCTCGCGACGCTCGCGACGCCCGCGACGCCCGCGACGCCCGCGACAACGGACGGGCACGGTGCGCCGGGCAGGTGATCCGGGGCGCCCCCGCGCCCGCGCCCGCGCCTGCGCCCGCGCCGCGCGCGCGCTCTGCTGCGCGCTCCTCGCGTGGATCGCGCTCGCCGCCGCGCTGCCCGCCCCCGCGCGCGCCCACGACGTCGGCCTCTCGCGCGGCGAGTACGCGTTCGAAGGCGCCGCGGTCACCGCCGAGCTCGTCTTCGCCCAGCGCGACGTCGCCGGCCTCGTCCCCGAGGCCGACGCGGACCGCGACGGCGCGCTCTCCGCCGCGGAGCTCCTGGCCGGCGCCGCCCACCTCACGCGCGCGATCGCCGGCAGGCTCGCCGTCGCGTCCGACGGCCGCCCCTGCCCCGGCGAGCTGGCCCGCGCGGAGCCCACCGAGGGCGACGGCGTCCGCGTGAGCCTCGCCTACGCCTGCCCCGCCGCGCCGGCGCGCGAGCTCCGCTTCGACCTCGAGGTCCTCGAGGACCTCCCCCACGGCCACCGCCACGTCTTCCGCGCCGGCAAGGGGGCCTCGCTCACCGAGGCGATCCTCTTCCGCAAGCGCCGCTCGATCGAGGTGCCCGCGCGGCCCGCCGCGCAGCCCCCGGCGCCCGGCGACGCGGCCGATCCCGGCGCGGCCCCGTCCGCGCCGGGATCGGCCGCTGGCGCGCTCGATTTCTTCAAGATGGGCCTCGAGCACATCCTGCTCGGCTACGACCACCTCGTCTTCCTGCTCGGCCTCGTGCTCGTCGGCGGTCGCTGGCGCGCGATCCTGCTCGTCGTCACCGCGTTCACCGTCGCCCACTCGATCACGCTCGGCCTCGCCGCGCTCGGCCTCTGGGCGCCCAGCCCGCGCGTCGTCGAGCCCGCGATCGCGCTGTCGATCGCCTACGTCGGCGTGGAGAACCACTTCGTGAAGGACGCCGAGAGGCGCTGGCGCATCACCTTCCCCTTCGGCCTCGTGCACGGCTTCGGCTTCGCGGGCGCGCTCGCGGAGGTCTCGCTCCCGCGCGGCGACATCCCGGGCGCGCTGCTCGCGTTCAACCTCGGCGTCGAGGCCGGTCAGATCGCGGTGCTCGCGCTGGTCTTGCCGGTGATGGCGATCGCGAGGAGGCGGGGCTTGCTGGAGCAGAGGGGCGTCCGGCTGGCGAGCGCGCTGATCGCCCTGGCCGGGCTGAGCTGGTTCGTGGCGCGCGTGCTCGGCGGCTGAGCGCGCGATCGCGGCTCACGGCTCGTACTTGACCTGCGACGGGATCACCAAGGGCGGCGGCGAGATCCCCGGTTCAGCGCTCGGGGCTCCGGGTCGCCTGGCGTCGCCCTCCGCCCCGAACCCCGGCTCCTCCTGCCCGGGCGGCGGCGCCCCTGGAGCCGACTGGCGCTGCTGGCCGGAGAGCTCGCGGACGCGCGCGGTCGCGGGCTCTATCGCGGTCGCCGGCTCGCCAGCGGCCGGCGCGGCGGGCTCCGCGGCGCCCCCTCCGGCAGAGAACGGCGCCGCGATCACGGGCGGAGGCGGCACGAACATCCGCGGGATCCGGATCGAGCGCGCGACGGACGCGACCTCGGGGAAATCCGAGGCCATCCGCTCGACAAACGCCGCGCGGGCCGCATCATCCGGTGCATTGGCGGACGCGTTCGCGCGGCGCAGCGCGGACCAGAGCTCGTAATACCAGGCGGAAAGGGAGGCATGCGCTTCCAGCAGATCTCGGAGGGTATCCTCGGAAACGATGACGTTCTTGCCCATGGGCGAGAGGATACATGACCGGGAAGCGCCTCCCAGCCGCTTCGGGCGGCCGGGCGGCCGCGCACGGCGCGCTGGCGCCGGCGGGATCGAGCGCCGCTCAGCCGGCCGCCGCGCCGCGCGCCGGTGACGGGCCGCGCGCGTCCGGACGGGCCTCGCCGACGCTGCGCCTCGTGACCTACAACGTCCGCTACTTCGGCCACGGCACGCGCGGCGTCGCCTCGACGAGCGCCGCGATCGCGCGCATCGCCGGCTCGCTCGCGCGCCTCTCGCCGCTCCCCGATCTCATGTGCCTGCAGGAGGTCGAGACCCAGTCGCTGCGCTCCTCCACGATGAACCCGCCGGGGAGCCCCGAGCAGACGCAGCTCGACCAGCTCATGCGCGAGCTCCACGCGGCCCTGTCGCGCGCGGGCAAGCCGGACCGCTACGTCGCGCACTACTTCCCGGCGCACGCGTACCGGCTGACCTCGCGCACGAACATCTACACCACGGGCCTCGCCGTGATCGCTCGCGAGACGCTCTCCATCGATCACCACAACGCCGCGCGCCCCCACGACATCACCCACCGCCGCGCGCTGAAGGGCCTCAAGCAGACGCGCATCTGCGCGCACGTCTCCTTCCGCCACGAGAGCGGCCAGGTCTTCGACGTGTTCAACACCCACCTCAGCTTGCCGACGGTCTTCTCCCTGGAGTTCTGGACCGGCGAGGCGCGGATGGGCTTCGGGCCCAACCAGCTCGCGGAGGCGCGGGTGCTCGCCGAGTTCGTGCGGCGGGAGAAGCGCAGCGAGAGCTTCGTCGTGGTGGGCGACTTCAACTCGCTCCCGGGGTCGCCCGTCGATCGCTACCTGCGCGAGGAGGGCGGCCTGATCGACGCGTTCTCGAAGGTGCGCGGCGTCTCCGCGCGCGAGGCGTGCGCGTTCCCGACGGCGGGGTTCATGAACCTCCGCATGCACGTCGATCACGTCTACTCATCGGAGCGCCTCGAGTGGGTGGACCTCGCCGGCACGCACCCGTTCGGCCACAGAGGGTCGTTCTCCGGCCTGTCGGACCACGTGCCGCTGATCGCGCGGTGCCACCTTCCTTGACGCTCGGGGCCGCGGCGTGGGCCGCTCAACCCGGGAGCCAGAGCAGGCCCTCCATGATCGGATCGATGCACGCGGAGATCTGCCCGCCGATGTCCTCGCAGCGCACGTTGCTCAGGCAGGTGCGGAGCTGGGTCCGCCCCTGCTGGTTCATCGACCCGATCGCCCGCGTCAACTGCGGGCCGAGCCCCTGCTCGAGCGCCTGCCGGCACTCGCCGTCGGCGACGTCCTCGCAGGCCGCCACGCGGCTGCAGATCGTCGCGATGAAGGGCGAGAGCTCGTCCGGGCTCAGCCTGGCCTCGTCCATCGCCTCGGCGCCGCAGCGGCTCACCTCGGCGGCGTAGGCCGCCGTGAACGGGTCCCCCTGGAAGCGCTCGAGCGCGCGCTGCGCGCACTCGGCCGTCGCCCGCAGCATCGCCGGCGCGGCCGTCGTCGTCGCCCCTGCGCACTCCTGGAACTTCGGCCAGCTCGTCTCGCCCTCGGCGGCGCGCAGGTAGAGCGCCTGCAGGTACGAGCACCACGCGCGCTGCGCCTCGCGCTGCTCGCGGGCGCCCGCGTCCTGGGCCTCTGCCCTGGGCGCGGGCGCCGGCGCGGGCGTGACGACGGGCGTGGGCGGCGGCGCTGCGGCCTGGGGCGCCGGTGCGCCGCCGCAGCCCGCCGCGATGACAGCGGCGAGGCAGGTTGCGCGCTGGGCGCGCGCGGCGCGGTCCTCACGACGACGGGCTGTGCCTCTCACGGGATCCCCCTCCATCTCCACCGGTGCGCGGCCTCCGCCGGACGATCGCGGCCACGCGTGCAGGACCGGCCCAGGGAGACGAGCCTGCACGCACCGGGCCACGCGCGCCCGTGAACGCCCGCGCCGGCGGGCCCCGAGCGCGGCGCCGCGTGGCCCGCGCGGAGCTCCGGGCGCGGGGCCGCGGTCCTGGCAGGGCGGAGCCGCGCTCAGACCGCGGCGCGCTCGCCGACCAGCAGCTTGAGCTTGTAGAGCGCGCCGATCTGCCCGCGGTCCATCGCGACCCGCGGCACGTTGAGCGGATCGACGCGCGAGGTCAGGCAGAAGCCCGAGTCGTTCGTGAACCCGACGTCGAAGCCGGCCTCCACGACGGCCTGCCGGAAGGCGCCGCGCAGCTCGTAGCCGACCGGGTACGCCACCGTGTGCACGGGCTCGCCGAGCACCTCGGACAGCACGCGGCGCGATCGCGCGAGGTCGCGCGAGGCCTCCTCCGGCGAGAGCGTATCGAGCACCCGGTGGCCGTGCGAGTGCGACTGGACGTCCATGCCGGCGCGCCGGAGCGCCCGGATCTGCGACCAGCTCATGATCGCCGCGGCCGCGAGCCGGCGCTCCTCGGCCGGGTCGATCGACACCCCCGTCGCCCGCTCGAGCTCGTCCCAGAGCCGCTCGAGCTCGATCCCCGGCGTGCGCTTGATGGCGCGGTACACGCGCCTCATGGCCGCCTCGGCGTCCCGCGCCGGCTCGAGCGCGAGCGGCGCCGGGTAGGTCAGCTCCACGCGCGATCGCCGGCAGCGGCGCATGATCACCGCGACCCGATCCCACCAGAACATCCGCCCGGCCTCGGGATAAGAGGTCGGGATGAAGAACGTCGCGCGCACGCCCGCCCCCTCGAGCACGGGCAGCGCGACCTCGAAGTTGTCCCGGTATCCGTCGTCGAAGGTGATCATCACCGGGCTGCGCGGCGGCCTGCGCCGCTCGGTGCAGAACAGGCGCACCTCCGAGGCCGACACCACGGTGCCGTGCGCCTTGATCACCGCGAGCTGCTCCCGGAGCTCCTGCGCGCTCGCCTCCACCACCCCCTGATCGAGCTCGCCCACCTCGGCGGGCTCGTTCACGCGGTGATAGGTGAACACCGAGAGGATCGGCAGGCCGCACCTCCCCCGCAGCCAGAGCAGCCGATCGAGGAGCCCGATCGAGTCGAGCGCGCCGGCCAGCAGGCGGCGGCGCGAGCCAAGCGGCAGCACCTGATGAAGGGCTCTCAAGGGGCCAGCTCGCAGCATCGTTTGTAGCTCAGCACACCATCACAACATGCGCCCGTGGCAACCGCCTGCGCGCGGGAGGGGAGCTCTCCGCGGCGCTCACCCACATCCACAAGGACGGCGGTGACCCGCGGCGTGCCGCCCAGGCTAGACTCGACGCATGTCACCGGAAGCGCCGCCCCGCGCCCGGGACGCACGGCGCGCGGACAAGCCGCTCTCGCCGCTCGCGTCGCTCGGGGTCGCCGCCCTCACCGGCGCCGCGGTGTTCGCCGCCGGCGTCCACGCCGTCGAGCGGCGGTGGCCTGATCTCGCGGCGCCGCCCTCGGCCTCCGAGGCGCTCCCCGCGGCCTCCGAGGCGCTCCCCGCGGCCTCCGAGGC
>CAYQYG010000386.1:0-2428 GCA_964421485.1 uncultured Polyangiaceae bacterium | reverse complement strand
GCCTCCGAGGCGCTCCCCGCGGCCTCCGAGGCGCTCCCCGCGGCCTCCGAGGCGCCACCCGCGGCCTCCGCGGCGCCACCCGCGCCCTCCGCGAGCGCGGCCGCCGGCTCGCCGCCGCGCCCTGGCCGCGGCTCGCTCGAGGTGCGCGCCGCGGAGGAGGCCACGGTGTACGTGAACGGGACGGCTGTGGGCTCGACCCGAGGGGCCCTCGAGGTGCCATGCGGCCTGCTCTTCGTCCGGCTGGGCGCGCGCACGCCCCAGGGGACGCGGTGGATCGGCGCGGGCAAGACCGTCGTCGTGGCCTGCGAGGCGAGGACCGAGGTCAATTTCTAGCACGCGAGGCCGCGTCGGCGCGAGCGACGACCAGGCAGGTGACCGACGCCGCTCCGGCGAGCAGGAGCGCGGCGCGGCAGGCCGAGAGGGTGGCGCCCGTGGTCGCGACGTCGTCGACCAGGACCACGGCGCGGCCGCGCACCCGGTCGGGCGCGCGCACCCGGAACGCGCCGGCGACGTTCTCCAGGCGCTCGTCGCGCCCGAGCCGCGCCTGCTGGGGCGTGTCGCGCAGGCGGGCGAGGCCGCGCGCGGCGACGTCCGCCCCGAGCTCGGCGGCGACATGCGCGGCGAGCAAGGCGGCCTGGTTGTATCCGCGCTCGGCGAGGCGGCGCGCGTGGAGCGGGACGGGCACGACGAGGTCGGCGCGCAGCCCCGCCGCGCGGGCCGCGCCGCGCGCGAGCCGCCCCAGAGGCCGCGCCAGATCAGGCCGCCCGCTGTACTTGAACCGGCGGAGGGCCACGGCGAGCGCGCCTCGGTAGGCGCCCGCCGCCACGATCGGCTGAGGCCCCAGCGGATCGCCGGCGCCCGGCGGCGGAGGCGCGGAGAGCACCGTCTTCGCGCACTCGTCACAGAACGCAGACGGCGCGGAGGCCGCGTCGCACGCAGGGCACGATGGAGGGCTGAGCGCGCGGGCAGCGCAGGACAGGAGCGCACGGGCGATGGCGGAGAGCGCGCGGAAGAGCAGCATCAGAAGTCATGTCGTCACGACCGCGGGCCCAGTTGCGCGTCCGCAGAAAAGGAGATCGCTTCCCCGACGGCGCGCGGTACGATCCGCGCCGCCGTGACGACCTCCCATCACGCCGGACACGCTCCGACAGATCGGAGGAGGAGCCCGCCTTGAGCGCCCACGATGAGTGGCGGTGGACCGACGAGCACGGTGTGCAGCGGCTCGTGACCACCGAGGAGCTGCGGGAGGCGCTGATGAGCGGGGTCATCCCCTCGTCGACGCTGGTGTGGCGCCACGGGATGCAGGCATGGGTGCCTGCGGCCTCGGTGCCGGAGCTCGCGGACGCAGGCCGTGACGTCACGGATCCGGCAGGGCCGGCGAGCGAGGACGACACGGTCCGGGGCTTCTCCCCGGCTCGGGTCGGCGCGGCGCCGGGGCAGGCGCGCGTGCCGGCCCAGGCCGGGCGATCTGCAGAGCGCGCGGGCGCGGCGCCCGTGAACGCTCGGGGCCACGGGTCGCCTCCGGCGCCCTCCGCCCCGACGCCCTTCGCCTCGCGCATGGCGCGGTACAGCGAAGCGGCAAAGGATCAGAGGCCGGCCGGAGCGAAGCCGCCGCGCCCCGCCGAGGCGAAGGTGCCGGTCAAGCGCGAGGCGATGCGCACGCTGACCGGGATCGACGCGCCCATGGAGGCGCGACCGGGCGGCTCCAGCCCTCCGATCGTGGTGCCCGCTGCGGGCGGCGCGCCGGAGCAGGGGGTCGTGCGCGCGATCACCCAGGTGCCCCGTTACGGTGCTCCGGATGTCGCGATCTCGCCGATGAAGGCCGAGATCCCGCGCGCGCCGAAGCTCCCGGCCGGCGCGATCCCCGCGCCGCAGGATGCGGACGGCCAGCGCGCCAGGCCGGCGGATGCGGAGCCGGGGAGCGCGGACGCGGCGAGCAAGGCGGGGCCGCGACCGGCGGCGAGGCCGGCGGCGAAGTCCGTGCCTCCCCCTCCGCGCCCGATCGGCCGCGGCCCGACGCCCAGGCCCCCGCAGGTGGCCGCCACGCCGCCTCAGCGGAACGACGGGCCGCAAAAGCCCGGACTGACCGGCACCGCCGCAGCCGGCAGAGCGGCCACGCCGGCCCCCGCGGAGGCGGCGCCTGGGCCCGCGGGTGCGACGCGGCCCGCGCGCTTCCTTCCGCGATCGGTGCCGCCTCCCCCGATCCCCGTCCGACCGCCGTCGATCCCGCCGCCGGCCGATCCCACCCGGACGCCGCTGCCCGGCCGCGCCGCATCCGCTGAGCCCGCAGGCAGCGCCGGCGCGACGCCTCCTCCCGCGGCGCTGGCCGCGTGGGAGCCAAGCGACTCCGCTCCGACGCACGTCGCCCACGCGCCCGCAGCCGCGCCCGCGCCCGCAGCCGCGTCCGCGCCCGCGCCCGCGCCCGCAG
>CAYQYG010000385.1:0-9082 GCA_964421485.1 uncultured Polyangiaceae bacterium | reverse complement strand
CGACGGGAGCGGCAATCACGTCTGGAGCAAGCGCTTCGGCGACGCCGCGGACCAGGCCGCGCGCGGCGTGTCCGTGGCGGGCGCCGGCGTCGTGGTCATGACCGGCGGCTTCCACGGCGCCGTCGATTTCGGCGGCGGGGCGCTGCAGAGCGCGGGCGGCGAGGACGCCTTCGTCGCGAAGCTCGACGGGGCCGGCAATCACGTCTGGAGCGAGCGCTTCGGCGACGCCGCGGATCAGACGGGCGGGGCGGTGCACCAGGATGGATCGGGCCTCCTGTCCATGACCGGATCCTTCGCCGGCACGATCCAGCTCGGGGGCGCGCCGCTCACGAGCGCGGGCGGCGCGGACGTGTTCGTGGCGCAGCTCGACGCCGCCGGCAACCACGTGGCCAGCGGCAGCTACGGCGGCCCCGCCGGGCAGCACGGCCGCGCGATCGCGCGGGACAGCGGGGGGCAGGTGCTCGTCACCGGCGACGCCGACGGCCTCTTCGCTCTGGCCGGCGACCCGTCCGCGGGGACCGACTCCGATATCGATGCCTTCCTCATCCGCGGCGCCCCCGGCTCGGGCACGATCTACCGTTATGGCGACGAGGAGACGCGGCTCAAGGGCAGCTCCGTCGCGGTGGACAGCGCGTGCAATGCGATCGTCGCCGGCTACCTCACCGCCGAGGCGGGCATCGGCGCGGCGACGCTCGACGGGCCGGGCCCCGATCAGTTCGGGTCGCTCCGGCGCGGCCTGTTCCTCGCGAAGATCGATCCGGCCGGCAATCATGTCTGGAGCAGGATGATCGGCCCCGCGAGCGAGATCCGCGTGGCGGTGGACCCGGCGGACCACGTGATCGTCGCCGGCGACGGCGGCGACAGCGTGAGCGAGATCGACCTCGGCGCCGGCCCGATGCCCGGCCCGGGCTACGCGTTCGTGGGGAAGCTCGATCCGGCCGGCGGCCTCGAGTGGGGGAAGCGCTTCGGCACGAACCTCGCCCAGGTCCATGGGCTCGCCGTGGACGCCGCCGGCGGCGTGCTGCTCACCGGGCATTTCAAGGATTCGCTGACGTTCGGCGGCGTCACGCTCACGAGCGCGCCGGCGGGCTTCGACTGGCTCACCGACACCTACGTGGCCAGGCTCGATCCCTCGGGCGCCCCGGTCTTCGCGCTGGACATCGACCGGGCGGACGGCGCGGGCGACGCCCAGATCGGGGCGGACGGCGCGGGCGACGTCGTGTTCACCTGCGCGAGCGGCGTCGCGACGACCCTCGGCGCCGTCGCGATCCCCTCCAATTCGTGGTTCGTCGGCCGGCTGAGCCCCTCGGGGGCCGTGCTCGGCGCGCAGGTGATCGGCGGCTTCGGCGGGCAGGACAGCATCCACCTCCGCGGGCTCGCGGTCCGCCCGGCCGGCGGTATCGTCCTCGCCGGCAGCCTCTTCGGATCCGTGGACTTCGGCGGCGGACCGCTCTTCGGATCGAATGCGATGTTCCTGCTGGGCCTCGACGCCCAGGGGGCGCACGCCTTCAGCCAGGTCTACTCGGCCACGTCGGTCGAGCCCTTCGACCTGGCGGCGGACGCGGCCGGCGACCTCGTCGCCACGGGCAAGTTCGAGGGATCCGTGAGCTTCGGCGGCCCCGTCCTCGCGAGCTCCGGAGGCCACAGGGTCTTCGTGGTGAAGCTCGACCCGACCGGCAACCACCTGTGGAGCCGTGGATTCGGCGAGCCGGCCGGTTTCGGGCACTATCAGACAGGCAATTCAATCACGGCGGACGCCCACGGTTACGTGTACGTGACCGGGATGTTCTACTCCCACCCGCTGGACCTCGGCGGCGGACCGCTCGCGAGCGTGGGGAGGTGGGAGGACGGGTTCGCGGCGCGGCTCGCGCCCTGAGGGGCGCCCGGGCGCGCCGCCTCGCCGCGACGGGTCATCGCTTCGCGGCGGCTCGTTGCACGCGGTGGGTCTCGTAGCCGCCGGAGAGGTTCCGCACGCGCAGCCCGCGCTGCGCGAGGGTGCGCGTGGCGTAGTACGCGCGCTGGCCCACGCCGCAGTACACCCAGACCTCGCGGTCGGCCGGCAGCTCCGAGACCCGCTCGCGGAGCTGGCTGAGCGGGATGTGGACCGCGCCCTCCACCTGACCCGCCGCGAGCTCGTGCGGCTCGCGGACGTCGAGGATCAGCGCGCCGGACGCCGCCGCGAGGTCGCGCCAGTGCGCGAGCGGGTGATCGCCGCGCAGCACGTTGGCCGCGATCATCCCGGCCAGGTTGACCGGATCCTTGGCCGCCCCGTACTGCGGCGCATAGCAGAGCTCGGCCTCCTCCAGGTCGTAGACCGTGCCGCCCTTCTGCATCGCCATCGCGATCACGTCGATGCGGCGCTCCACGCCCTCCTCGCCGACGGCCTGCGCGCCGAGGATGCGCCCGTCGCGCCGATCGAAGGTGAGCTTGAGGTGGATCGGCCGCGCGCCCGGGTAGTAGCCGACGTGATGGCCCGGGTGCAGGTAGACCGACTCCGCGGTCCCGTGACCGGCTCGCGCCAGCGACTTCTCGCATGCCCCTGTCATGGCGACGGTGAGATCGAAGACCCCGCAGACCGCGGTCGCCTGCACGCCGCGGAACCGGCTCGCGCGGCCGAAGATCGCGTCGGCCGCGATCCGCCCTTGCCGGTTGGCCGGCCCCGCGAGCGGTACGAGCAGGGGGCCGCCCGTCACGACGTCCGTCACGTCGACCGCGTCGCCGACCGCGAAGATATCGGGGTCGCTGGTGCGCATCTGCTCGTCGACGCGGATGCCCCCGCGGGCGCCGAGGGCGATCCCGGAGTCGCGCGCGAGCTTCACCTCGGGTCGCACGCCGATGGCGAGCAGCACGATGTCGGCCGGGATGCGCGCGCCCGATGCGGTCCTCACCGCGAGGTGATCTCCCTCCGGCTCGATGCCCGCGAGGCCGTCGCTCAGGTGGAGGTCCGCGCCGCGCTCCCGGAGGCGCTCCTCGACATACAGGGCCATCTCGGGGTCGAGCGGCGGCATGACCTGGGCGCCCATCTCGACGATCGCGACCTCCAGCCCGCGCCTCGCGAGGTTCTCCGCCATCTCGAGCCCGATGAACCCCGCGCCGACGACCACCGCGCGCTTCGCCCGGCGCTCGTCGATCCACGCGCGGATCCGGCGGCTGTCGGGGATCGTCCGTAGGACGAACACCCCGGGGAGATCCACGCCCGGGAGGGGCGGGACGATGGCCGCGGCGCCCGGCGACAGCACGAGCTTCGTGTAGGGCTCGCGGTACGTCGTCCCGCTGCGCAGATCCTTGATCTCGACCTCGCGGCGCTCACGATCGATGGACAGCGCCTCGTGCTCGGTGCGCACGTCGATCTGGAATCGCTGCTTGAACAGCTCGGGGGAGGCGAGGATGAGATCCTTCTCGTCCCGTATCACGTCGCCGACGAAGTAGGGGAGCCCGCAGTTCGCGAAGGACACGAACGGCCCTTTGTCGAGCACGACGATCGAGCAGCGCTCGCAGAGCCGGCGGGCACGCGCCGCCGCGGAGGCTCCGCCCGCGACGCCGCCGACGATCAGGATCTTCTCGGTCGAATTCATCTCGTGATGTCTCCTTTGGTTCGGCCCGAGCCGGTGGTGCCGGCACCGTGGGACATCTCGAAGCGAGATGCAACCGAGACGGAAGCGGCGCCGGCAGCGGAGGCGGCGCCGGCGCCGGCAGCGGCGGCGGTCAGATCCGTGTCTGCGCCTCGCGCCGCTGCTCCCGGGCCACCAGCGCGGTCAGCTCGGAGAGCTCCTCCGAGAGCAGCTCGAGCACGTCGTCGAAGGCGATGATGCCCTGGAGCACCCCCTCGTCGTTCACCACGGGCATGCGCCGGATGCCGTTCGCCCGCATCTTCTTGAGCGCGTCCACGAGGCTCTCGGCCTCCCGCGCCGTGACCAGCGGCTCCGTCGCGATGTCACCCACCACGAGCGAATCCAGATAGGGGCTGACCGTCGCCAGCACGGAGACCACGATGTCGCGATCGGTCACGATGCCGATAGGCGTGACCTGCCCGGCCGCCTCCTCGATGACGACGACGCTGCCGACGTGGTGCGCCCGCATGCGACGGGCGGCCTCGAGCACGGTGTCCGTCTTGCTGATGGTGACGACCCGCCGATTGCAGAGCTCCCCCACTGTGACCACGACGCCCTCCCCGGTGATGCGCGGTCCATGGGTGCCGGAGGCCGCTCCGGGAAGCCCGCGCCGGGGCTCTGCGAGGGCCGGGCGGCCTCCGCTCGAGCCCGGCGGCGGCGCCGAGCGGCGGCCGGGCCGCGCACCGGACCGCCGGGGTGGAGGCCGCCGGGGCCGCGGCGTCCGGCCGGCGGCGCGGCGAGGGGGCGCCCCGCCGCGACCGCCTCGACGACACCCGCCTCGCGCTGGACTCCGCCGCTCGTGTAACATACGGGTCCACCATGGAGCCGAGCTCGTCCCTCGCCAGCGCGCTGCGCAGCATTCGTGATGCCATCCTCGACGACCTGGTCGTCGCGGTCCCGGCGGCGGTTCCATTCTATGCCGCCATGACCCCGGACGCGCTGCGGGTCCTCGGCGGCCGCCTCGCCGATCTCATCCTCGACAACCTCGTCGATTTTCACGTCGACGCCGTGCGCGCCTTCGGGTTCGAGACGTTCTCGCGCCGGCAGAAGCAGGGCGGGAAGCTCGGGGACGCGCTCGCCGTGGTGCGGGTGCTCCGCCGGGTGCTCCTCTCGCGCGCGTGGGACGTCGGCGCGTCCGCCCCGGAGACCCGCCGGGCGGTCGAGCGCATCGACGCCATCTTCGACACGATCGTGGAGGCGGCGGCGCCTGTCTTCGAGCGGAACCTGGACGAGGCGCGCGCGGCGACGGAGCTGATCGAGGCGCGCTACCGGGATCTCTACCATCGCACCCCCGCGATGATGCACTCCGCCGACGCCCAGGGGCGCATCACCGCCGTGAGCGAGCGGTGGCTCGAGGCGCTGGGGTACTCGATGGACGAGGTGCTCGGCCGGAGCGGGAGGGATTTCCTCACCGAGGAGTCGATCCGGCGCGCCATTGACGAGAACAAACCGAGGCTCGTGGCCGAGGGGAAGCTCCGGGGCGTCCCCTGTCAATTCATCAAGAAGAGCGGCGAGGTCATGGATACGCGCCTCTCGATCTCCGCGATCCCGGGGGAGGCGGGAGCGCCCGCGCAGTACACCGCGACGTTCGACGACGTGACGGCCGAGCTCCGCGCAGAGCGCGCATTGCGCGAGAGCGAGGAGCGCTGGCGCTCCCTCATGGATCTGGCGCCGCTGCCCATGTGCATCCACAGGGACGGCGTCGTGCTCTGGGTGAACGACGCCACGGTGCGCGCGATGCGCGCGAGGAGCGCCGAGGAGCTGATCGGCACGGACGTGCTGGATTCGACGCACCCGGACGATCGCGCGAGCGTGACCGAGCGCCTCCGGATCGTGCAGGGCAGCGACGAGCTGCTCCCGATGCTCGCCCTGCGGATCATCCGGCGCGACGGGACCGTCTTCCCTGCCGAGATCGTGACGCGGCCGATCGTGCACCACGGCGAGCGGGTGATGATGGAGGCGTTCGTGGACGTGACGGCGCGGGTGCAGGCCGAGGAGGCGCGCCGGGTGAGCGAGGCGCAGGCGCGGGTGATCGAGGCGCAGGAGGAGGCGCTGCGGGCGCTCTCGACGCCGCTCATCCCGCTCGGGGATGGTGTCCTGATACTGCCGATCGTCGGGCGGGTGACGCAGGAGCGGGCGGATCGGATCCTGTCGGCGCTGGCGGAGGGCGTCGCGGCGCAATCGGCGGCGGTCGCGATCGTGGACGTGACGGGGGTCCCCGAGGCGGACGCGGGCGTCGCCCGGGCGCTCTTGCGCGTCGCGCAGGCGATCCGGCTGCTGGGGGCGGAGGTCGTGATCACGGGGATCCAGCCGGCCATCGCGAGGGTGCTGGTGGACATGGGGCAGGACCTCTCGGGCATGGCGACGATGGCGACGCTCCGCGACGGGATAGGATACGCCACGAGGCGGCGGCGGGGCGGGGGGGGCCCGGAGCGCGCGCGAATGAGCTGAGCCGCGGCGCCGCCGGGCCTGCTCGCCGCTCACCGGGGCGTGACCGTTGCATCGTCGGCCGCCGTCATGGCGGCTCCCCATTCGCCTCCGCCCGCGATCCCCGACCCCGCGCACGACGTGCTCAGCCGCCGCGGCCGCGGCGCGCTGGACGCGATCTTCGCGCCCCGGAGCGTCGCCGTCATCGGCGCGACCGAGGCCCCCGGCAGCGTCGGCCGGACCGTGCTCTTCAACCTGCTCCAGAGCCCGTTCGGCGGGCCGGTCTTTCCGGTCAATCCGCGGCGCGCGAGCGTCCTCGGGGTCAAGGCGTATCCCAACCTCGCGGCCGTGCCCGAGCGCGTGGATCTGGCCGTCGTGGTCACGCAGGCCGCGACGGTGCCGGGGGTGATACGGCAGTGCGCGGACACCGGGGTGAAGGGCGCCATCGTGATCTCGGCCGGCTTCAAGGAGCTCGGGCCCCAGGGCGCCGCGCTCGAGCAGCAGGTGCTCGCGGAGGCGCGCCGCGGCCGGGTGCGCCTGGTCGGCCCGAACTGCCTCGGCGTGATGAGCCCGCTCTCGGGCCTCAACGCCACCTTCGCCGCCGGCATGGCCCGGCCGGGGAACATCGCGCTGCTCAGCCAGAGCGGCGCGCTGCTCACGGCCATCCTCGACTGGAGCCAGCGCGAGCTGGTGGGCTTCAGCGCCCTGGTCTCCGTCGGATCGATGGTCGACGTCGGCTGGGGCGATCTCATCGATCACCTCGGCGGCGATCCGCGGACGAAGAGCATCCTCATTTACATGGAGACCATCGGCGACGCGCGGGCCTTCCTGTCCGCCGCGCGCGAGGTCGCGCTCGCCAAGCCCATCCTCGTGCTCAAGGCCGGGCGGACGGAGGCGTCGGCGCGCGCGGCGGTCTCGCACACGGGCTCGCTCACCGGGAGCGACGAGGCGCTCGAGGCGGCCTTCCGCCGGACCGGCGTGCTCCGCGTGGACAGCATCGCGGAGCTGTTCCACCTGGCCGAGGTGCTCGCGCGGCAGCCCCGCCCCAGGGGGCCGCGGCTCACCATTCTCACGAACGCGGGAGGACCGGCCGTGCTCGCCGCCGACGCGCTGACCGAAGGGGGCGGCGCGCTGGCGGAGCTCTCCCCCGAGACGATGGCGGCGCTCGACCAGGCGCTGCCGCCGCACTGGAGCCGCAACAACCCGGTCGACATCCTCGGCGACGCCGACCCCGGGCGCTACGCGGCCGCGCTCGAGATCGCCCTGCGGGATCGGGGCAGCGACGGGCTCCTCGTGATCCTCACGCCGCAGGACATGACCGATCCCACGCAGACGGCCGAGCGCCTCGTCCACGCCGCGCGCGAGGAGGGGAAGCCGATCCTCGCGAGCTGGATGGGCGGGCCGGCGATCCTCGCGGGCGAGGCGATCCTGAACCGGGCCGGCATTCCGACGTTCCCCTATCCGGACGAGGCCGCGCGCGCGTTCGACGCGATGTGGCGCTACAGCGACGACCTGCGCGCCCTCTACGAGACGCCCGCGCTCCCCGCAGGCGGAGCCGCGGCGGCGCCGCCCGACCGCGATCGCGCCGGCGAGCTCGTGCGCGCGGCGCGCGCGGAGGGGAGGGCGATCCTGAGCGAGCACGAGTCCAAGGCGCTCCTCGTCGCTTATGGCATCCCGACGGTCGAGACGCACGTCGCCCGGGACGCGGCGGAGGCGGAGCGGATCGCCGAGCGGATCGGCTATCCCGTGGTCCTCAAGCTCCATTCGCGGACCATCACGCACAAGACGGACGTCGGCGGGGTGCGCCTGGATCTCGGCGACGCCGGCGCCGTGCGCGAGGCGTTCCGCGATATCGAGGCCTCGGTCGCCGCGCGCGCCGGGGCCGGCCATTTCGAGGGCGTGACGGTGCAGCCGATGGTGGCGCTGGACGGGTACGAGCTCATCCTGGGCAGCTCCGTGGATCCGCAGCTCGGTCCGGTGCTGCTCTTCGGATCGGGCGGGCGGCTCGTGGAGGTGTACCGCGATCGCGCGCTCGCCCTGCCGCCGCTCGACGCGACGCTGGCGCGGCGATGGATGGAGCGGACGCGCATCCACGAGGCGCTGCGCGGGGTGAGGGGGCGCGCTCCGGTCGATCTGGACGCGCTCGCGGCGCTGCTCGTGCGCTTCGCCGAGCTCGTCGCCGAGCAGCGCTGGATCCGCGAGATCGATATCAACCCTGTCCTCGCGTCCCCGTCGGGTCTCGTCGCGCTCGACGCGCGCGTCGTGCTGCACGATCCGGCGCTCCGCGAGGAGGCGCTGCCCGGGCCCGTGATCCGGCCTTACCCGGTCGAGTACGCCGGGGCGTTCAGGCTGCGCGACGGGACGGAGGTGACGGTCCACCCGATCCGGCCGGAGGACGAGCCGCTCGTGGTGAAGTTCCACGAGACGCTGTCGGAGCGCAGCGTGGCGCTGCGCTACATGGCGGCCATCCCGCTGGATCGCCGCGTGGCGCACGAGCGGCTGATCCGGGTGTGCTTCAGCGACTATGACCGCGATATCGCGCTGGTGGCGGAGCGCCGCGAGCCGCAGCGGGAGATCCTCGCGATCGGGCGCCTGGCAAAGATCCCGGGGCAGGCCGAGGCGGAGCTGGCGCTGCTGGTGGGCGATCGGTGGCAGCGGCGGGGGATCGGGGCGGAGCTCGGGCGGCGGCTGCTCGATGTGGCCAGGGCCGAGGGGCTGGAGAAGGTGGTCGCGAGCATGCTGCCGGAGAACCGCGAGATGCAGCGGCTATGCGAGCAGCTCGGGTTCCGGCTGCACCGGGCGGTCGATGAGCCGCTCGTGGAGGCGGAGATCGATCCCCGCGAGCCGCAGCGCGCGGCGGCCTGAACCGGGCGCGGGGGCGGATCCGGGCGCGGGAGCGGATCCGGGCGCGGATCCGGGCGCGGGAGCGGATCCGGGCGCGGATCCGGGCGCGGGCGCGGGAGCGGATCCGGGCGCGGGCGCGGGAGCGGATCCGGGCGCGGGCGCGGATCCGGGCGCGGGCGCGGATCCGGGCGCGGGCGCGG
>CAYQYG010000384.1:0-9088 GCA_964421485.1 uncultured Polyangiaceae bacterium | reverse complement strand
CGCCTCGGCGCCGCCATCGAGGAGGCCTGGGCCCGGGCCGCCGGCGCCGCCGCGCTCCACCTCCGCGGCCCCGGCGGCGCGGCCGCCCGGGTCGACGTCGTGCGCGGCCTCGCCTGCCCGAGGTGCGCCCGCGCCTTCGCGCCCCCGCGGCCCGGCCTGTTCTCGTACCAGTCGCCCACCGGCGCCTGCCCTGCCTGCCGCGGCTTCGGCCGCACCATCGGCATCGACTACGACAAGGTCGTCCCGGACCCCTCGAAGTCCATCGCCGCCGGCGCGATCCGCCCCTGGAGCGGCAAGTCCACGACCTACGAGCGCCGCCTGCTCCGGAAGTTCTGCGACAGGCGCGGCATCCCGCGGGACCTCCCCTGGCGCGACCTCACCGGCGAGCAGCGCGCCCTCGTGCTCGACGGCGAGGGCACCTGGAGCGGCGGCAAGTACCCAGGCGTGAAGGCCTGGTTCGCGTGGCTCGAGACGCGCACCTACAAGATGCACGTCCGCGTCCTGCTCGCCCGCTACCGCGCGTACGAGCTCTGCGCCGCCTGCGGCGGCAAGCGCCTCTCCCCCGAGTCGCTGCTCCACCGCGTGGGCGGCCTCGACCTCGCCGCCTGGCACGGCCTGGAGCTCCGCGACGCCCGCGCCCGCCTCGACGCCGAGCGCCCCCGCACCGCGCAGGGCGAGATGGCCCGCCGCGAGCTCATCGGCCGCCTCGAGTACCTGGAGCGCGTCGGCCTCGGCTACCTCTCCCTCGACCGCCAGGCCCGCACCCTCTCCGGCGGCGAGGCCCAGCGGGTCGCCCTCACCGCGGCGCTCGGCACGTCCCTCACCGGCGCCCTGTTCGTGCTCGACGAGCCCACCGTCGGCCTGCACCCGAGCGACGTGCCGCCCCTGCTCGGCGCGATGCGCGAGCTCGCCGACCGGGGCAACGCCGTCGTCGTGATCGAGCACGAGCCGCTCGTCATCGCCGCCTGCGACCGGGTCGTCGAGCTCGGCCCAGGCGCCGGCCGCCGGGGCGGCCGGATCGTCTCCGACTCCGCGCCCGGAGCCGCGCCCGCATCCGGATCCGTTTCCGGATCCGTTGCCGCGACCGGATCCGTCGCCGCGACCGGATCCGTTGCCGCGTCCGGATCCGTGTCCGCTGCCGGAGCCGTTCCCCTTTCCCTTTCCGTTCCTGCCTCCGCTCCCCGCACCCCCACGGGCGCGATCACCATCCACGGCGCCCGCGCCAACAACCTCCGCGACGTCACCGTGCGCATCCCGCTCGGCGTCGTCGTCGCCGTCACCGGCGCGAGCGGCTCGGGCAAGAGCACGCTCGTCGAGGAGATCCTCTACCGCCACATCGCCCGCGCCCGCGGCTACAAGGACGTCGAGGCCCCGGGCCTCTACACCAAGATCGACGGCACCTCCGGCATCCGCGCCGTCACCCTCGTCGACCAGGCCCCGCTCGGCCGCACCTCGCGCGGCAACCCCGCCACGTACACCAATGCGTGGACCCGCATCCGCGCCCTCTTCGCCGAGCAGCCCGAGGCGAGGGCCCGCGACCTCGGCCCGGGCCATTTCTCGTTCAACGTCGCCCTCGGCCGCTGCGACGCCTGCGCCGGCGAGGGCAGCGAGACCATCGAAATGCAATTTCTCGCCGACGTCTCCCTCACGTGCCCCACGTGCAAGGGCAAGCGCTTCCGTGACGAGGTCCTCGCCGTCAAGCTCGACGGCCGCAGCGTCGCCGACGTGCTCGACCTCTCCATCGACGAGGCCTTCGACGTCTTCGCCCGCGAGCCCTCGATCCGCCGCGCCCTCGCCCCCCTCAAGCACCTCGGCCTCGGCTACCTCGCGCTCGGCCAGCCCCTCTCCACCCTCTCGGGCGGCGAGGCCCAGCGCCTCAAGCTCGCCCGCGCCCTCGCCGAGCCCTGCGCCGGCGCCCTCTTCCTGCTCGACGAGCCCAGCGCCGGCCTCCACCCCACCGAGGTCGCCCGCCTCAACGCCGCCCTCGCCGCCCTCGTCGCCGCCGGCGCCAGCGTGCTCGTCGTCGACCACGACCTCGACGTCATCGCCGCCGCCGACTGGATCCTCGACCTCGGCCCCGGCGCCGGCACCCAGGGCGGCCAGCTCGTCGCCGAGGGCCCCCCCGCCGCCGTCGCCCGCACTGCCACCCGCACCGGCCAGGCCCTCGCCGCCTGGCTCGAGCACCGGCACGAAACCCCGCCCACTCGCCCACCGCGGCCGGACGTCGTCGCTCATCCAGGCGCGTGACTCAGCCCCCCCCTGCCAGGCCCTCGACGCCCACCTCCATCGACGTCGTCGGCGCCCGCGAGCACAACCTCGCCGACATCTCCGCCTCGATCCCCCACGGCGAGATCGTCGTCGTCACCGGCCCCAGCGGCTCCGGCAAGAGCACGCTCGCCTTCGACGTCGTCTTCGCCGAGGGCCAGCGCCGCTTCCTCGAGACGCTCACCCCCTACGCCCGCCAGTTCCTCCCGACCCTCCCGCGCCCCGACGTCGACCGCGTCACCGGCGTCCCCCCTTCCATCGCCCTCGAGCAGCGCACCACCCGATCCGGCGCCAGCTCCACGGTCGCCACGGTCACCGAGATCGCCCATTACCTCCGCCTGCTCTATGCCAAGGTCGGCGAGCCTCATTGCCCCGATTGCGACGTCCCCATCGCCGCCCGCCCACCTGACGAGATCTATCGTCACATCATCGAGACCCGGGGCCAGCGCACCCTGCTCGCCCCTGCCGTCGTCGCCCGCAAGGGCTCCTACCTCGACGTCTTCACCGCCGCCGCCCGGGCCGGCATCACCCGCGCGTTCGCCGACGGCGTCCCCTGCGCCACCGACGCCCCCCCGCGCCTCGACAAGCGCCGCGAGCACTCCATCGACCTCGTCATTCACGAGGGCAAGATGGACCGCTTGGGCCGCGCCCTCTTCGATCGCGCCCTCGCGTTCGGCAAGGGCGCCGTCAAGCTCGTCGATTCGAAGGGCGAAGCGCAGCTCCTCAGCACCTCGCGCACCTGCCCCCGCTGCGGCACCGGCGTCCCCGAGCTCGACCCCCGCTGGTTCTCCTTCAACACGAAGCAGGGCCGCTGCGAGGCCTGCGAGGGCGCCGGCGCCGTCTCGTTCCAGGACGACGCCCTCGCCACCCCCGAGCCCTGCGACGCCTGCGGCGGCTCCCGCCTCGCCCCCATCCCCCGCGCCGTCCGCCTCGCCGGCGAGCGCTATCACTGGGCCACTGCCCGCTCCGTCGCCGACGCCGCCCGCTGGGCCCGCGCCCTCCGCTTCGACGGCGACCGCGCGCGCATCGCGGACGCCCCTCACAAGGAGCTCTGCCGCCGCCTCGATTTCGTCGTCGAGGTCGGCCTCGGCTACCTCACGCTCGACCGCCGCGCCGCCACCCTCTCCGGCGGCGAGATGCAGCGCCTCCGCCTCGCCGCCCAGCTCGGCAGCGGCCTCACCGGCGCCCTCTACGTGCTCGACGAGCCCACCATCGGCCTCCACCCCCGCGACACCCGCCGCCTGCTCGGCAACCTCCGCAAGCTCGCCGACATGGGCAGCACGGTGCTCATGGTCGAGCACGACGCCGACACCATCCGCGCCGCGGATCACCTCATCGACCTCGGCCCCGGCGGCGGCCGCACCGGCGGCCGCGTCGTCGCCGCCGGCCCGCCGGCCGAGGTCCTCGCCCACGCCGACTCCCCCACCGCCCGCGCCCTCGCCGGCGAGGCCGACGTCCTCACCGCCCGCCCCGCGCGCCCCCCCGCGCGCGAGCACATCGAGCTGCTCGGCGCGCGCGCCCATAACCTCCAGGTCGAATCCGTCCGCGTCCCTGCCGGTCGAATGACCGTCGTCGCCGGCGTCTCCGGATCGGGCAAGAGCACGCTCGTCCAGAAGGTCCTCTATCCCGCGGCCCGGCGCGCCTTGAAGCTCGAGGCCCCGGATCCCGGCCCCCACGACCGCCTCCGCCTCCCCTCGAGCATCCTGCGCGCCGCGGCCGTCGACCAGTCCCCCATTGGCCGCACCCCGCGATCGGTCCCCGCGACGTTCCTCGGCGTCTGGGACGAGGTCCGCCGCCTCTGGGCGGCGTCCCCGGAGGCCCAGGTCCGGGGTTATGGCCCTGCGCGCTTCAGCTTCAACACCGCGGCCGGCGGCCGCTGCCCCGCGTGCGAGGGCCAGGGCGTCATCTCCCACGAGATGTCCTTCCTCCCCGACGCGGTCACCGACTGCGAGGCCTGCGGCGGCGCCCGCTTCGAGCCCGCCACGCTCGACGTCCGCCACCTCGGCCGCAGCGTCGGCGACATCCTCGCCCTGACCGCCGAGGAGGCCGCCGAGCTCTTCACCCACCACCCCAGGATCCGCGCCCCCCTCGCGACGATGTGTGATCTCGGGGTCGGTTATCTGCGCATCGGCCAGGGCTCGCATACGCTGAGCGGCGGCGAGGCCCAGCGATTGAAGCTCGCCGCCGAGCTGACCGGCACGGCGCGGACGAAGCCGACCCTCTACGTGCTCGACGAGCCCACGACCGGGCTGCACCTGGCGGACGTGGCGCGGCTCATCCAGGTGCTCGATCGGCTGGTCGAGCGCGGGGACACGCTGGTGATCATCGAGCACCACCCGGCGGTGATCGCCTGCGCGGACCACGTGATCGAGCTGGGCCCGGAGGGTGGGGCCGCCGGAGGCCGGCTGATCGCCGAGGGGGCCCCCCGCGAGGTGGCGAAGAAGAAGACCCCGACGGGGGAGGTGCTGAAGGGGCTGTTCGCCCGGGGGGCGTGAGGGCGCAGGCGCGGGCGCGGGAACGGACCCGGACCCGGAAACGGAAACGGACCCGGAAACGGAAACGGATCCGGAAACCGGAGCGGAGATGGCGGCGGAAACGGAAGTTGGAACGGAAGTGGAAGCGGCTCTCCTGGTGCTGCTAACATCACCCCCGGCATGAAGCTCACTCGCATCTCGCTCAAGGATTTCCGCTGCTTCCGGGAGGCGGTGTTCGACCTGACGGAGCCGGGGCGGACGCCTGTCGAGCCTCTCGGAGTCGCGCTCTTCGTGGGCGACAACGGCTCGGGAAAGACCGCGGTCCTCGACGCGCTCTCGGGCTGTTTCACGGAATTGAGCTCTTAATACGGAGGTGACCGATTGATCGAGCGGGATGTCCGCCAAGGCGCCACCGAGTCGCTCCTCGAGATCCACTGGACCGACTTGTTGGGCCCGCGGTTGCCTCGCATGGCTGATCTCAGCGAGTTTCGCCGCCAGTCATTCTCGGTCAAGATGACGATGCGACCCCATGACGATCTGGACTGGAAACAATCGACGAGCCCCTCGCTCAAGGGCTGGCTCCACCACGTCCAGCGGATGCCGGGCCGCCCGACGGGGCTCGTGACGAGCTTCGACCTGTACCGCCTCCTGCCTCCGGGCCCGGTGCCCGGTCCGAACCTGCACGGCACGCTCAACGGCTGCCGCAATCACGCCCTCGCCCCCACGATCTCCGACGATGGCAAGGTCCGCGGCCGATCTCAATCCGTCAAGCAGTGGATCGTGAACCTCGATTTCCAGCGCGCCAGGGCCAAGGCCGATCGCAACGAGGATCTGCCCCTCTGGCACTCCCTGCGGCACGCGCTGAACACCCTGGTCCATCCATACACGTTCGAAGGGTCGACAACCGCTTCGACGTGATCTTCCAGACCCCCACCGGCCGCGTCCCCATCGAGGCGCTGAGCGACGGCTTCCGCAGCGTCTTCGCCATCGTGGCCGAGCTGCTCCTTCGCCTCAGCCTGTGCACCGATCAGCCCGAGAAGGTCCTCGAGCAGGAGGCCGTCTGCCTCGTCGACGAGATCGACGCGAACCTGCACCCGCGCTGGCAGGAGAACGTCGTCCCGGGGCTCCGCGCGATGTTCCCCAACGTTCAGCTCATCGCGACCACGCACTCCGAGATCGTGGTCTCCACGGTCGAGCCCAAGAACGTCTTTCGCCTCGAAGACATGCAGGCCGTCACCGCCGTCCGCCAGGATACGCGCTTTCATGCTCCCGACCAATCGGTCGTCTCCGTCGCCCAGGAGGTCTTCGGCGCCCGCCGTGGCGCCGGCGATCTCCGCTGGATCCTCGACCCGCCCCCCGAGACCACACGCCGCTTCTGGGCGCTCTTCGGCGACCGCATCGAGCCGCACCACGAGGTCTCCGTCGCGGAGGGCAGGGCGCTCCTCGAGGGCGTGCGCGACGCGCATGACCGGCCTGTCCCCGCCCTCGATGGCCTCTCCGGCGAGGCAGCCCTCTTCTTCGTCGATCTTGCCCCCGACGCCAACTGGTCGCACCCGTGCGCCTACGTCGCGTTCCCCGCCGTCGGCGAGCCCGTCTGGGCCGAGCACTTCTGGCCTCCGGCCGAAGACATCCGCCTCGTCCCCATCTCGCGGCTCCCCGGAACGTGAAGCGTCGCGCTCTCCTCCTCTCCGGCGGGGTGAGCAAGGGCCTCGACCGCCCTCGTTACGCACGTGACGTGGCTGCCTTTCACGAGATCCTGGTGCGCCTCCACGGCTCCGACACCTGACCCCGCGCCCGGCGTCGAGCCCACGCACGACGAGTTCCTCTACCAATTCGCCGGCGCGCTGGCTGGCCGCTATCCCGATGGTGCCCCGCTCAAGGATCCCGACATCCCACCACCCGACCGCATCTCGATCGGCGAGGCTTTCCAGTATGCGTACGAGCACGACCGCTGGGTCACAGGAATGCGCCCGGTGACCGAGCTGCCGAGGATCTTCGATCCCTTCGGTATTGCCCGACAGCTCACGCTCGCAGCGAAGGCAGGGTGAGCAACCCCTCCCGCCGGCTGTCGATCCCTCAGAACCTCAGCTCGCTCGCGGGCACCTCCCGCCGGACGCGCTCCGCGCCGCTCACGTCCACGATCCCGAGCGTGATCACGTCGTCGTCCTCCCCCCAGGCGATCTCCACGAACCCGTAGTTGTTCTCCGCCACCGGCTGCCCCACCCGGTTCGCGTTCTCGTCGATCTCGGGCCACTCCTCCGTGATCCCGCTCGACGTGAGGTCATAGAGCGGATAACCGCCCGGCGCGTCGAGCCTCGACAGCTCGCCCCAGTGCACGTCGCCGCTGATGAAAATCGTGGCCTCGGCCCCGGTCGCGTGGATGAGGTCCACCATGCGCTGCCGCTCGTGCGGCATGTTCGTCCACGACTCCCAGCCGTTGTACTCGTGGCCGAATTGAATGCTCGACGCCACGATGCGCACGTCCGCGGGCCGCGAGAGCTCGCCCTCGAGCCACGCCCACTGGGCCTCGCCGAGCATCGTCCGCGACGTGTCCGAGGTGGGCATGTAATCGTGCTTGTACTGCTGCGGATCGGTGTTCGGATCGAGCGGATCGCGGAACCAGCGCATGTCGAGGAAGATCACCTGCAGCGTCCCGCCGGGCTCCTCGAAGAGGTACGACGTGTAGATCCCCTCCCGCGACCGCCGGGGCGAATCCGCGGGCTCCTGCCAGAAATCGAGGAGCAGCGCCTTGGACTCGGCCTTGAAAGGGTACTCCTTGCCGGCGTCATTGCGACCGTAATCGTGATCGTCCCAGGTGGCGAGCACCGGCGCCGCCGCGCGCAGGCGCTGGAGCTCCGGGGAGGCGGCGAGCTCCTCGTACTTCGCCTGGAGCACGGCCATGTCGTCGGTGTCGCCGTACAGGTTGTCGCCCAGGAACAGGAAGAGATCGGGCGTGGAGGCCGCGGCGAGGTCCAGGACCGGCTTCGGCTCCGACTCGTGCATGCACGACCCGAAGGCGATCCGCGTCACCGGAGGATCTGGGTCCACGCCGCCCGGCGGGTCCGCGACATCGGGCTCGCTGCACGCCACGGCGGCCGCGGGCGCGGCGCACGCGGCGAGGCGGAGCCATCTGCTCGTCCAGGATCGCGTCATGATAAGCCCCTCTCTCGGCGAGGAGAGCACGGGGGGCCGACCCCGTCCAGCCCTCGCGCGCGTCACGAGCGCGCGGCGGCGAGGAGATTGCATCCTCACGGCCCGTGGCGGAGCTCAGCGAGCGCGCAGCGCCGGCGGTCCTGCGGATCCTCGTCGCGACCGATTTCTCCGACATCTCGGAGGCGGCGGCCCGCGCCGCGCACGCCCACGCGCGGCGGGCGGGCGGGCGGCTCCACCTCCTGCACGTCGCGCGGACCGTGGAGGCCTACGCGGCGGCCGCGGCGGCGCTCTCGGGGCTCTCGGCCGACCTCGGCCCCGACGTCCCGGTCCTGACCTCGGTGCGGCTGGGGACGCCGGCGGACGAGGTGGTCCGCTATGCCAGGGAGGAAGAGATCGATCTCCTCTTCCTGGGCACCCACGGCCACACCGGCGTGAGCGGTGTGCTGCTCGGGAGCGTGGCGGAGCGCGTCGCGCGGACCGCGCCCTGCCCGGTGGTGCTCGTGCCGCGCGAGGCCGCCGGCCCGTCCCCCGCCATGCCGCGCCGCGAGCCCCAGCGGTGCCTCGCCTGCGGGGTGCCCTCGGAGGGGCTGTTCTGCGACGCCTGCCGGGCCCGGTTCCGGGCCCTCGGCGCGCCGCCGCACTGGATCGCGCCCGAGGGCGCCCTCTCCGGCGCGCTCACGCCGGAGCAGATCGAGAAGGTCCTCGCCCACGAGATCGTCGGCCGCCTCGGGTGCCACGCCGGCGGGCGGACGTATGTGGTGCCGATCGGGTACGTGTTCGCGGAGGGCAGCCTCTACTTCCGATCCGGAGAGGGTTTGAAGGTGCAGATGATGCGCGAGGACCCCGCCGTCTGCTTCCAGGTGGACCACATCGAGGATCTCGCCAACTGGCAGAGCGTGATCCTCTGGGGCACCTTCCAGGAGCTCTCCGGGAGGGAGGCGGCCGAGGCGCGGCGCCGGATCTGGGATCGCCTGACCTCGCTGTTCTCGGACCAGGACATCCATCCCAGCCCCTCGCGCGCCCTCGAGAACAGCGCGCTGGGCCACCGCGCCCACGCGCTCGGCCGGAACGACGTGATCGGCCGCATCGCCGTCAAGGAGGCGACCGGCCGGTTCGAGCGCCGCTGAGCCGCGCCCGGGTGATCGCGGCGGCTATCCGGGGACCTCGGTGCAGACGTAGGTCGCGCCGTTGTCGGG
>CAYQYG010000383.1:0-9122 GCA_964421485.1 uncultured Polyangiaceae bacterium | reverse complement strand
GGCGCGCCCGAGCCCGGCGGCGGCGCGGGGGGCGGCGCCGGCGACGCGGCCGGCCCCGCAGGCCCGGGGCCGGGCCACCGCAAGATCCTGGTCAAGGGCGTCGCCGTCGAGCTCGTCGGCGCCTACGCGGTGCTCACCCCCGGCCAGATCGGCTGGACCACGCTCGGCACGAGCTCGCTCGTCACCGGCGGCACCAAGATCGTCAAGGCCAGGTCCGGCGCGCTCAGGGTGCTGGGCGCGGCGCTCGAGGTCGTCGGGAGCCGCAAGCTGAGCGTGAAGGGCAAGATCTCGCGCAAGTCCCTGGTGCGCATCAGCATGAAATCGACCGGAGCGCTCACCGTGAAGGCCGCGAGCTTCCTGCTCAAGGCCTCGCGCGCGACCGTGAAATCGGGCGGCGCGATGACGCTGACCGCGGGCACCGTCACCTTCAAGTGCGGCGCGGCCAAGATCTCGTCCGGCGCGGGCGGGGTCAGCATGGAGGCGCCGACCATCGAGTTCACCGGCGCCTTCGAGCAGTCCGGAGGGATGAGCCACTCATGAAGCTCGCCGTGGTCGGCCTCGGGCTCGTGTCGCCTGCGGGCCTGACGTCCACCGAGAACGTCTTCTTCGTGCGCGCCGGCGGCCCGCCGCCCCGGCCCTCGCCGTTCATGCTCGCGAGCGGCGATCCCGCGCCCGTCGCGTTCTGCCCCTGGATCGGCGCCCGCGCCCCCCTCGGCGAGCGGCTGGGGCGGCTCGCGGTCGCCGCGCTCTACGAGGCCACGCTGCCGCTCGACGACGGGCGCGCGCTCGATCTCGGCCAGGCGCCGCTCTTCGTCTGCACCTCGGGCCCGCGCCCCGGCCTCGGCGACGCCGATCGCGCCGGCGTCGAGGCCCTCGCCGCCCGCCGCCTCGGCGGCGCCGCGCCCACGCGCCTCGAGGGCGAGGCCTCGGCCTTCGCCGCGCTCTCGCTCGCGGGCGACCTCCTCGCCGGCGGCGCCGCGCGCGCCGCGGTCGTGCTCGCCGTCGACTCGTTCGTCTCCGCCGCGCGCCTCGCCGACCGCCTCGCCCGCGCGCCGAGCCCCTACGCCGAGCGGCCGCTCACCCCCGCCGAGGCCGCCGCCGCGCTCGTCGTCATGGATCCCGCCGCGGCCGAGGAGCTCGGCGTGCCCGCGATCGGCCGCGTGCTCTTCGCCGGCACGGCCCAGGGCACCTCCACCGACGACGACGACGAGATCGTCGACGGCGCCGCGCTCACGCGCCTCCTCCGCGCCGCGCCGGCCTCCGCGCCGATCGGCGCCGCCTTCGGCCAGCTCGAGGTCGACGCGCTCCGCCAGACCGAGTGGCTGCTCGCCGCTGCGCGCGCGGCCTCGCGCCTCGATCCCGAGCACGAGTCGCGCTGCCTCGAGGGCGAGATCGGCGCCGTCGGCGCGGCCTCGGGCGCGATGAGCCTCGCGTACGCCCTCGCCCTGCTCCGCCACGGCGCCGCGCGCTCCGAGCGGGCGGCGCGCGCCCCCTTCGCCGCCTGGGCCGTCTCCCGCGACGGCGCGCGCGGCCTCGCGCTCGCGGAGGTCGCCTCGTGATCGACGCGCTCCCCCCCCTCGACGAAGCGCTCGACGAGGCCCTCGCCGAGATCGAGCGCCTGCCCGCGCACCCCGCCCGCGCCACGGCGGCCGCCGCGCTCCGCGCCGCGATCGACCGCCCGGACGACCCCGCCGCCGCCCTCGCCGCGGTCCGCCGCGCGGCCGCCCAGGTCCTCGCCGCCGCCGGCCCCGCCGCCGCGGCCCCGCTCCACGCCCTCGCCGTCGCGCTGAGCGCCGCCCTCGCCGCCGCCGAGGAGGACGGCGAGGACCCCTTCGACCTCGAGCCGCCGCCGGCCGCCCCCCCGCTCCCCACGGCCTCGCGCGGCCGCCCGCGCGCCCGCCCGATCCCGGCGGCGCATTTCACCGCCTCGCTCGACGAGGGCGGCGACGAGGAGGACCCCTTCGCGGACGACGGCGAGGACGACGAGGACCCCGAGCCCGACGAGCCCGCACCGGCTGTCGACGAGGCGGCGGTCGAGGCCGAATTCGCCGCGCTCGATCGCGAGGCCGAGGAGGCCCTCGCCGGCGGCCCCGACGACCCGCTCGCGGCCTTCGACGCGGCCGAGCCGCCGCCGGTCCGCCTCGGGGACGAGGGCGGCGAACCGGTGCCCGTCACCGCCTTCCACGCGGAGATCGTCGAGGCCTGCGCCGAGGTCATGTCGAGCCTCGCCCGCGACCGCGCGCTCCGCCCCGCCCTCGAGCGCCCCGCCCTCGAGGATCGCATCCTCGAGCAGCTCGATGCGGTCCTCGTCACCGGCCCCGGCTGCCTCAACGCGCTCTTCCGCGCCTTCGGCCGCGCCCTCGAGTCCCCCGAGCCCTACCGGATCTGGGGCCCCACGTTCGCGCTCGCCTGCGTCGACGGCGGCGAGTCGCTCCGCGCCCTCGCCGCGGCCCTCACGTCCCTGCCCGAAGGCGCCCGCGCGCTCGGCCGCGTCGCCGCCGAGGCGCTCGCCGCCTCGCCGCATCCCGGGCTCGACCGTCTCGCGACCGCGCTGATCGCCTCCCCTCACCCCATCGCCCGCGCCGCCGGCCTCGACCTCCGCGCCCGCGGCGGCGCCCTGCCCCTCGAGGCCGTCCTCCCGCACCTCGACGACCCCAGCCCCGCCGTCATGGAGGCCGCGCTCCGCGCCCTCGCCCGCCTCCCCGCCCCCGGCGCTCCGGCCGCCCCCTCCGCCCAGCTCCCCGACCTCGTCGGCGCGCTCCGCCTCCGCATGCGCTCCCCCGACCCCGAGGTCGCCTGGCAGGCCGCGCGCCTCCTGCTCCTCTGGGGCCACGACGACCCCGTGATCGCCGTCCGCGAGGCCCGCCCCGAGGCTGCCACGCTCGGCGCCCGCGCCATGGAGATCCTCGTGCTCGGCGGCGAGGCCGCCGACCTCGCCCGCATGGAGCCCTGGCTCCGCCGCACCCCTGTCACCCCTGCCCTCCTCTCCGCGATCGCCCGCTTCGGCCACCCCGGCGCCTGGTCCTTCCTCGCGCACCACCTCGCCGACGAGGACCTCGCGGACCCTGCGGCCGCCGCGCTCGAGACCCTCTTCGGCGCCCGCGTCCCCGCGCCCGAGCGCAAGCTCCCCCGCGCCTGGCGCGCCGCGATCGCCGCCCTGCGCCTCGACCCTGCGGTCCGCTATCGCCGCGGCGAGCCCTGGCGCCCCGAGGTCGTCTGCGCCGAGTGGGAGGCCGGCGCGCTCCCCCGCGCCGAGATCGCCGTCCGCGCCGACGAGCTCATCGCCCGCGCCCGCGCCGGCCAGGCGGCGGCGCCCTCCGCCCCGAGCCCCGTCGACGTTCGGGGCTCCGGGTCGCCTTCGGCGCCCTGCGCCCCGAGCCCCGTCGACGTTCGGGGCTCCGGGTCGCCTTCGGCGCCCTGCGCCCCGAGCCCCGTCGACCTCGACGGCTGGACCCCCGACCCCGAGGCCGCGCTCGCTGCCCTCGGCGCCGCCGCCTGCGCCGCCCGCGCCTCCTCCCCGGCCGGCGCCTGGCGGTGAGTCAGCCGTCCAGCGCCGCGAAGCTGTCCCGGTTCGGGTGCATCCCCACGATCCTGGCCCGGTCCAGGGGCAGGTGTGGATCGACGAACCACGGCAGCCCCATTCCCCCGAGCTGCTGCACGGTGCCCGGGGTCCGCTCGTAGAGCGTCGCCCGCTGCGCATAGAGCTCGTGATCGAAGAGCTCCTGCTCCGGCGCGGTCCGGTCGTGCACGTGCAGCGTCGGGAAGAAGAGGTACGGATAGCGGCTCGTGAACCGGAACGCGAACGGATGCAGCCGGCTCTCGCCCGGCGCGATCTGGTAGACCACGAACGCGTGGTCCGCATAGCGCTCCCGCAGCACCGCGAGCAGCCCGCCCCCCCGCCGCCGCCAGGGCAGGAGGCTCGACCGCCCCCCGATCGAGAATCGCCGCGAGAGCCGCGAGAACTCGTCGATCGTCGGCACCACGGACGCCTCGAACGCGCCCACCCGCACGACGTCGAGGGTCCGCGGCGACTCCATCCCCAGGCCGCCGTGCACCCACAGCTCGGGGAACAGCGCCGCGAGCGAGTCGAAGAACCCCTCGTGCCGCGACAGATCGATGAGCTCGACGGCCCCCTGCGCCCCTGGCCGCACCGGCACGGGCAGGACCATCGCGTTCCTCGATTTCGTCACGACGCGCGCGTCGTAGACGACCACCTGCTCCGCGCCCGCCATGGCCGCGAAGATCCGCGTGCCATAGACGCGCTGCACAGGCTCCATGAAGCAGCACATGCGCCCCTCATACCACACCCGCCCGCGCCCCATCACCGCGCTAGTGATAACAGCCGCTCGGCTCCGCGAGCAGCGCCCGCGCCGCGCCCGAGAGCGCCCCCGGATCCAGCCCCGCGGCGAACGCGTCCCACGCCGCCCCCTGCCCGCCCGCGAGCCCGTAGGCCGCGCACAGCGCGGTCGAGTGCGCCGTGCGCGTCACCGGCTTCCGGAGGATCTCGCTCAGCGCCGCGAGCAGATCCGCGTCCGCCGCCGGATCCCCGAGGCTCACCGCGATCACCGCGGGCATCAGCGGTCTCAGCACCTCGGGCGCCTCGCTCGACCCGATCAGCTCCAGCACGAGCCCCCTCCAGGCGTCGAGATCGATCGCCTCGTTCACGCCCCGCGCGTACCGCTGCACCTGCCGCGCCGCGAGCGCGCGCGCCCGCACCGAGTACGCCGATCGCGCCGCGCCCCCCCACGCCTCGCGCGCCCCCGAATCGCTGTAGATCGTCATCTTCGACAGGAAGAACAACCTGTCCTCCGGCACGCTCGGCGCATCGAGCCCCGCCGCCAGCTCGGCCCACTCCGGCGCGAACAGCTCCAGCGGCGGCACGATCTCCCCGCACGCGTCGTGATTGCCCACGTAGCCCAGCCCCCTCCACCGCGGCTCCTCCAGGAGCGCGCCCTCGAGCGCCGCGCGCCACGCCTCGCGCGCCTGCGGATCCTCCTCCGCGATCGCCGCATTGCACGCCGCCGGGATCGCCGCCGCCTTCGCCCCCTCGCTATGGAGCGCCCTCACGAATTCGCCCAGCCCCTCCGGCCCGACCGGCGGCCAGAGCCCGTCCAGCAGCACCGAGCGCTGGTGCACCCCCGAAAGCGTCGAGAACCGCGCCACCTGCGCGGCCGTGGACGGCCACCGCAGCGGCGCCACCAGCTCCCCGAAGCTCTGCCCGCTCGCCTCGTCGGCGACGAGCGACCAGACGTCCGGGTGCACGTCGTCCGGGTCCAGCACCAGCAGATCCCCCTCGACCGGCGGCGTGATCTCCAGCGGCACGCCCGCCGCCAGCGCCGCCCGGCTCTCGGTCCCGTCCAGGTGCGCCCACGCGATCTCGATCGGCGCCACCAGGATCCGCTCCGGATCCCTGAGCGTCATCACCGCCCTGCCTCCCCCCGAGGCCCTCACCTCGATCGCCGGCAGCGCCATCGCGTCCACGGCCCGCCGCGCCCGCCCCGCCCCCTCCGGCCCCAGCGCCGGCGCGAACGCCGAGAGCACCTCGTCCGTGCTCACCGCCCCGAACCGATGCTCCTCGAGCAGCGCCCGCCACGTCCCCCAGAACGCCTCCTCCCCCACCACGCTCCGGATCTGCGTGAACAGCCACGCCGCCCTGTTGTAAGGCCCCGACGTGTACTTGTCGTGGGGCGCCCGCGACACGTCCCGGATCGCCGCCCCGTCCTCGCACCACCACCGCTCCCCGCCGAGCGTCCCCGCCCCCCCCTGGTCCTCGAACGCCCGCGCCGCCTCCGCGCTGAGCAGCACCGCCATCCCCTCCTTGATCCAGAGGTCATCCCACGCCGCCACCGTCATCAGGTCCCCGAACCACTGGTGCCCCAGCTCGTGCGCCCGCAGGCTCGAATCCCCCGTGAGCTCCGGCCGCGTCGTGCCCGCCTCGTTCTGGAACGTGATCCCCGCGTGCTCCTCCCCGCCCAGGAAATCCGGCAGCACGACGAGCGCATATTTCTCGAATGGATAGGCCCCTGCGAGCCCTTCGAAGAGCCGGATCTCCCGGTCGAGCCCCCCGAGGATCCCCTCGAAATCCCCCGCGAGCCCGCGCCTCCGCCACACGGAGATCGGCACCTCCCCCGCCTCCCCCTCCGTGACCTCGAAATCGCTGATCGCGAACGCCATCAGGTACGTCGGCAGCGAGTACCGCGTCGCGTACCCCATCCGCCGCCCCTCCCCGCCGGCCGCGTCGAGCACCTCGTCGCCGTTGGCGATCAGCGACTCCCCGGCGTCCATCCTCATCTCGACGGAGAACAGCGCCCGGTCGTGCGGCGCGTCGTGGCAGGGCATCCATTGCGGCGCGGCCTCCGGCTCCGAGAACGTGTACACGACCCGCGCGCTGACCGGATCCCCCTCCCGCGAAGGGATCGCCCGGAAGGAATCGCCGGGCGCGGCCTCGTAATCGATCTCGATCGTGACCTCCTCCCCCTCCCGCGCCTCCACCCCCGCGAGGTCGATCTCGAGCTCCCCGCCCCCCACTGCGAACGGCAGCGCCCCGCCCCCCTCCGCGCGCACCGCCTTGACCTCCGCCACCTCGCTGTCGAGCGTGACCCCGCGGAGCTCCGCCACGAGCGGCGAGAGCGTGATCCCCACGGTCGCGACCAGCCGGTCCCGGCCCCAGTCGTACTCCCCCCGCAGCGCGTACGCCTCGACGTCATACGTGTCCACGGCCGGCAGCGGGCTGAGCGTCTCCTCGCCCGCGCACCCCGCGAGCCCGGCGCCGGCCAGGCCGGCGAGCAGCACCTTGATGAAGCATCCAAGGGACCTCATGACAGGCTCCACTCTACACCGCACACATCCTACCAGCGGCCGGATCGGATCCGATCCCTCCACCCCTCCACCCCTCCACCCCGTCGCCCGGAGCCCCGCGTCGACCCTCCTCGGCCTCGGCGACGAGGGCGCTCTTCGTGCCGGGAGGCAGATCGCCGCCGCGCCTGATCACGGACTGAACGGTGTGCACGATCAAGGCGACCACCACCGTCATGTACAGGACCGGAATGAACGGAAGGATCCAGAAGGCTCTTCGCGCCTGAGGGAAGCCTCGAACCGCCTCCAGGGTCGCGTTCCTGGGCGCCCATGGCCACGGGCGGGGCCGAGATCGAGCCGCTCGCTCCGCGCCCGGAATCTGCGGGAATTGCTCCAGGAGCCGCGCGCTGTCGCGGATCCCGCGGATGGCCATGAAGGCCGTGTAGAGCAGGACGATCGGGATCCAGAGGGCCGCGAGTGACAGCCATGTGAGCTGCTGAGCGGACCGGGTGAGCTTGACAATCCTGTCCTTTGCCTCGGCGGGGAGCGCGTCGACTTCCGGGACGTGGGTCCAGGATCCGTTCGAAAGATCCGGTGGAGGCACGGGGATGCCTGCGCCGACGAGCGCATAGCCGCAGTCGCATCGCTGGGAGGTCGGCAGGTTGCAGAGCCCGCACCTCGGACATTGGTTCACCATGATCGATCTCACACTGGGGATCATTCACCCGCTGGGTGGCTGGACAGCAGACAATCAGCAGACGAAGGGGTCGGCCGCGCCGGAGGGGCGCCGCCCCTCACGACGCGGATCTCGAGGTCAGACCATAGGCAGATGTCCGCGAGGCCTGCAAGCGGTTTTGCAAAGCCCTTCGTGCATTCTCACACGAGATGTCGCATTGTGGACGGGCTCGAAAAATTACCTGGGCCCTGGCGCTTTCTCCCGGTCGGTACGCTCGATCACGCTGAGCCGGTCCACCCCGACCCGAGGCCAGCACGACATCCAAGGCAGCGGGCTCGGCTGACCGACCGGGGGCGACATCGACGGGCACCACGCGAGCGCATGCGCGCTCTCATGAACCGGCGGCCACTGCAGCGTGGACGACCACCAAAGCAGAGTGCGCGGATTGAGGCCCTGACGCGCGGCAAAGATCGCCGCCGTCTGGCTGCTCCTCTTCCAGCAAAGCCTTCATCTTAATGTCAATCATCTCGCTCTCCTCCTCGCGAACTCTTCGACGGCGGCAACGCTGGTAACCCACTCCGAGATCGGCTGCCCGTCTTCCGACGTCGTCATTCGCGGCCTGACGAATGCTTCGACCCTGTCGGGCTCGAAAGGATCGTGAAGCTCGTCGAGAAAGCAGATTTGCTCCTGCACGACGACCGACGAGCCTTCGCGATAGAGGGCCCACCATCGCACGAAGTCTGATGAAGACGGCTCGCATATCGACGTGATCAAAGCACCATGGGAGCTCGTCCGGATGCTCAGCGCCGCATCGAGCCACTGTTGCTCGTATCTGGCGCGAGGCCAATACGTGACATCCGAGAGAAATTTCTCTCGGAACAACCCGATGCAGATCTGTCCGAATATGCAGTCTGGCATGTCTTTGCGGGGGGCATCACCTGTGAAGTGTATATCAAAAAAATCCACGACTATTCTCCGATTTTGCTGAGATCGGCGTCGAATGTTCCAAGGCGGTTTCCTCGCCTGTCGAACATCTTCCATGTGCCACCATTGTGGCTGTCGACGTCGGGCGTAATGTAGGTCTTCCCGTTACTGTAAACCTCTTGACCGTGGGAGTCGAAGGGCGCCCTGTTCCGGGCAATGCGCCGCTCGTAACCGTGGGCCTTTGCTGCGAGAGGACCATTGGGCTGCACCACTGTTCCGCGCCGAGCCGCAACCTCGGCCGGACTCCATGGATCTCCTTCGAGTGCAGGCTTTGCAAGGGATCCCCTCGACCGTGCTGCCCCACTCGCGGCTGCCCGCGCCGCGGCAGCCCCCTCCAGCGCCGCCGCCCCCTCGGCCGCCGCGAGCACAATGGAGGCTCCGAGGACCAAGGTCGACGTCCCGGCCTTGCCCGCGGCCCGGAAGTCGCCATGCATCGCCGCAAGCGTCGCTTCCTGGGCACTGTCGATGAACTGGGCCAGCACATTGACGGAGTCGAGCGCGCCCAGGACGCCGTTCCGGTCGTAGCCGACCCAGATCGCCTTGCCGATCTCGTAGACGCCGTAACCGCCGGCCGTCAGCGAGTTGAGGACCGCCGCCTTCGCCATCCCCAGGCCGATCTCGGCGAAGGCGTCGACCGCCCCGAAGCCGACCTCGGTGATGATGTAGA
>CAYQYG010000382.1:0-9127 GCA_964421485.1 uncultured Polyangiaceae bacterium | reverse complement strand
CGGGCACTCCGAACGAGTGCACGAGTCGAGGCTAATACGCGCGCACGCCGGCGAGGTAGCCCTCGAGGTTCCTCGAGACCTCGCCGAGGCTGTCCCCGCCGGCCTTCTCGAGCAGCGCCCCCGCGATCGTGATGGCCACCATCGCCTCGCCCACGACCGACGCGGCGGCCACCGCGCAGACGTCGCTCCGCTCGAAGGCCGCGTCGAATGGATCCTTGGTGCGCACATCGACGGACGGCAACGCGCGCTTGAGCGTCGAGATGGGCTTCATCGCGGCCCGGCAGACGACGGGCATTCCATTCGTGATGCCGCCCTCGATCCCGCCCGCGCGATTCGAGGGGCGGGTGAATGAGCGCGCGTCGCGGTCATAGCCGATCGGATCGTGCACCTCGGAGCCGGGGGTGCGCGCGGCCTCGAAGCCGAGGCCTATCTCGACGCCCTTGATCGCCTGGATGCTCATCAGCGCCTGCGCGAGGCGGCCGTCGAGGCGGCGGTCCCATTGGGCGTGGTCGCCGAGGCCGGGGGGGACGCCCGCGGCGATGACCTCGAAGACGCCGCCGAGCGTGTCGCCGCGGTGGGCGGCGTCGCGAATGGCGTCGCGCATGGCCTCCTCCGCGATGGGGTCGGCGCACGCGAGGTCCGAGGCGCGGGCGCGGGCGCGGAGGTCGGCGAGCGGGAGGGCCGTGAGGGAGGCGGCGACCGGGCCGATGGAGACGACGTGCGCGAAGACGTCCATGCCGAGCTCGGCGAGGAGCTTCTTGCAAACGGCGCCGACCGCGACGCGCGCCGCCGTCTCGCGCGCGCTCGCCCGCTCGAGCACGTCGCGGAGGTCGCGCCGCGCGTACTTGAGGCCGCCGGCGAGGTCCGCGTGGCCGGGCCGCGGGCGCGTGAGCGGCTCCGGGGGCTCGGGGAAAGGGTCGGCGCCCATGCGGCCGGCCCAGCTCGCGTGATCGCGGTTGGTGATCACCATCGCGATCGGGGAGCCGATCGTCTCGCCGCCGCGGACGCCGCCGGTGAAGCGGACCACGTCCGATTCGATCTTCATCCGGCCGCCGCGGCCGTAGCCCCGTTGCCGGCGCGCGAGGTCGGCGTCCACGTCGGCCGCGAGGAGCGGGAGGCCGGCGGGGACGCCCTCGACGATCGCGGTGAGCTCGGGGCCGTGGGACTCGCCGGCGGTTGTCCATCGGAGCTGGGTCATGCGGGCGCTCATGGTAGCGTGTGCCCATGTCGCGCCGTGGCCTCTGGCAGCAGATCTACGAGCGCTTCGATCCGGACCGGCCCGCCGGCGTGCCCGCGTGGCGCGCCGATCGGCCGCTCAGCCCGGCGGAAGCGATCGCGGAGTCGCTCGACCTGCCGTTCGGGGACCCGCGGGTCCTCCTGATGGGCACGGTCGGCACGGGGAAGACGACCTGGCTTGCCTCCGCCGGGCCCTCGCGATCGCGACGCGCAGGCAGCTCGCCCAAACCCCTCGAATTCAGGAGCTCGTGGATCGCTTGTCCACATCGTGACGTGCGATCGGGGTCGATGGTGCGACCGACGGCGAGAGGAGAAGAGAGAGGAGAGAATGCACAGGGAGGCGGGGAGGCGGGGAGGAGAGAGAAGATCTCTGATCTCTGATCTCTGATCTCTGATCTCCCCGCCTCCCTGTGCATTCTCTCTCCTCTCTCTTCTCTCCCCTCTCCTCTCCGGGCGGTGAACGGCGCCCGCTCACAGGTCGATCTGCTCCACGTCCTCGACCGGCTCGCCGAGGAAGCGGGCCGCCACGGTCGCGAAGCTCTTCGGCACGTCGGTGACCAGGAGGTGCAGCCCGCCGCGGCCCGATCGCGCCGCGCCGTGGCCGCGCTCCTCGAGGAACGCCGCGACCTCGTCGGCCGTCGCGGAGGCGCTGTCCACGATCGGGATCGGCCCGCCGGCGAGCGCCGTCGCCTCGGCCTCGATCGCGCCGCGGAGGAGCGGGAAATGCGTGCAGCCGAGCACGATCGACCGGGCGCCGGAGGCGATCAGGGGCTCGAGGTAGCGGCGGGAGACGAGGCGCGGGACGTCGCCCTCGGTCCAGCCCTCCTCGGCGAGCGAGACGAGGAGCGGCGCGGCCTGGCCGGCGACCTCGGCGCGCGTGGTGAGCGAGGCGACCGCGCGCGGGTAGGCGCCCGAGGCGATGGTGCCCGTCGTGGCGAGCACGCCGATCGCGCCGCCCCGCGACGCGGCGACCGCGGCGCGCGCGCCGGGCAGGATCACGCCGAGCACGGGGAGGTCGAGCTCGATGCGCAGCATGTCGAGCGCGACCGCGCTCACCGTGTTGCACGCGACGACGATGGCCTTCACGCCGCGCTGGACCAGGATGCGCGCGCAGCCCATCGCGTAGCGGATCACCGTCTCGGCGGAGCGCGTGCCGTAAGGGACGCGCGCGGTGTCGCCGAGGTAGACGATGTCCTCGGCAGGGCAGCGGGCGCGCAGGGCGCGCACGACCGTGAGGCCGCCGAGACCCGAGTCGAACACGCCGAGCGGGGCGTCGCGGGGCGCCGCCCTCACGCCTCGCCCTCGATGCGGAAGAGGCGCGCGGGGCACCGCAGCGAGCCCTGCCGCGCGATCGCGGCCAGGGCCTCGCGCACGCTGCCCTCGCGCGCGGCGTGCGTGATCATGACCACGTCGACCGGGGCGCCGCCGGCCGGGCGGCCGTGCTGAACGATCTGCTCGATGCTGACGCCCGCGTCGCCGAGCGCGCCGGCGAGGCGGCCCATCACGCCCGGGCGATCGTCGACGCCGAAGCGCAGGTAGTAGCGCGACGTGACCTCCGCGAGCGGGAGGAGGGGGCGCGGGGTGACCGAGAGGCCGCGCGTCTGCATGCCGGCGACGCCCGACGCGATGGAGCGGGCGACGTCGACGATGTCCGAGACGACGCTCACGGCCGTCGGCAGATCGCCCGCGCCGCGGCCGTAGACGAGCGAGGGGCCGAGCGCGCGGCCCTCGATCAGGACCGCGTTGAGCACGCCGGAGACGTTCGCGAGCACGCTGCGCCTGGGGATCAGGGTGGGGTGCACCCGGAGCTCCACGGAGCCACCCGCGTCGGCGCCGATCGCGAGGTGCTTGATCGCGTAGCCGAAGCGATCGGCGTACCGGTGATCCGCCTCGTCGAGGCCGCGGATGCCCTCGACGGGGACCTCCGCGGCGTCGACACGCGCTCCAAACGCGAGCATCGCCAGGACCACGAGCTTGTGGGCGGCGTCGTGGCCGTCCACGTCGAGCGTGGGATCGGCCTCGGCGTAGCCCTTCGCCTGGGCCTCGCGCAGCGCGGCGTCGAACGAGGCGCCGTCGTCGCGCATGCGCGTGAGGATGTAATTGCAGGTGCCGTTCAGGATGGCCGTGAGGCGCTCGATGCGGTCGCCGGCGAGCGCCTCGCGCAGGGTGCGGACGATCGGGATGCCGCCGCCGACGGCGCCCTCGAACGCGAGGTCCACGCGGCGCGATCCCGCGCGCGCGACCAGCGCGGGGCCGTCCATCGCGAGGAGCAGCTTGTTCGCGGTGACCACGCCCTTGCCGCTGTCCATCGCGCGCTCGATGAGCTCGCGCGCGGGCGTCTCGCCGCCCATCACCTCGACGACGAGATCGATCGCGGGATCGTCGACGACGTCCTCCGCGCGCGTGGTGAGCAGGGCCGGCGGGCACTCCGGGACGCGCTCCTTGGAGAGGTCGCGGACCAGGATCCGGCGCACCTCGAGCGGCGCGCCCGCCCTGGCGGCGAGGTGCGCGCCCTTGTCGGCGAGGAGGCGGAGCACGCCCCCGCCCACCGTGCCGCAGCCGAGGAGCCCGATGCCGATCGGCGCTCCGCCCCGGAGGCGCCGCCGCTCGGGGCTCGGGGCGGCTTCACCGGCGGTGCTCTTGTGCGACGCGTCGCGGTCGTCCATGGGCGGCGAGCTTAGCGCTTCTCGCGCGCACCGGCGCCGCCTATGCTGCGCGGACCATGGCGGTCGAAAATAAGGGCTTTTTGACGGGTGACATGAAGTTCAACGTCGGGGAAGAGGTCGCCTCGGGCACGAGCGCGCCGCTCCTCCCGCTGCGCGTCCTCGTGGTCGCCGACCTCGTCCCGCGCGATCCCTACAACGCGGGCGCGAGCCCGCCCCCGAACGCGATCCGCCTCGACGGCGGCCGCTTCGACGGGCTGTTCTCGACGATCCGCCCGCGCATCGCGATCGAGGTGCCGAGCGTGCTCGCGGGCGGTCGCAACACGCGCATCGATCTGTCGCCGGCGGCGCTGAAGAGCTTCCGCCCGGACGGGCTCTGCGCCGAGGTGCCGCTGCTCCGCGCGCTGCTCGACGGCCGGCAGGTGCTCGATCGGCTGCGCGACGGTTCGATCACGCAGGACCGCGCGCGCGATGAGCTCGACCGGCTCTGGAGCGGCTCCTCGTTCGTGCGGGAGATCCTTGGATACCTCCCGGCTGGCTCGAGTGACGCGCGGCCCGCGCCCGCCGCCGCGCCCGCCGCGCCCGCGCCCGCGGGCGAGAGCTCCAACCTCGACGCGCTGCTCGCGATGGTCGACATCGGCGGCAGCTCCTCCGCGCCCGCGGAGGCCGCGGCCCCGCCGCCGGCCGCCGAGCCGTCGCGCGCTGACCCGACGTTCGGGGCTTCGGGTCGCCTGGCGGCGCCCTCCGCCCCGAGCCCCGCTCCGAGCAGCAAGTTCGCCGAGCTCATCGGGGCCGTCGTGCAGAGCGCGCGCCCCCGCGCCGGCCAGCCGATCCGCCCGAACGAGGCGATCGCCCAGATCGATCGCGCGCTCGGCGCGCAGATCGGCGCGATCCTCCAGCACCCCGAGGTGCGCCGCCTCGAGGAGGCATGGCGCGGCGTCCAGTTCCTCGTCGAGCGCGCCAAGGCCCACCCCGGCATCCGCATCGACCTCATCTGCGCGCGCCCCGACGACGCGGCCTCCGCGCTCGCGCGCGTGCTCAAGGAGACGGCGAGCACCGATCCGCCCGCGACCGCCGCGATCGTCGACGTCGCGGTCGACGGCACCGCCGCGGCCTTCGCCCGCCTCGAGGCGATCGCGAAGGTGGCCGAGGCGAACGCGATGCCCGCGATCGTGAACGGCACCGTGAAGCTGCTCGGCGAGGGCGACCTCGCCGCCGTCGAGCGCCTCGACCACAAGCTCGGGCTCTTCCAGGCGCCGCACCAGGCCCCGTGGCGCTCCGCGGCCGCGCGCCACGCGATGCGCTGGATCGCGATCGCGATGAACCGCGCGCTCGCCCGCGCCGGCTACGACAAGGCCACCTCGCGCGTCCGCGAGGCCGCGATCGTGGAGCTCCCCTCCGATCAGGGCGCCATGGTCTGGCTCGCCCCCGCGTACCTCGTCGGCGCGCTCGTGCTCGGCAGCTTCCGCGACACGGGGTGGCCCTGCCGCATCATCGGCGCGCGCACCGGCGGCCTGGTCGACAACCTCCAGGTCCACGAGATCAAGAGCGGCTACGAGGGCGACGAGGGCGTCGCGATCCCCACCGAGGCGTTCATCTCCACCGACACGCAGCGCGACCTCGCGAAGGCGGGCGTGCTCGCCCTGGCCTCCGCGCCGAACAGCGACGCCGTCTACGTGCACGCTGCGCCGACCGCGTACGTGCCGCCCGAGAAGCGCACCTACGACAGCGCGACCACGGAGCCCGAGGACCGCCTGGAGCGCGTCTCGCTCGTCGATCAGCTCTTCGTCGGCCGCGTCGTCCAGTTCCTCCGCGCGCTCCTCTCGAAGCTGCCCGCCTCGAGCGATCCCGCCGAGCTCCAGCCCGTGCTCGAGGCCGCCGTCTGGACGCTCTTCGAGAACGCTCCCCCCGCCGGCGTGGAGCTCAAGGTCAAGGCGCACACGACCGACGAGGGCCTCTTCGCCACCGTCACCATCCGCCCCCGCCGCTACCTCGGCGTCGCGCTCGAGGAGATCTCCCTCGAGATGCCCGTCGGCTGAGCGCCCCCCCACAAAACAGAAGCGGCCGGCGGTCATCCCGCCGGCCGCGCCTGCACCTCGGCCGCCTCAGGCCGCGCTCACTCCTTGTCGAGCTTGCCGACCAGGCTGAGCGTGAAGAACGCGCCCATGTACTTGAAGTGCGGCCGCACCTGCATGTCGACCTTGTACCAGCCGGCGTTCCCCTCGACCTCGGTCACGATGATCCGGGCCTTGCGGAGCGGGCGGCGGCCGCGGATCGCCGCGGAGACCACGTCCTGGTCCGCGACGTACTGGCCGATCCAATCGTTGAGCTCGCGCTCGAGATCCGAGCGCTCCTTCCACGTCCCGATCTGCTCGCGCTGCAGCACCTTCAGGTAATGAGCGATGCGGCACATGATCATCATGTACGGGAGCTGCGTGCCGAGCCGGTAGTTCATCTCGGCCGCGCGGCCCTCCTCGCTCTGGCCGAAGTACTTCGGCTTCTGGACCGAGTTCGCCGAGAAGAAGCAGGCGTTGTCCGAGTCCTTGCGGAACGTCAGGCCGATGAAGCCCTCCTCGGAGAGCTCGAACTCGCGGCGCTCCGTCAGCATGATCTCGGTCGGGATCTTCGTCTGGATCTCGCCCATCGACTCGTACTGGTGGAGCGGCAGGTTCTCGACCGCGCCGCCCGCCTGCGGGCCGATGATGTTCGGGCACCAGCGGTACTTCGCGAAGCTGTCGGCCAGGCGCGTCGCGAACGCGTACGTCGCGTTGCCCCAGCAGTACCGGTCGTGGTGGCCGATGACGTCCTCCTCGTAGTTGAAGCCCTTGACCGGCACCGTGTTGGCGCCGAACGGCAGGCGGAGGAGGAAGCGCGGGAGCAGGAGGCCGACGTAGCGGGAGTCCTCGGTCTCGCGGAACGAGTTGTACTTCGTGTACTGCGGGCCCTCGAAGAGCGACTTCAGGTCCTTGAGGTTCGGCAGGTTGAGGTAGTCCTTCAGGCCGAAGAACTGCGGGCCGGCGGCCGCGAGGAAGGGCGCGTGCGACATCGTCGCGACGGCCGCGCACTTCTGCAGGAGCGCGATGTCCTGCGGGCCCGGGCCGAACTCGTAGTTCGAGACGATCGCCCCGTAGGGCTTGCCGCCGAACTGGCCGAACTCCGCCGAGTACACGATCTTGTAGAGGCCGCTCTTCGGCACCTCGGGGGAGTCCTCGAAATCGGCGAGGAGGTCCTCCTTGGAGCAGTTGAGCATCTCGACCTTGATGTTCTCGCGGAAGTCGCAGCGGTCGATGACGAACTTCATCCCGCGCCACGCGCTCTCCAGCTTCTGGAAGGTCGGGTGGTGGATGATCTCGTCGATCTGGCGCGAGAGCTTCACGTCGATCTCGGCGATCAGCGCGTCGACGAAGGCCTTGTCGACCTTCTCGCCCTCGCGCTTCGGCGCGACGAGCTCCGCGATGAACGCCTGCACGCCCTTCTTGGCGATCTCGTAGCCCTCGTCGCCGGGCGTCATCTTCGTCTCGGCGAGGATCTCCTCGAGCAGTGACCCACCCTCCAGGGTGTGGGCCGCCGCGCCGCCCGCCGCCTGCGTCTCAGTCGCCATCGCTCACTCCCCTTCCTTCTGCAGGCCGAGCTCGTTGATGAGCTTGTTGCGCTGGGCGGGATCGCCCAGGATCTGCTGGATCTTGTTGCGGAACGCCTTCTCGTTGCCGAGCGGGCCCTTGAGCGCGGTGAGCGCGGCGCGCAGGTCGAGCAGCTTCTTCAGCTCGGGCACCTGGTTCGCGATCGCCTCCGGCTCCATGTCGCTCAGCCGGCGGAACTTGAGGTTCACCGTGAGCTCGTTGTCCTCGGCCTCGGAGAGCCGGTCCTTCACGTTGAAGGACAGCGCGAGCTTCTGCTCGCTCATCACCTTCTGGAAGTTGTCCTTGTCCACGTTGATCGGCTTGCGATCCTCGAGCGGACGCGGATCGGGCCGCATCGTGTAGTCACCGAGCATGAGGAGCTTCAGCGGCAGCTCGACTTCCTCTTTCGCGTTCCCCGTCGCCGGCTTGTACGTGATGTTCACGCGCTCCTTCGGCGCTACTGATCCCTCTTTCGACATCGCGAAGGCTCCTTTCCCCTCGTGCTGAGCAAAACCTGTCTAGGTGGCGAGACGAGCGCCGCCAGGGCGGCCGAGCATAGCCCAAAACCGCGGCCGGGCGGTCAATGTTATTAGCCGCCCATCGAGATCCGGAGCGCCGCGGCGGCGTCGAGCTGGCAGAGGCGCTCGAACGCGGACTGCTCCTTCAGGCGCGCCTCGGGCGCGACCTCGTAGCCCTGATTGAGCGCGCGGTGGCACGAGTAGAGCGCGCCGTACAGCTCCGCGCAGAGGTCGGGCTGCCAGCCGGCGAGCTGGTGCTGCTCGGCGATCCGCTCGAGCTCCTCGAGCTGCGCGCGCGCGATCGCGAACTGCTGGAGCTGGATGAGGATCTGCGCGAGCGCGAGCTTCGCCTTGAAGCGATCGATGGCCGTCGGCGCCCCCGCGACGGCCTTCGTGAGCACCCCGAGCGCGTCGATCGGCTGCTCGCTCGCGAGCAGCGCCCGCGCCTCGGCGAGCGGCTTGTCAATGTAGCTCCTCGGCCGCGGCGCGCCGCCGCCCCCGCCGCCCCCACCGCCCAGGATCGGCGTCACCTCGGCCTGGATCCATGCCTTCGTGTCGTCGTCCGCGAAGGGCATTCCGTCGTTGAACATCATGTTCGGCAGGTTCGGCGCGCGCAGCAGCATGTACCCGACCTCGATCAGGAGCGCGCGCTTCGCGTCCGCGTACTCCTCGCCGAGCCCGTCGAGCACCTGGGAGGCGTGGCGGTGCGGATCGAGCCAGAGCGGGAAATTCGACGCCATCTCGTCGGTCGCCGCGAGCACGTCGGCGGGGCTGCCCGCGCCCACGAGCCCGGGCAGCGCGCCGCGGACGTGGTCCGGCGGCGGATCGAACGCGGTGCGCCCGTCCTCGCCGGGTGAATACGGATCCTGCGCGATCTCGAGCCATAGCCCCGCGCGCATCACGCGGTACGCCGCCGCGGTCCGCGGATCCGCCGCGCGGAGCGCGTCGCCCGCGCGCGAGAGCAGGAGCGCGCACTGCCCGATCACCGAGAGCGCCGAGTCGGCGTCCGTGATCGACGAGAGGCTCGGCCCCGAAGGCGCAGCCGCGACCGGCGCAGCCGCGACCGGCGCAGCCGCGACCGGCGCAGCCG
>CAYQYG010000381.1:0-9134 GCA_964421485.1 uncultured Polyangiaceae bacterium | reverse complement strand
TGATTTTCTCTCGGGGATCTCAGGCCCGGATGACCGTGACTCTCCGCCCGGCCGGCGTCTTTCTGCGCTTCGCCTCGGCATTGCGACCCGCCTTCCGGGCCTTCGGGCGGCGGTCGAAGATCACCAGCCAGCCCGTCGGCTCGCCGAGGCCGGCGAGGTACTCGTCGACCTGCTCCAGGCCGTCCTTCACCGGGTCGGGCTGGCCGGGGCGCCACACCTTGAGCTCCATCGGGACCTTGACGTCCTTGTATTCGAGCAGGAGATCGATGCGGCCGGAGCCGATGGCGAACTCGCGATGGAGGGTGCCGCCGCCGTTCTCGACGCGCTGGAGGAAGGCCATCATCACGAGGTGGGGCGCGCTCTCGTGATACGGCGAGGCGCCCATCAATGCCTCCCCGTGACGGCGCCAGAACGCGAGGAAGGCGTCGAGCAGCCTCGCGGGATCGAGCCGGCCGTCGGGCAGGAGCCAGGTGGGGCGGATCATGCCCATGGAGGCGCGGATGCCGCGGGTCAGGAGGCGCGGAATCACCTCGGCGTAGATGGGATTCGCGATCTCGAGCGTGTCGGTCGGCGCGCGCCGCACGAGGCCCAGGTCGAGGACATAACTGAAATCATCCTCGGCGACGTCCGGGAGCGCGCTCCCCTGGAGGATGGGCTCGATCATCTTGCGCACGCGCTCCTCGCGCAGCCGCTCGGCCAGGCTGTCGAAATGGGTATCGCGGCGGGCGATCACGTTGTCCCTGGCGGGCTCGACGTGGGCGAGCGTGACGGGGGATGCAGGGTCGGGCACGAGCACCTCGACCATCTCCTGCGCCAGCGCGTTGACCAGCCAGGGGTGGCCGCCGGTCAGCGTGTGAATGCGCTCGATGACCGCGGGCTCGAAGACCTGGCCTGTCTCGGCCGTATGCTGGCCGAGGAGCTCCGCCACCTCGTCGCGCGTGAAGCTCGGGAGCGTGAGCGATCGATCCTTGATGTTGAACGGGCTGGCGGTGCCGAGGCGGCGCTCCTCGCTGTCCGAGACCTTGTAGTCGCGGACGTCGCGCAGGCCGATGAGGGCGATGGACGAGGGGAAGCGCGCGGGGCGATCGGGGTAGCCGGCATCGAGCTGGCGCAGGATCGAGAGGAGGACGTCGTCCTGGAGGGCGTCGATCTCGTCGAGGAAGAGCGCGAGCGGGCGAGGGCAAGCGGCGGCCCACTCGCTCAGCGCCGTATGGATCCGGCTGCCGGCGGGCGCCGCGGTGGCAGGCGGAGGCTGGAGGTCCGGCGGGAGCTGGCCGGCGGCCTTGCTCCGCCAGATCTTGAGGATGGCGCGCTCGGCGTGGCCGACGCGGGCGCCCAGCGGGGAGGCGATCGCGACGCTGGTCATCAGCGCGGCGAAGCGGCCCTCCTCGGTGAGCGCGCGCGAGAGCGCCATGACGGTGGTGGTCTTGCCGGACTGCCTCGGCGCGTGCAGCACGAAGTTCGATCCGCGATCGACGAGCGCGCGCATGGCGATCGCGCGCCGGAGCGGCGGGACCATGTAATGGCGCGCAGGGTCGCAGGGGCCGGCGGTGTTGAAGCGGCGGGGCATGGCGCGGCGAAGCTAGCATGGTTCCCGGCGCCGGGGGCGCCGGCAAGGGACCCGGGGGGTGATCAGGCGCCCGCGGGGGCGTATTCGCGGACCTTTGCCAGGCCGCGCGCGAGCCGCGGCCCCATGGCGTTGGGGATCCTCGACGCGCATTCGATGGCCGCCTCGAGCCGCCGCGCCGCCTCGGCGGGGCGGCCCCGGCGGAGCGCCCACAGCGCGCGCGCCTCGAGCACCTCCAGGCGCTCCTGGCCGATCGAGGAGCGCTCCGAGCGGTCCTCCAGCGCGTCCCACTCCGGGCCGGTCGAATCGCGGGTCGAGAGCTCGATCATCTCGCAGAGCACCTCCTCGGAGGGGACCGGGAGCGGCTCGCCCGGGGCGGCGCGATCGCGGATGCTCGCCGCGATCGCGCGCGCGGCGGCCTCGTCGCCGCGGTAGAGCGCGATCCTCGCGTCGAGCAGGGGGACGATGGGCCTCACGGCCCCGCCGGTGCGGCGCGCCTCGATGGACAGCGCTCGCTCGACGTGGGGCGCGGCGGCCTCGACCTCGCCCCTCTGGTAGAGGTACTCGGCGAGGTTGTAATGGCCCATGAGCTCCAGCGCGTCCTGGCCTAGCTCGCGCCCGAGGGCGATCTCCCGCTCGAAATCGGCGATCGCGCGGGCGGCGTCGCCTCGCAGCGCCCAGAGGAGCGCGCGGCTGTTGGTCGCGCTGCAGAGGTGCAGGGCGTCGGCGTGGGCCTCGCTCAGCGCGACGGTCGCGTCGAGCGCGCGCTCGGCGTCGTCGAGGCGGGCCAGCGTCTGATAGATGAAGCTGAGCATGAGCAGCGCGATCACGTGCGTCTCGTACGCCTCGGCGCCGAGCCGCGCCGAGGCGTCGCGCGCGCGCTCGAGGTGCTCGGCGGCCTGCTCCTCCAGGCCCCGGCGGTGGAGCGATCGGCCGATCCCCAGCAGGAGCCGCGCCTCGAGCAGCGGCGTGCTCCGCGCCGAGAGGAGCTCGCGGGCGCGCTCGACGCGCTCGCGGGAGCTCGCGTGATCGTCCATCCAGTCGAGCGCCATGGCCTCGTCGAGCAGGATCTCGGCCTCGAAGAGGGCGTCGCCCGCGGCCCTCGCGGCCTCGCGGGCGCGGGCGAGATCGACGAGCGCGTCGTGATAGCGGCCGAGCCGGTGGCGCATCAGCCCTCGCCCGCGGTAGGCGTCGGGCAGGTCGCCCTCGGAGCGCGGGGACAGCTCGATCGCCCGCGTGTAGAACAGCTCGGCGTCCAGGTAGGCGTGGCGCTCGCGGGCCGCGGCCGCGAGGGCGAGGTAGGCGTCCGCGGCGAAGGCGCCCAGGCCGGCCTGCTCCGCGTGGTGGGCGAGCTGGGGGAGCCGCCGCTCCTCGTGCAATGCGGCGGCGCCGCGATAGTATTCGACCGACGCGAGGTGGATCGCGCGGCGGAACGCGTCGGGCATCGACCGCACGATGGCCTCGCGCAGGAGCGCGTGGCGGAAGGCGACGCGGCCCTGGCCGCGCGCCTCGAGGAGGCCCGCGGCGATGAGCCGGTCGATCCCGATCCGGGCGTCGAGCGGGAGCTCGCCGGCCGCGCCGGCGCGCTCCAGGCTGCGGAGGACGCCCTGGACCTCCTGCGCGGTCACCTCGGCGCCGAGCGCGGCGACGAGGCGTGCGTGCGCCTGCAATGCAGGGGCGAGCGCGTCGACGGCGCGGTGGGCCAGCCATTCGATGAGGGGCAGATCGGGGACCTTGTCGAGCTCGTCCGTCGCGAGGTAATAGGCGCCCCCGCGGTTCGGGGCGCTGGGCGCGCCGCCTGGAGCGTGCCCCGGAGCCCCGAGCGTCGAACCGGGGAGGCGGCGGATGACGCCCTCCTCCTTGAGGCCGCGGATGAGCTCGACGAGCAGCAGCGGGACGCCCTGCGTGCGCGCGACGAGGCGGCGGACGGCGGACTCGGGCACGTTCTCCGCGGGCAGGAGCAGCGCGCGGCAGAGCTCCGAGGCGCTCGCCTCATCGAGCGGTCCGAGGCGGTGGACCTCGTGGTGCCGGGCCCGCGCGCCGAACGCAGGGCGGGCCTCCTCGAACGAGGCGCGGGCGAGCGCGCAGACGAAGAGGGGCGCGCCCGCGCCCGCGCGCGCCGCGTGCTCGAGGATGGAGAGGGTCGCGTCGTCGGCGAAATGCGCGTCGTCGAGGACCACGAAGAGGGGCGCGCCGGCGGCCCTCCTGCGCAGCGCCTCGCCCGCGGCCGTGGTGAGCACCGACCGGAGCGCGCCGGGCGCCGCCCTGAGGGTGCGCAGCTCGGGGTAATCGACGACCGGGCCCTCTCCCGCCGGAGCGGCCGGCTCCCCTCCGGCCTGCGCCCAGCCGAGCGCGAACGCGACGGCCGCGGCCTCGACGCTCCGGACGGGGCTCGGGGCGGAGGGCGCGCCGCGTGGAGCGCGACCCGGAGCCCCGGACGTGAAATCCATGCCGAGGCGCGCCTCGAGCAGGCCCTGGGCCGCGCCGGGGGGCGCGCGCGCGGGCAGATCGAGCGCCTGTTGCAGGAGGTCGCGGACGCTCTGCAGCGCGCCGCCGGCGACCGGCTCGCGGGCGCGCAGGTCGACGACGATCGCATGGGGGACGAGCTCTCGCAATCGGCCGGCGAGGGCGCGGGCGAGGTGGCTCTTGCCGTACCCGGCCTCGGCGACGACGGTCGCGACGGTCGGGATCCGCTCGTCTGCGGCCCTCCGCGCCGCGAGGAGCAATGAATCGAGGACGGCGCCGCGGCCGACGAGCAGCGGCGACTCCCGCGCGCGAGCGGACAGCGGGCCCGTGATCGACGGCGAGCTGGTCGTGTCGCTCGTCGGAATGAGCGAGCCCGGATCCAGCGCGTCGTCCTCGCGCAGGACGGCCCGGGCCGCCGGCGACAGGGTGACCCCGGAGGTGCCGTCCCGCCCGGGGAAGCGATCCCCGCGGCCGGCGAGCGATGAATAGAGCCGCTTCGATCCGTCGTGCCGGATCTGCACGGTGACCTGGGCGAGATCCACGAGCGCGCGCTCGCACAGCCCCCGCCGGACCAGATCGGACGCGGCGCGGGCGCCCGAGCGCACGGGGTTCTCGTCGACCTCGTGCCCGAAGGCGACGACGTAGCGGCCGCCCGCGGCGTGCAGCACCTGTCCGCCGGAGGATCCGACGCGCTTGCGGAGGAGCATGCCGTCCTCGGAGGATTCGAAGAGCACGAGGCACATCGTCCGGCGCTCGTGCGCCGCGGCCCTCGCGGGGAGCGGGGGCGCGGCGACCGCGGGGCCGGCGGTCGCCGCGGCCGCGCGCGTGGACGGCAGCGCCGCGGCGAGCGCGGCGCGGAGCGCGGCGGCGCTCGGGTATCGATCCCGGGGATCCTTGGCGAGGCATCGCAGCACGATGTCCTCGAGCTGCGGGGTGACCGCCGCGGAGGCGCCGGAGCGCAATGGCGGGGGCCTGCGGCTGACGTGGCCCTCCTTGGCGACCGGGGCCGCGCCCCAGAACGGCGGATGACCCATGAGCATCTCGTAGAGGATCACGCCCACGGCATAGAGATCGGTGCGGCCGTCGACGATCGCCTGGCCCTGGCATTGCTCGGGCGCCATGTATTCAGCCGTGCCCAGGACCGCGCCCGGCTGGGTGAGGGCCAGCGCGTGCTCCCCGGAGCCCGCCCGCGTGGCGAGGCCGAAATCGGCGATGATCGCCCGCGCGCACGCGTCGTCGAGGAAGATGTTCTCGGGCTTGAGATCGCGGTGCACGTATCCGCGCGAGTGCACGGCGTCGAGCGCGCGGAGCACGGCCACCCCGGCCGCGCACGCCTCGGCCGGATCCATCGGCCCGCCTCGCCGGGCCAGGCGCTCCGCGAGGGTCGGTGAGTCAATGAGCTCCATCGCGAAGTAGAGCGCGCCGCCGTCGAGGCGCCCCGAGCCGAAGACCGCAGGGACGTGGGGCGGTCCGATGCAGGACAGGGCGCGCAGCTCGTAGAGGAGGCGGGCCTCGGCCCCGGGCCTGTCGCCGCGCGGGACCTTGATAGCGATCCGCCGGCCGCCCCCCTCCGGCTCGGCCGCGAGCACGACGCCGAAGCCGCCCTGGCCGACCACGCCCGTGACGCGGTACCCCGGCGGCGCCTGGAGCGGCTCCTCGGGCGGGGCGGGGTCCTCGTCATCGGCGGCGATCGGGCCGTGCGCCGGGCAGCGCGCGGCGAGGCTCCGCTGCCCGCAGACGACGCACCGGGAGATTCGCGCCGGGGTGGGCTCGGTGCCTGGTGGATTCGAGCGCGCAGCGATCATCGACCCCATCGACCCCGGCGGCGGGAAGAGACAGGTGGGTGGATCGCGCGCTCGAGGTGAGCGCGCCCAGCGAGTACCTCTAGCACTCTGTGACCCCGGCGCACAGGCGCCGAGTGGACACGAATGACGCACACGCCTGCGCGCCGCTGTCCGCGACGGAGCACCCGGGCGACGAGCCCGCGCGAGACGGACGATATTTCGTAGCGAGAATAAAATTGAATACCAAAGATTGGCCGAATTCATGGAATGTGTCAGCATGGAAGATGCGAGGGCATCGGTGCGCGAGGTGCGCGACCGCTCGTCCGTCCGATCGATCTCGGGCCGATGAGCGCTCGATCGATCGAGGACGTCACCGGGCGCAGGCTCGCTCCGGCCGGGCTATGGGGCGGGGAGGCGGGGAAGCATGGCAGGCGTGGACGTCACGGATTCCTGGTGCTCTGGAGCCGCCAGGGAGGGGGCGGCGACATCGAGCCGCGATCTCCCGTCCGGGGCGACGATCGGTGGGTATCTCGTCGAGCATCTGCTGGCCGCCGGCGGCTGCGGCTCGGTCTACCTCGCCAGGCGCGCTTCGGACGGCGGGCGCGCGGCGGTCAAGGTGCTGCACCGCGAGCTCGCCGCGGAGCGAAAGATCGTGGAGAGGTTCGCGCGGGAGGTGGCCATCCTGCAGCGGCTCCGCCATCCCCACATCGTGGAGATCTACGACGTCGGCGCGCTGCCGGACGGGACTCCATTCTATGCGATGGAGTACCTCGCCGGGACGACGCTCGACCGGATGATCTCGGCGCGCGGGCGGCTCTCCGCGGAGGAGGTGCTGGCGATCCTCGAGCCGGTCTGCCTCGCGCTCGAGGCGGCCCACGCGGAGGGCATCGTCCACCGGGACGTGAAGGGCAGCAACATCGCCATGGTCGGGGAGGATCCGGCCACGATCAAGCTCCTCGATTTCGGCATCGCGAAGCTCGTCGGGCCCGAGGGCCGCGGCGTGGGGCTGAGCTCGGGCGGCCAGATGATCGGCACGCCCACCATCATGTCCCCGGAGCAGCTGCTCGGGGGTGAGATCGACGCGCGCACGGATATCTATGCGCTTGGCGCCCTCGCGTACCGCTGCCTCACCGGGAGGCGCCCGTTCGAGGCCGCGCAGCTCGTGGATCTCGTCCGCCAGCACCTCGAGGAGCCCGCGCGTCCTCCGAGCCAGCGCGTCTCCCTCGCGCCCGCGATCGACGCGGTCGTCCTGCGCTGCCTCGAGAAGTCTCCCGCGGATCGATTCGACTCCGTGAAGAGCTTCCTCCGGGCGCTCCGGGAGGCCGTGGAGGAGGGCCCCGGGCTCCGGACGAGCTCCATCCCGGAGTGGGGGACGGCCGTCGGGATCTATGTCGAGGCCCGGATGCGGGCGATCCAGGACGACGTCGACGAGGCCCTCGCCGAGGAGATCGGCGGCATCCTCGATTTCGTCGAGGAGGAGCTCTCGATGAGCGGGTTCATGCGCGCCTCCGTCACGAGCACCGAGATCCTCGGGGTCCGCCTGCTGCCGGACGACCTGGAGGCGCGGGGGCGCGAGCGGCGGGCGGCGCTGCGCCTCGCGCTGTCCCTGCACGAGCGGCTGGCGGCGCGCACCGCGGGGGATCTCCGGGTGCACGTGAACGTCGCCGTCCATAATGACGGGGTGTCGATCCGCCAGGGCGCGCGGCCGGAGATCGTGGGCGGCCCGCTCACGCGCACGCAGGACTGGGCTCCAGCCGCGGACGTGGATCGCGTCGCCGCGACCATCGAGGCGATCTATGGCCTCGACGACGTCGTCTCCGAGCCCGGGCGGGGCCGCCACGCGCTGATCGTGACGCCGGGGCGATCGGGCGGGCGCTGTGCGCCGGACGCCCCGACGCTGCCCGAGGGGGACATGCCGGCCGCGCCCGGGCGTCCGCGCAGCGATCGAGCCACGCGCCCGGGCATGGGTCCTCCGGGGACCCTGCCGGCGCTCACGGACAAGGGGGGAGCTTGAGATGATGATGAGCACGAGGCGCATCCTGCTGAATTTCATGCTGGCCGCCGCGGCCTCGGGCTGCGGCGCCGCCGTCGACGGGTCCGAGGAGAGCGACGCGGTCGGGGAGGTGGAGCTCGGGCTCCTCGGTGGCAATGCGATGAGCCCGAACGCGATGAGCCCGAACGCGATGAGCCCGAACGCGCTCGCCCCGAGCGCCCTGAGCGCGACCGCGCTGAGCCCGGCCGCGCTCTCCCCCGCCGCGCTCCAGGCGATCCTGGATCCCGGGTCCGCGGGGGCGCTCTCGCGCGAGCTCCTCAGGTACGCGGTCGGGTGCGCGTTCGATCAGACGCAGACCTTCAGCTTCACGTGGATCGACGAGGGTTTGAACCTGCACCATGAGACGTATTCCGGGCTGCTCGGGATCGCGACCGCGTGGGCGAAGGGGCCGCTGGATCTGAAGGGTCAGGAGCTGGTCTCGGCGTGCCTCGCGGCGCGGACGAACTGGTACGGCGCGCCCGTCGTCATCTCGATGCGATCGAGCCATGACCCGCTGAAGACGATGGTCCAGAGCCCGGAGATCGCGGCGTATCCCGACGTCGAGGGGGGATTCTGGGGCAACCTGTTCGCGGCGAGCCCTTACGCTCGTGCCTGCTACAGCCAGAGCACCGTGAGCAACTCGCGGTCGCACCTGCGCGACTGCGCCGCGGGGCACCTGAATCCGGATCAGACGATCTCGACGTGCGGCATGATCGACATCGTGGGGGCGTGTGAAACCATGTGCACCGGCCTGAACGGCGGGGGGCAATACTATCCCGATTGCACCGATCCGGTGTACGGGTCGATATCCCGCATGGTCACGACCGCGCTGCCTTGATCCGGCGCGGGTGGGCCGGCGCTCAGAAGACGCCGCCCAGCCCGAGGGACGGGCGGGGGGCGAGGCGGGCCACGGGGGAGGCGGGGGAGGAGACGTGGACCTCGGGGCCGCTCTCGATGATGAGCCAGATGCCGGGGCCGAGGAGGAGGAGGGCGCTCAAGGGCGCGGTGATCGCGCCGGCCGCGCAGACGCCGCTCTCGCCGACGCCGCAGCCATAGCCGAGCAGCGCGATGCCGGCCGCGGTGCCGAGGCCGCCGAACGTCGTCATCGTGACGCCGCCGGCGAGGCCGGCCATCGATTTGCCCTCGGCGCGCACGTCGATTGGGCCGCTCCCGTAGGCGCGCAGATCCGGGACCTGCACGAGGATGTCGCCGCCGTTCAGGATGTTGCCCTCCGAGTACATGCCGAAGGGGACCGCAGGATCGACCCATTTCGTGCACGGGGTCT
>CAYQYG010000380.1:8037-9134 GCA_964421485.1 uncultured Polyangiaceae bacterium | reverse complement strand
GCGAGGGCGCGGAGGCGGCGGCGCCGGCGAGCGGGGCGAGCAGGGCGACGATGTCGTCCATCGTGACGAAGCGCTCGGGGGGCGCCTTGGAGAGCGCGCGGAGCACGACGGCGCGCGCCTTCGCGGGCACGTCGGGGGCCTTCATCGGCGGCGGCTCCTCGGTGAGGATCGCGGCGGCGAGGCCGAGCGGATCGGTGCGCTGCCACGGGGGCGCGCCCTCGAGCAGCTCGTACGCGAGCACGCCCCAGGAGAACTGATCGGTGCGGCCGTCCGCGGCCTCGCCGCGGATCTGCTCGGGGGCCATGTACATCGGCGTGCCGACCTGCACCCCGCTGGCCGTGAGCGTGGCCAGCGCCGTGGGCTGCGTGGCCGCGGTGGCGTCGACGGCGCCGCTGCTCCTCCGCGCGATGCCGAAATCGAGCACCTTCACGCGGCCGTCGGCGCGCACCATGACGTTCTCGGGCTTGACGTCGCGGTGCACGATCCCCGCGCGGTGCGCGGCGGCGAGCGCGCGCGCGACGTCGGCGAGCCAGCCGATGCGCTCGCCCGCGGGCGCGGGCGCGCCGTCGAGCCGCTCGCGGAGGGTCCTGCCGTCGACGAGCTCCATCACGATGAACGGCGTGCCGCCTGCCTCGCCGACGTCGTGGATGGCGATCGCGTTCGGGTGATCGAGCGCGGCGACCGCGCGCGCCTCGCGCAGCACGCGCGCCTTGAGCTGCGCCTGCGCCTCCTCGGTCGCGCTCGGATCCATGACGAGCTTGAGCGCGACGCGCCGCTCGAGCCGCTCGTCGTGCGCGCGGTAGACGATGCCCATCCCGCCCCGCCCGAGGACGGCGTCGATCGTGTACCGATCGAAGGTGTCGCCTGGCTTGAGCGGGGCGGTCATGCGAAATCCGGCGCCTCGTCCCCTTCCCTCAGCATCGATGGATCTCGCTCCTCCCGGGCGCACCATAGCTCAGGGACCCGCGCCCCGGGTACTGGGGATCCGGCGCGGCGGGCCCCCGCGCGGAGCGCGGGAGCGGGAGCGGCCACGGGAACGGCGGCGGGCGCGGGCAACGGGCACGGGCGCGGGCGCGGGCAACGGGCACGGGCGCGGG
>CAYQYG010000380.1:0-7937 GCA_964421485.1 uncultured Polyangiaceae bacterium | reverse complement strand
AACGGGCACGGGCGCGGGCGCGGGCAACGGGCACGGGCGCGGGCGCGGGCAACGGACATGGGGACCGGTGTCGGGATCGGTGGGCGCGAGGAAACGACACGCCGCTTGAACCGGCCGGGTCGGTCAGGCATAGGTAGGGAATGGGCGATCCCAGATCGAGCGCCGAGGCCGCGCGGGGGGCGAGCGCAGGCGGCGTGGGCGTCCAGCAGCGCAGGTGCCGCGTGCTCCTCGTGGACAGCGACCTGAGCGCGCTGGACTCCATGGAGGCGAGCCTCTCGCGCGACACGGAGGTCACCACGGCCATGTCCGGCGAGCTGGCGCTCCGGCTCGTCGAGCACACCCGCTTCCACCTCGTGTGCGCCGAGTACAAGCTGCCCGGCATGACCGGCCTGGAGCTCCTGGAGCGCATCGTCCAGCACTACCCGCCGAAGCCGGGCACGGTGCTCATCACCGGCGCGAGCGATTACGGGCCCATCCAGGGGCAGACCCGCCATTACGTGCTGTTCAGGCCCTTCGATCCGGCGCGGCTCGTCTCGCTGATCCTCCGGCTCGCGCGGCTCGCGGAGATGAAGCGATCGGTCCAGTCGCTGACCGACTCGCTCGGGCCCGAGTCGGTCCGCACGCCCTCGTCCCGCATCCCGGACACGGGGCGCACCTCCGGTGGCCGCCCCGTCGAGCCCCCGTCGTCGTCGGACTTCTTCGGCGGCCCGCGCTCGACGCGCGCGCCCCGCCTGACCGGCGGCCCGCCGCCTCCTCCGCCCTCCTCGCCCGGCACCGCCGGGCGCCACGACAAGTCCTGATCGAGGTCCGGGGCGGAGGGCGCGCGGCATGGCGCGCGACCCGGAGCCCCGCACGTCCACGATCCTTGAGCCGCTTCCGATCGGCCCGGCGCTGGAGCAGACTCCGCCGCCATGTCCTTCGAGATCCCCGAGATCGTCAACATGGCCGACTGGTTCCTCTTCGCGCGGATCCGCGAGGGCCTGGGCGACAAGGTCGCGATCCTCTGCGGCGAGCGCCGCCTCACCTACGCGGACGTCGCGCGCCTCGCGGCCCGCTTCGGCAACGCGCTGCGCGGCCTCGGCGTCGAGCCCGAGCAGCGCGTGATCGTCGGCCTGCCGGACGTGCCCGAGTACGCCGGCGCGCTCTTCGGCGCCCTCGGGATCGGCGCCTCGGTCGTGATGGTGAACCGCCACCTCAAGCCCGACGAGATCGCCTACTTCTACGAGTACACCCGCGCGAAGGTCGCGATCGTGCACGCCGAGGACCTCGCCGCGTTCGAGGAGGCCGCGCGCGGCGCGCCCCACCTCCGCCGGCGCGTGCTCGTCGTCGGCGGCGGCGAGGCCGCCGGCCCGCACGCCTCCTTCGACGCGCTCGCGGCGGGCGTGGGCGCCGCCGGCGACTCGCTCGACCTCTTCCCCACGCACCGCGACGACTCGGCGATCTGGCTCTTCTCCGGCGGCACGACCGGCCGCCCCAAGGCCGTCGTGCAGACGCACGCCTCGTTCATCAACACCGCCGAGCTCTACGGCAAGCGCGTGATGGGCTACTCCCGGGACGACGTCACGCTCTCGGTCCCCAAGCTCTACTTCGGCTACGCCACCGGCTCGAACCTGCTCTTCCCCTTCTCGGTCGGCGGCGCGTCGATCCTCTTCCCGGAGCGCTGCACCGCCGACGCCCTCTTCGAGCAGATCCGCCGGCACCGCCCCACGATCCTCATCAACGTGCCCACCATGATCGGCCACATGGTCTCGCACGAGCGCGCCGCCGAGCAGGACCTCTCCTGCCTGCGCGTCGCGACCTCGGCGGGCGAGGCGCTGCCGGTGGAGCTCTACGAGCGCTGGAAGCGCGCCTTCGGCGTCGAGCTCTGCGACGGCCTCGGCACGGCCGAGATGTGGCACGTCTTCCTGACGAACCGCCCCGGCGACGTCCGCCCCGGCACGCTGGGCAAGGTGGTCCCGGGCTTCGAGGTCCGCGTCTGCGACGACGACGGCCGCGAGCTCCCGGACGGCGAGACCGGCTGGCTCTGGGTGCGGGGCGGCTCGCGCGCGATCGGCTACTGGCACGAGATGGGCAAGACGATGAGCGCGTTCCGCGGCGAGTGGTACGTCTCCGGCGACATGCTCCGCCGCGACGCGGACGGCTACCACACCTACGCCGGCCGCGGCGACGACATGCTCAAGGTCGGCGGCAAGTGGCTCGCCCCCGCCGAGGTCGAGAACTGCCTGCTCCGCCACCCGCTCGTCGCCGAGTGCGCCGTGGTCGGCGCCTCCGACCCGAGCGGCCTGGTCAAGCCCCACGCCTACGTGATCCCGCGCGAGCGCCGCGAGGGCCTCGAGGAGGAGCTCAGGGCCTTCGTGCGCGCCGAGCTCGAGCCCTACAAGGCCCCGCGCCAGGTGTTCCTGGTCGACTCCATGCCCCGCACGCACCTCGGCAAGATCGATCGCGGCCGCCTCCGCCGCGGCTGAGGCGCCTCACCGCGCCTGCTTGACGGGGTTCGGGGCGCAGGGCGGCTCCACAGGGGGGCGCGACCCGGAGCCCCGAGCTTTCACATCGAGCGCCTCCCTCGCGAGCTCCGCGTAGCTCATCCTGCGCGCCCGATCGAGGTCCTCCTCCGTGTACAGGCGCTCGATGTAGCGCGGATCGACGCCCATGACGCGGGCGATGAGGCCGCCCGCCACGGCCCGCCCCGCCGGGTTCATGAAGGCCGCCTGCAGCGCCCGCATGAACCGCGTGAACGGCCGCCGGCTCCGCCGCTCCTTCATGCCGAGGAGCTGGAACCGCTTGAACGCCTCGCCCAGCCGCTTCCCGCGTGGATCCAGCCTGTCCATCGGCACGAAGAACACGTCGCGGATGAACGGCTGCGCCCGGTACAGCATCGCCGCGAACGTGCTCGCCGCCTGCGCCCGCTCCGCGAGCGTCCGCCGCCGGGACCGCCGGAGGTGCTCCTCGTATTCGTCGGAGGCGTAATACTCGGCCATGTAATAGTCGATCGCGATGTGCCGGGACTCGTCCCTGTTGATGAGGCGCATCGCCTCGTCGCTCATCTCGTCCTTCACGTAATCGTCGATCGCCCGGAGGAGCGCGATATCGAGGATCAGCTCGCCGCAGGTGATGTAGGCGTTGGCGACGTCGTCCGCGAGGTGGTGGATGGCGGCGACGAACGGGGGCGCGAACGCCCGGAGGCTCTCGCTCTCCTGGTAATGGCGATAGTGGTGGACGTCATAGAAATCGGCCAGCATCTGGGCCGCCTGCGCGTGGCGGACCTCGTCCTTCACGAACGTCGCGAAGATCGCGCGGAGCCGTTCGTCCCGAGCGCGCCGCTCCTGCTCGCGGAAGAGCGCGCCGGCCAGCCGCTCGATGCCCGCCATGTCGGTGAAGAGCTGGACGACGGCGATCTCGTCCTCGCGGGGCATCTCGCGGGGCCGCCGGGTCCAGTCGAGATCGCTGACGCTCCACTGGTCGCGCCGGCACCGTTCCAGCATTCGGTCGAGGTCCATCGATTCCCTCCCTCTCGGCCCCCGGGTGGCCTCAGGCGCGGCGCGCCGCCGCGACCGCCGCGTGGACCCACGCCGCCAGCGCTGGATCCGCGCCCATCCTCGCAAGGTATACCCGATCGATCCGCGCCTGCGCCCCCCGCGGCAGGCCGAGGTGCTGGAGCGCCGCGGCCGCGGCCCCCCGCTCCGCCGAGACCGCGAGGTACGCGTATTCGTCCGGACGGATCGGTCCCCGCTCCGCCTCGAGCTGCGCCACGAAGGCCGCATCGTAGGCCGTGAGCAGCGCCGTCCCTCCCCGCCGCGCCTCCTCCCGGAGCGCCTCCGCCCAGCGCCCTGCGATCTCCGCCCACTGCTCCTCGCCGAGCCCGTGCGCCGCGAGGATCTGCGCCGCCTGCTCCGGCCGCCGCGCGACCTGCGCGGTGATCGCGGCGCACTGCTCGAGCGACGCGTCCGCGGGCCGCCTCATCCGCTGCGGCTCCTGCGCCCAGGGCGGCCCGTCGTCGAGCGTCTGCTCGTCGACGATCTCCCTCGCGCCCTGCCCGAACGGCAGCGCCGCGCCCAGCCCCGCCGGCTCGCCGGTCGCCGTGTCCCCGTCCTCCGCGACGAGGTCGTCCCCTGCGTACGTGTCCTCGAGCTCCGCCGGCAGCTCCTCCGGCGCCGCGCGCGGAGCCGTCTGGGGCTGCGGCGGCGGCGGCGGCGCCCACGCCGGCGCCGCCGCGCCGAGCGTCGAGACCACCACGCGCCCCGGCTCGGCCGGGTGGGCCAGCGCGAGCTGCCCGCGCCACACGAGCGCCGCGAGCCCCCGGTCCGTGTCGATCCAGAGCGTGTCGCACGCGAGCGTCACGTCCTCGGGCGCGCGCCCGGGCCGCTCCACGGTCGCGCGCGGCCGGAGCCCCGGCAGGTTCGTCACGAGCCGCCCGTGCTCCGGGTGCAGCCCCTCCAGCACGATCCGCTCGTCGGCGCGCAGCTCCGCGAGCAGCTGATCGCGCGGCGCCGCGTTGAAGAACCCCGGATCGATCCCCTCCGGCATCGGCGCGTCCGACCAGCGCCCGCGCGGCCAGTGCCCTGCGAGCCGCCCGAGCTTCTCCCGCCGCTCCGGCCAGCTCGCCGCGATCGGCCCGAACCCGATCGGCAGCACCACGTCCTCGCGCCGCCCCACGTAGCTCCCCGCCGGCTGCAGGGCCGGCAGCGGCACCTTCCCGTAGAGGTCCGGCAGCGCGTCGGGCCGCACCCCCACCGGGTTCCACGAGTCGGGCCCCCCCGCCGCGCGCTCGTACCGCAGCGGCGCCTTCACGATCCGGGGTCCTTCCCGCAGGTTCCCGTCCTGGTCCCACGCGCGCTCGCCGAAGCACTCGATCGCCTTGTCCACCTCGCCGACGAGCAGCCGCGCGATGATCGACCGCGCGAGCGCCTTGCCCGGCGCGAACGCGCTGCCGACGAGGATCACCTCCGGCCGCCGCTTGAACGGCACCATGTCGCTCGCCGCCGCGAGGCTCCGCGACGGGTTGTTGTCCCAGTGGACGTCGTCCTCGACCGGCGGCTCGGCCTCCGAGTGGACCACCGACTCGCCGGGCGCGAGCCGGAAGGTCGCCTTGCAGACCACCGTGAGCATCCAGCCGCCGCCCCAGGGCCACGCGCGGCCGGCTGCGGTGAAGGGAGGGATCGAGGTGACGTCCATGTGCGCCGCAGACGCTACCCCAATGCGGCGCCGGAGCGGGAGGGTCGATTCGCCGTGCCTACCTGCGCGCCCTCCCCGGCGGCCCCCCCGAGGCCCAGCACCACACCGTCCCCCGGTGCAGCGCCGCATAGATCTCGTCCCGCAGCCCGTTCGCCTCCTCGTGCGCCAGCGACCGCTCGAGGTGCCTCAGCACGACCCGCACGAGCACGTTCTTCTGCCCCGGCAAGAGCCCCAGCCGCGCGATCGCCGCAGGCGGGAGCGCCTCTCCCGGCGTCTCGGAGACCACCTCGACGGCCTCGACGCACGCCTCGCGCTCCCCGAGCGCCGCGCGCACCCGGTCGCCGAGCTCCTCGGGCGTGTCCTCCGCATCGGTGGCGATCGACAGATCCCGCCGCGCCGCCGGCTGCGACGACACCGGCCGGTACGGCTCGAGATCGAGCATCTGCCGGGCGACCCGCGGGTCCTCCGCGCGGAGCAGGCGGATGTCGTCGATCCCCTTGCGCAGCATCAGCAGCCGATCGAGCCCGAGCCCCATGGCCAGCCCCGATCGAATACCTGCGTGGAGCCCCGCCTCGTCGAGCAGCGCCGGCAGCGCCAGCCCGCACTCCCCGATCTCGACCCACTCGCCTCCGATCTCGACGTCGATCTGGAGCCCGTCGGTCGTGTACGGGTGCGAGGCCGGCGAGCACCTGAGCGCGCGCCCCGGCAGCGCGGCCTCGACCACGATCTCGATCATGGCGCGGAGGTCCGCCGGCGTGAGCGCCGCCCCGAGCCGCACCCGCCAGAGGTCGACCTGGTGCGGCTCGCCGGTGTGCAGCTTGTCGATGGTGTCGCGCCGGTAGACGAGCCCCGGGCAGGCGAGCAGCGCGTCGTCGGGCGGATCCGCCGCGAGCCGCCGGAGCAAGGGCGGGATCATCGCCGACGTCTGGGTGCGGAGCAGCTCCCGCTCGGAGACGTACCGCGTGTACGGCGCGTCCCGCGCCGCCCCGTCCGGCGGGTAATGGAGCCGGTCATAATTGTCTTCAATGGATACGATCGGGTGGGCCCGGTGCACGATCGCCGCGCACCCCCAGGCGCGCCCGAGCGCGCGGAGGATATCCTCCAGGATGATCTGCATCGCGTGCGGCCCCGCGGCCGGATCGGTGAGGTCCCGCAACGAGAGCGCGCGCCGACACGCGTCGGCGCTCAGGATCGGTCGTGACATGACAGCCTCGCAGGTGAACGAGCCATGAGCCTGCGCGCCGCGGCCGCGAAGGCGGCGGCGGCGCGGACCGCGCGTCACCCCCCGGGACCGAGGCCGGGGGCTGGCTGCCTTGCGGCGAGCTCGCTGCGAGAGGACCTGACGCTGAGCCTGTCGAACTGATCCGCGCCCGTGCTCCCGTCACCCGGCCAGGGTCGGGGGGCCGGTAAATCGACGGATCAGGGCGGCGCTCCAGCGCATGAATGGCACTCTGTCCTCCCGCGCCGGGAAATGCAACCGGGGTTCGGGGCGCCGGGGGAGCGCCGCGATGACGCGGGACGCCCTCGACGGGCCAGGCCAGGTGGCCGGGCTGGCCGGCCACTGGCCGGCCATCGGCCGGCCAAACGGGCCCCGGCGGCCGGCCAGCGGCCGACCAGCGGCCGACCAGCGCGGTGGCGGCGAGGGTCTGGAACGGGTCAATTGCTATGCAATTACATATAGTTGAGAATCGAAATCCAGGTAGCGGGGCACATGTCGGCCAGGCGATGGCGTGGCCCTTGCTGGCAGGCGGTCAGGCCTGGGCAGGGGAAGGTACGCGCCATGCAGGATGGTGGCCATCGGCGCTGGCAGAATCCGACGGGGAGGGGTGATCTGCCAGCGTCGATGGTCCACTTGCATCGGGTGTGCCGCTGCGGTGTCCGGGCTGGCCGGAGGGAGCCGGGGCATGCGCGAAGATACGGTCGACTGTTCGGACGAGGCGCTCGAGGCGATGCCGGAGCGGGTCACGAGGTTTCTGGCGGGGCTCGGCGCGTTGCCGACGGTGCGCACGCTGCTCTTCGAGGCGGGCATGGCCGACGAGGAGATCGTCGAGGGCCGCACGCTGCTGCTCGCGGTCCTCGCGGGGCCGCGTTCCCCCGCGATGGCGGCCGACACGGTGGGCGCCAGGGCGCAGCGCGTCGCCGTCGCGGAGCTCGACGAGTGGGACGAGCCCAATTTCACGAGGTTCGGCGCCGCGCTGCGCCGCCATTTCCCGGATCAGGCGGCCTACGTCTTCCGTGATCTCGGCGTGTCGCAGGGGGTCGAGGCGGTGAAGGGGGTGGCGACGCTCCTGGCCCGCCTCGACGCGCTCGAGAAGGGCACCGACGAGCAGCGCTTCGGCAGCAGGAAAGAGGACCAGAGGGCGATCGAGCTGCTGGCGAGGCGCGGTCTGGACAGGCGCGAGCGGATCCGCCTGAAGGAGCTCGTCGGCATCGCGCTCGGCCCGACCGCGCCGCTGCCGGCGCCGCCCTCGGCGCTGTCGAAGGAGGCCCGGCGGGAGGCGCTGATCGAGCTGCGCAAGTGGTACGACGAGTGGTCGTCCGCCGCGAGGGCCGTGGTGAAGAAGCGCAGCAACCTGATCCGCCTGGGCCTCGCGAGCCGGAGGCCGCCGAGGCCCAGGGACGAGCCCGGGAAGCCCGAGTAGCGGCTCCGGCGCGCCGCCGGGGCCTGGAGCGTCGGTCCGGGAGCTTCCGGGCGGTGACGGAAGCTTCCTCCAGCCGGACCCCCGGCGCGCCGCCCTCCGCGATGGACCGCGACCATCCGGACC
>CAYQYG010000379.1:0-9135 GCA_964421485.1 uncultured Polyangiaceae bacterium | reverse complement strand
CGCGCCCGGGCGCGCTCGCCGCGGCGGGCGCCTGGTCGGCCGGCGCAGGGGGCGCGGCGTCGTCGCGGGCGATCGGGAGGATCACGCGGAACGTGGTCCCCCGCCCCACCTCGCTCTCGACCGTGACGCGGCCGCCGCTCTGGTTGACGATCCCGTAGACCGTCGCGAGGCCGAGGCCGGTCCCGTTCTCCTTCGTCGTGAAGAACGGCTCGAACAGGTGCGAGCGCGTCTCTGCGTCGATGCCGCACCCGGTGTCGCTCACCGAGAGCAGCGCGTGCGGCACGGCCGCGGCGGGCGGCGCCTCCGCGTCCTCGGTCGCCGGGGGCGCGCTCATCCGGGCGACCGAGGTCTCGATGATCAGCGTCCCGCCGCGATCCATCGCGTCGCGCGCGTTGACCACGAGGTTCATGAGCACCTGCTCGATCTGGCCGCGATCGGCCCTGACCTTCGGCAGGTTCGGCGCCGTGATCGTCCGGAGATCGATCCGCGCGCCGATGAGGCGCCGGAGCATGTCCTGCATGTCGAGCACGACCGCGTTCAGGTCGAGCAGCACGGGCGTGAGGACCTGCCGCCGGCTGAAGGCGAGCAGCTGCCTGGTGAGCGCGGCGGCGCGCTCGCCCGCCTTCTTGATCTCGAGCACGTCCCGGTGGAGCGGGTGGGCCTCGCCGAGCCGCCGGCTGAGCAGCTCGCCGTAGCCCAGGATCGCCATCAGGAGGTTGTTGAAGTCGTGCGCGATCCCGCCCGCGAGCCGCCCGATGGCCTCCATCTTCTGCGACTCGCGCGAGCGCTCCTCGCCCCGCCGGAGGACCTCCTCGGCGCGCCACCTGTCGGTCACGTCCTGGATCACGGCGATCGTGTGCCCCTCCTCGAACGGGATGAAGCGCCCCTCGTACCGCCTCTCCCCGCCGGGCATGGGCAGCGCGTACGACGCGCGCGCGACCACGGCGAGCCGGTGCGCCTCCTCGATCGCCCTGGCGACCGTCGCCCCGGCGTCCGGCGGCAGCACCTCGTCCGGGCGCCTGCCGAGGAACCGCTCCGGCGCGGCGTAGAGGTGCGCCGGCTTGGCCGCGTACGAGGAGACGATCCGGCCCTCGCCGTCGAGGCGGAAGCAGATGTCCGGCAGCGCGCGGAAGATCGCCTCGAGCTCGCGCGCAGGGGTGATGTCGCGCGCGTGCAGGATCACGACCACGCTGCCCTCCGCGTCGCGCACCCTCTTGCCGATCACCTCGACGAAGCGGACCGTGCCGTCCCGGTGCCGGCAGCGCGCGACGATCCGCCTCGCGGGCGGCTCGCCGCGGGCGGCGCGGAGGAAGCCCTCGCGCGCCTCGAGCAGGTCGTCCGCGTGGAGGAAGTCGAGGGCCGACAGGCCCACGACCTCGCCGGGCGGATAGCCGAGCGTCCGCTCGATCGCCGGGTTCACGTAGCGGATCACGCCCTCGGCGTCGGTCAGGGCGACGACGTCGCTGGCGTTCTCGAGCAGGAGGCGCGCGTCGATGCCCGAGATCCAGGGCGTGTCGCCGGGGCGCCCCGGAGCCCCGAGCGGCGAACCCGACATCGGCTCAGCCGCTCACCTTCTCGGCCGCGCCCGTCTTCAGATCCACCGCCCACACGGGCGCGCCCTTGAGCGGCTCGCCGCCCGGCGGCCCCGCGGCCAGCTCGACCCGCGAGGGCGCGACCGCCCGCAGGTACAGCCGCTGCCCCACCGCGGCCGCGCCCAGGGGGATCGTCGTCCGGCTGACGCGTGGGTCGTCCGCGGCCACCTCGCCGTCGTCCTCGGCCACCATGTAGAGCACGTCGACCTCGGGCTTGGTGCAGGCCCCCATCTCGCGCCACTCGTCGTAGTCGGCCGCCGGATCGATCACGTCGTAGAGCTGCCCGTGCCGCCCGCGCCCGACGCGGTAGCGGAAGTTGTCGCGCCGCTCGGCCCGCAGCATCGCCCCGATCCGGTCGAGCTGGAGCGAGAGCACGCCCATGGCCGTGCACGTCTTCACGGTCGGCGCGGCGAGGTTCGACCTGTCAGGCTCCTTGAAGCGGTGGATCTGCACGTTCTGCGGGAGCGCCTCCGCGAGCAGCTCCGCGAAGAGCGGGTGCATGCCGAGCCGGCCGCCGAGCAGGATCCGGAGCCCGTCGTACGGATCCGGCTCGCGCCCGATCTTGCTGAGCGCGGCCGAGAGCGCCCCCTTGAAGACCCCGACCGCATCGAAGAACCACTCCTCCAGCGAGCCGCCGAGCGCGCCGCGATCGATCGTGAGCGGGACGTCCACGACCGCGCCGCTGTCCGCCGCGAGCTTGAGCGTCTCGGGGATCTTCGTCCGCATGCCCTGCTCGATCAGCGGCCGGAGCAGGTCCTTCAGCATCGCCGTGTTCGCGCGCGCCTCCGGCGTCAGGTTCAGGAGCCCCTCCGCCCCGGCGATCGGCTCCTCCTCGAGCGGCTGCTCGAACGGGACCCGCGCGTCCACCGCGCGCTCGCTCGCCGCGTAGACCCGGTACGCCATCCGGTGCAGGAGCCGCTCGCCGCCGAGCCACGGGATCACCGTCGGCTCGAGGTACTCGATCACGCGGTCCTTCCCCTCGGCCTTCTCGTCAGGCTTCCCGGCGCGGAGGTTGCCGAAGATCATGCTGGTCTCGCTCGCGCCGGCGTCGATCACGCAGAACGGCACGCTGCCGTCCTTGGGCTGGATGTTGAACACCCGGAACGCCTGCACGGCGAACGCGATCGCGGCAGGCCCGGCGTCGATGACCTGCAGGCCCTCGAGGTCGTGGTACTCGCAGAGCCCCGCAGGCAGGCTCCGGAACAGGCCCCGGCGGAAGGCGACGAGGACGCTCGTGCGCCGCTCCGGCGACCACCCCGTCGGCATGGTGATCGCGTAGCGCGTGTGCAGCCCGCGCGCCCGGTTGTTCACGTGCAGGCCCACGTAGTACGCGTAGAGCTCGACAGGATCGAAGGGGTCGTGCGCGCCGATCCCGTCCTCGTCGATGATCGGCGGGGCCGGCTTCTTGAGCGGCTCGCTGGTCTCGGGGTCGCTCTTCCCCCGGAACTTGAAGGCCTCCTTGCGCTCGATGCGCTCGCGGAGCAGCGGCACCTGCGTCACGGTCGCGGCGGCGCGGGCGTGGAGGTCGCCCCCCGGCCGGATCCGCATCGCGCGCGCGGCGTGCCCGACGACGACGTCACCCCAGCGGGTGATCGGCAGGATCACCCGGTCGCGCCAGGCCTTCGTGGTGCGGCCGAGCGCGTCGAACGCGATCTCGCTCGGGTTCTCGTTGTCGGCCGAGACATCGGGCGGCCGCTCCGCCCCGATCCGGATGAGCTCCGGCGTGAGCGCGCGCTCGCCTCGGAGCGCGATGACCATCGAGCTCGCGCCCACGTCCACCGCGACCCACTCCTTGAGCACGTCGAGCCGCGGATCGCGCCGCTTCACCTCGGGCGGCAGCGGGTCCTTGTCGGTCTTGCCCGTGCGCCGGTGGAGGCCGACGACCCGCCCCTGCCGCACGATCGCGATCGCCGTGACCCCGACGAAGCGGCTCCCGGTCCAGAACCCCTGCGCCGGATCGGTGAGCACCGATCCCTTCACCGAGTCGAGGTTGGCGACCACGCTCGGGAAGAAGTCCGCGATGTGCTCCGGGCCCGCGAGGCCGTCGTACCGCTCGACCTTGATCGGCGGCGAGTAGTAGTCCTGCAAGCCGTTGCCGTAGATGCGCGGGCTCACGTGGATGAGCTTGAGGTACGGGATCGGGCAGGTCTGCTCGTCGAGCCGGAACTCCTGGTACGCGCCCGCCGGCGCCACCGAGTTCTCCATCTCGGGCGCGATCCGGGGCACGTTCGCGCTCATCTCGGTGCCGAAGTACATGAACTTGGTCTTCGCACCGCCGGTGAACGCCGCGATCTTGACCTCGTTGAAGGTGGCCTGACCGACGATGAGAGGCGGGAGCGCGATGAGGTAGTCGAGGACGAGCGTGGTGACCCACGGCTGGTCGAACAGGCGCGACTCCCACCGCATGACCAGGGTCGGGTACCCGCGCCCCTCGAGCGACACGACCTTCTCGGCTTCACGGACCAAGGCGGCGTCGATCGACAGCTCGTAGAGCGGCATACGGCTGGCGACGTTACCACGAAGGTCCTCCGGATCCGCCCCGCAGCGCAGACGAAAAATGCAGCCGCGTTCCACCGGGGACCCCGGGGGGGGCGGGACCAGGCGCGCGGCGACGGCGTAGGCCGCCGCGGGGCGGTCGTGGTAGGCTCGGGGGGTGCGTGGTCCCCCGAGAATTTCGAGCGCAGGACGGTCCTTGTGAACTTCAACCCGGGCGAGATCATCGGCGGGAAGTACCGGATCCTCCGGCTCCTGGGGGCGGGCGGCATGGGCGCCGTCTACGAGGGCGAGAACACGCGCATCAAGCGGCGGGTGGCCATCAAGCTCCTGCACGCGGCGGTGTCGAGCCAGGCCGAGTCGGTGACGCGGTTCGAGCGCGAGGCGCAGGCGGCAGCGCGGATCGGGTCGGATCACATCTGCGAGGTGCTCGATCTCGGTGAGCTGCCGGACGGCACCCGCTACATGGTGATGGAGTACATGGATGGCGAGACGCTCGGCTCGCGCATCCAGCGGACGGGGCGGATGGGCCCCGAGAAGTCGATCCCGATCATGTCGCAGGTGCTCGACGCGCTCGGCGCGGCGCACGCGGCAGGGATCATCCACCGCGATCTCAAGCCGGATAACATCTTCCTGCTGACCTCGAAGGCGGGCATCCCGGACTTCGTCAAGATCCTCGACTTCGGGGTGTCGAAGTTCTCGCAGCTCTCCGGCGACGAGATGAACATGACGCGCGCAGGGGCGGTGGTGGGGACGCCCTATTACATGTCCCCGGAGCAGGCGCGCGGGATGGGGCAGGTGGACGCGCGGAGCGATGTCTACGCGCTCGGCGTGGTGCTCTACCAGGCGACGACGGGCCAGGTGCCGTTCCAGGCGCAGACGTTCAACGAGCTGCTGTTCAAGATCGTGCTGGAGCAGCCGCCTCCGCCGCAGGCGTTCGTGCCGGATCTGGATCCGGAGTTCGCGGCGATCGTGCAGCGGGCGATGTCGCGGGAGCCGGCGCACCGGTTCCAGAGCTGCGCGGAGTTCAAGGACGCGCTGCTGGCATGGCTGGCAGCGCGGCCGCACCTGACCGGTCAGTCGCCGGCGCTGGCGTCGGCGGCGGCGCAGCGGCCCGCGAAGACAGAGGCGCTGCCGGCCATGCTGACGCCGCTGCCCGCGGTGCCGACGCCGATGCCGGGGGCGCAGCAGGTCTCCGGTCCGACGCCGGCCGCGCTGACGCCGTCGGGGAGCTCGTGGGCGGCGGCTTCGGGGGGCGGGGCGCAGCAGGCGCCGGTGCCGAACACGGCGAACGCTTGGGGGAACGCTTCGGGGACGACGGGGCAGACGGCGAAGCCGGCGGCGAAGGTGCCGGTCGCGGCGATCGCGATCGCGGTGATCCTGCTGATCGGCGGCGCGGCGAGCGCGTGGCTGCTGTTCGGGCGGCCGAAGGCTGGGCCGGTGAGCGCGACGCAGCAGGTGCAGAGCTCTTCGCCGGTGGCTACCGAGACGGCGGCGCCGGCGGCGACCGAGACGGCGCCGCCGGTGGCGACCGAGAGCGCGGCGCCGGCGGCGACCGAGAGCGCGGCGGCGGTCGAGACGGCGGCGCCGGCGGCGTCGACTGGGGCGCCGGTGGCTACCCCTCGGGTGGGCGGGCAGCCGGCGGGGACGATGACGGGGCGGCTTCCGGCGGCGTCGACGACCGGGAAGACGGCGACGACCGGGAAGACGGTACCGACTGGCTCGCCGAAGGATCCTGGGTACTGACGACCAGGGCGCCGCGGCCGGGGGGGGGTCAGAAGGCGCCGTGGACGCCGAAGCTGCTGGGCGCGACGTACGGAGTGATCCAGGCGGTCTTTGCGGGGGCGGGCTTGGAGGTGAGGCCGAGGACCAGGAGGGTGACGCCGCCGGCCAGGGCGACGCCGCCGCCGATGAGGCCAATGGTGCCGATCGTCTTCTGCGAGGCGGCGTCCGAGTCCTTGGCCTCGATCTCGGATCGCTGGGCCGGGGTGCAGCCGGATGATTTGCAGGCGTCGAAGAGATCGTCGGACTCGGACTGGGTGCCAGCGCCGATCACGGTGAACGCGACGCCGAGGCCGAGGCCGCCCAGGCCCAGGGCGCTGACGCCGATGCCGGCCCAGGTGAGGCCGCTCATGCCGCCGTCGACCTTGTCGGGGGGGGGCTGGGGCTGCGCGGGCTCGCCCCTGTAGTCGGGGTCGTCGGCCTTGCTGACGGGGGTGCCGGGGGGGAGCGGGCCGGCGGGGATCGCGAGCTTGAGCTCCTTCTTCTCACCGTCGCCGAGCGTCACGGTCTGCTCCACCGGGGAGAGGCTCGGGGGGTAGGCGACGACCATGTGCTTGCCCGGATCGATGGGGCGGTGCACGCCGACCAGCGCGTCGGCGACGGGCTGGTCGTCGATCTTCACCGGGACCTTCCGGCCGGCGGTGCCCTCGAGCACCACCTTCAGCGACGCGATCCGGGGCTCGACGGCGGCCAGCTCGTCCTTCGCTTCCTGCTGCGCTTTCTTGAACGCGCCGGGGGCCGAGGCGGGCAGGTCCTCGCGGATGATCTTGAGGTAGCTCTCCTTCGCGGCGACCAGGCGGCCCAGCTTCGACTGCGCGCGCGCGATGAGCAAGAGGTGCGTCGGGGCATGCACCAGCGCCTCGGCGCGCGTGGCGAGATCCACCGTCTCCTCGAACTTGCCAGCCGCCAGCGCCTCGGAGGCCTGGGACCACAACGAGCGCGCCGCCGCCTTGTCCTCGTCCGACTGGGCGCGCGCCTCTCCCAGCGGAAGCATCATCATCAGCGCCACCGCGACCGGACCACATCGTCTCAAACGCACTCGGGCCTCCTGGCCGCCGACGGTATCACAGGCCGTCGCCGGCGGACCAAGTCGCGCGCGCCTGCAAGATCGGCGGACCGGCGCAAGAATCGACGCGCGGCGCCGGCGCTCCGGGGCGGACGCCGTGGGGCGCCTCACGACGGCGGGGCCGCGGGGTCGAGGGGCGCGGCGGGGGATGCGGCGCCCGGCCATCCCCGGCGTCTGTGAATCGACCGCACAAGCCAGGTGGCACTCATTCTGCTCTTCTCTTGCGTCGTGGACTGCTCCGGTTCCCAGCCTCCGCACAGCGAGCCCCCGTCGGAGCGGCGGCTCCGCGGTCGGATCGTCGGCGGCCGGTACCGGATCGAGCACCTCGTGGGCGCGGGGGCGATGGGGTATGTCTTCCGGGCGACTCACGTGGGCCTCCGGCCCGAGCTCGGCGGCGCCTGCGCGGTGAAGGTGATCCGCAGGACGCCCGAGCGCGGATCGAGCGGCGGAAGGCGGAGCGGCGCCCAGGCAGCCCACGCCGAGGCAGTGGCGCGGTTCCGGATCGAGGCGCTGGCGGTCAGCCTGCTCGATCACCCGAACATCCTGCGGATGATCGACTTCGGGTGCGATCCGGAGGACGAGCTCTGGTACCTCGTCACCGAGCACCTCGAGGGCGAGGACCTCATCGACGTCCTGAACGCGGAGGTGCTGCTCTCGACCGACCGGATCGTCCGGATCATGCGGCAGGTCTGCGCCGCGCTCCACCACGCGCACGGGGCGGGGGTGATCCACCGCGACATCAAGCCGGAGAACGTCCGGCTCGTGCCTCGCGAGGACGAGGCCGCCGCGGAGCACGTGAAGCTCATCGATTTCGGCACCGCGAAGATCGTCGCGGGCGAGCCGCCGCTGTCGAGCCGGATGCTCGGCGCGCCCGCGGGCGACGCCGCGGATCGGCTGGTGATCGGCACGCCGGCGTACATGAGCCCGGAGCAGGCCTCGGGGCGGAGCGCGGACGCGCGGAGCGACGTGTACTCGTGCGGGGTGCTGCTGTTCGAGATGGCGACAGGGCGGCTCCCCTTCGAGCACGCGGCGCCGATCGCGCTCGCCGCGGCGCACGTCGAGGCGGAGCCGCCGGCGCCGCGGTCGGTCCACCCGGGCGTCGATCCCGCGCTCGAGGAGGTGATCCTCTGGTGCCTGCGCAAGGATCCGGGCGCGCGGCCGCACAGCGCGCGCGAGCTGGGCGAGGCGCTGGAGCGCGTGCTCGTGTCGGCCGCCGCGCGCGGGCCGGCGGCGAGGGCCGGCGGCCGCGCGCAGGTGGGCGAGCCCGCCGCCGCGCCGGCGCGCGCGATGTGGCCGTCGCGCGGTCACAGCCGGCGCGCGTGACCGCTGATGAGGCCGGCCGCTCCTGTGCCCCGCACGCTCACGCGGGAGCCGCCCCGGAGGCGCGCGCGCGCCGCCACGGCCGAGATCTCGCGCAATGACGCAAAGACGCAAAGAATCCCCCCTCTCTCTTCGCGCCTTTACGTCATTGCGCGAGATCCATCGGCGCCGCGGCGGCGCTCTTGCCGGATCTCCCGCGCACGGCGCCATGAACGGTGCGAACGGCGCGCACGCCGGCCCGGCATGTCCGCTGCAATGGTCGAGATCGACAGCGGCATGGGGTCACGCGCGCGGGGCGTGCCTCGATGGTGCGGGGAGGGTGCGAGCCATGATGTTCATCCTGTTGTGGGTCCTATTTGGTCTGGTGGTCGGCGTCATCGCGAAGCTCTTGACGCCGGGGCGGGAGCCGGGCGGGTTCATCGTGACCACGCTGCTCGGCGTCGCGGGCGCGCTCGTCGGCGGGTTCCTGGGGCGGCTCATCGGCCTGTACCCCTCGTACCGGGCGACCGGCGGGTTCTTCATGTCGATCCTGGGCGCGGTGATCGTGCTCCTGGTCTACAACGCGGCGGTCGGGCGCCGCACGCGGCTCTGACGCGGGGGCGCGGCGGTAGGCGCCGGGGGGCGCAGCGCAGAGGCGCTGCGCCCCCGAACGATTTTCGAATATCGCGGTGAGCCGCTCGGCGCGCCGCAGGGCGGTCACCGCCCGGGGGATCGCCGCGCGCGGGGCCTGGGGCGCGAGATCCACGCGGCGAGCGCGAGCGCGGCGACCGCCCAGTCGAGCAGCCGGAGCGGCGCGGGGCGCGCTGGCGGCCTGGATCGAGGGGCGGCCGGCGCCGCGGCGAGCCGCGCGGTCGAGCGGTCGCGATCCACGGAGGCGGGCGG
>CAYQYG010000378.1:0-9173 GCA_964421485.1 uncultured Polyangiaceae bacterium | reverse complement strand
CGTCGTCGCTCGGCCCGGGGCTCGCCGGGTCGCTGCCGCCCGAGCCGCCCGCGCCGCCGCCGCCGCCGCCGCCGCCCGCGCCGTCGGTGATCGGCGCGCTCGAGATGGTCGCCCTCGCGATCGGGCAGTTCGTGTCGCCGATGACCATGTAATAGGTCTGCGCCGGATCGAACGGAGGCGTCGAGGTCTCGTCGATCACGATCTCGCCATGGGTCTCGTGGATCTTCTCCACGCTGTAATCGAACACGCCGGGCTTCGGGATCAGGGCGCCGGGCGTGAACCCGACGTGCTGGCCGGCGCGCACGTAGATGCTCCACTCGAGCTCGCTGCCGCCCTGCGGGTTCATGTCCACCGAGAAGCGGAGGCCCCTGTCGCCGGCCGCGGGCGTCGTCTGGAAATGGAACAGGCTGTGGAGCGCGACGCCGCCCGCCCGGAGCTGCGCGCAGCCCATGCCGGCGAGCTGGCCGACGATGTCGAGGCCGAGCAGCATGGTGGTGCGGGGCTTCGCCTCGGTCACCTCGAGCACGTGGTCGCAGTCGTCCATGCCGCGGGCGGCGAGGAGGCCGTCGATCGCGGTGAGGTCGTCGGCCGTGAGCTTGCCCTCGGCCATCATGTCGCTCGCGGTCTGCTGGATGCCACGCGTGAAATCGGCGAACGACGCGCCGGGCGTCAGCGTCGTCAGCGCGCCCCAGACCAGCTCGTCCCCGAGCGCCTGGCCGAGCTCGGTGCGGAGCGACCAGGCGAGGCTGCCGATGAGCTCGCCGTCGGCGTGCACCTCGCCGATCATGTCGTCGGGGCAGACCTTCGCCGTGTTCGAGAGGTCGCGCTCCGCGCCGAGCGGCGCCAGGGACGCCTCGCCGAGGATCGGATCGCCGTTCAGCGTGCTGGCGAAGTAATCGGCGATCCCCTCGTCGATGCTCCCGCTCCACGGGTTCAGCCCGTACTCGTTCGTCGCGAGCTGGCCGAGGTTGTACCCGATCGCGTTCTCCGCGACGTAATGGCCGAACTCGTGGAGGAAGACGTCGGAGTCGTCCGCGAAATCGAACTGCGTCCCCTGGCCGATGGCCATCAGGTTCGGGCTGGCGAAGGGGCCGTCGATGCCCTGGGGCGAGAAGTAGGCGTTGTCGAGCGGCTGGCCGTTCTCCTGCATGTTGGCGACGGCGGTGAGCTTCCAGCTCGCGGGCGAGAAATCGACGCCGTGGGTGTCGCGGAAGTAATCGTGGATCCGCGTGAGGTGATAGAACAGGCCGACCTGCGCGAACGCGTCGGTCCCGTCGAGGGGGTCCGCGGGCGGATCGTAGAGGAAATCCTCGCCGACGTTCGGCGTGAGGGACTGCTCGACGGAGACCGCGCCCTGGGAGCCGCCGGACACGTAATTGGTGACCGTGAGGTTGCCGTTCCATCCATTGAGCATCTGGGGCGAGGCGACGTCGAGGCCCGTCAGCGGGAGATCCTGGGTCTGGGGCGTGTTCGCGGAGCTGATGGGATAGACGCGGCCGAGCGCGTCCATGGCGAGGGGCCGGCCGCCGACGAGCTCGCCGCGGTGGGCGTCGACGAGGTACCGGAACGCGCGGTGCGTGGCGGGGAAGACATCGACGGTCCAGACGAGGCGGCCGGGGCCCTCGTCCTCGGGGAGGACGGCGAGGCTGGTCCTCGGCGGGACGGCGGGCGTCATACCGAGCCAGCCGGCGACGGCGGCGCGCGCGGCGGCCTGGTCGATCGACGGACTGGGCGAGACGGCGAGGCCGCGCGCGACGTCGAGCACGGTGACGCGGACGCGGCCGTCGGGCCCGAGGCGGACCGCCGCGGCGCCGCCGATGACCGGGAGGCCGGCGTACTCCTGGGTGAACCGGACGGTGCGGTGGGATCCGACCTCCAGCGAGGTCTTGAACCTGAGATCGACGCCCTGGAGGCGGAGCCCCTCCGCGGCCTGTCGGAGATACCCCTCCGCGGCGGCGCGCGCGTCGGCGGGCGTGGCGGCGCCCGCCGGCCGGGCGATCGCGGCGTCGTGCGCGCGGTGCCACTCGACGGCGCCTGCGGCGCCCGAGGCGAGGAGGGTGGCGAGGGCGGTGAGCGAGGCAGTTGCGGCGGTTCGTCTCATGGGCGCGGACGGTACAGGTTCGGGACGCGCGGGGAAAGGGGTTCGGGGCGGCAGGCCGCGGAAAGGGTGCTTGTGATCGAGGGCGGGACAGACCATGCTGCCGCCGTGGGCAGCAAAGGACGACCATACCGCACGGTGAGCGTGGAGGGGTTCGAGGTCCTCATCGGGCGCGGCAGCGAGGACAACGACTACCTGACGTTCGATGTGGCCGAGCCGCACGACGTCTGGCTGCACGTGGCGGGCGGGACCCCCGGGAGCCACGTGGTGATAAGGAATCCGGATCGTGGAGAGGTGCCTCGATCGGTGATCGAGGCGGCGGCGGCGGCGGCGGCCTGGTATTCGAAGGCGCGGGGCAGCCCGAGGGTGGAGGTGCACGTCTGCCGCGCGTCGGACGTGTCGAAGCCGCGGGGCGCGCCGGCGGGGCTCGTGGAGCTCTCGAGATGGAAGAGCGTGAAGGTGAAGCCGGCGGCGCCGGGGGGCGTGGCGGACTGATCCGGCCCATTTCCCGGGGAGGAGGCTTGACGGCGGACCGTGACCTTGTTATGGGTCCGCCTCCAATCCTACGGGAGGTCTCCATGATCACGCTTTGCGGCGTCGCGTTCAGCAACTTCTACAACAAGGTCAAGCTCGCTCTGCTCGAGAAAGGCATCCCCTTCACGGAGGAGACGGCGATACCGGGGCAGAGCCCGGAGGTGCTCGCCAAGAGCCCGATGGGCAAGATCCCGTTCATCAGGACGGATCACGGGTACCTCTCCGAGTCCGGGGCGATCATCGAGTACATCGACGCGATCGGTCCCAAGGAGAACCGCCTGATGCCGGCGGATCCCTGGCAATCGGCGCAGGTGCGTTCGATCATGTCGACGATCGATCAGTACATCGATGGCCCGATCCGGCGCGTCTTGCCTGCGGCGTTCTTCGGTGCGAGCACGACTCCCGAGGAGGTGGCGGCAGCTCAACAGGGAGTCGGCCGCGGCATGAACGCCCTCAAGCGAATGGTCAAGTTCGGCCCCTACCTGGCCGGGAGCGAGCTGACCTATGCGGACACGACGGCGATCACGATCATGCCGATCGTCCCGATGACCTTGAAGGCGGTCGGCGGCACGGATCCCTATGCCGACTGGCCCGAGCTCCAGCAATACTTCGCGATGATGCGCCAGCGCCCGCACGTGCAGAAGGTCGAAGCGGACAGCATGGCGTCATTCCAGGCCATGATGGCCAGCCGCAAATAATTGGCGCCGCGAATGCGGCCGGCCGGGCAACCGATGATGAGTCAGCGCTGACGTCGAGGATGAGTCGGGCCGGCCGTCATTGGCCGACCCCTCAGCTCGCGGCGGCCACCCGCGCCCCCATGACGCGGTTGTACTCGCCCTCGCCCATCCGCTCCACCTCGGCGACCTGCTCGCGCAGCGCCTCCACGTAGGAGCGCGCCTGGCGCGCATAGTTGGCGTTCATCACGGCCTGCCCGACGATCATCTCGACCGCGCCGGGGTTCTTCACCACCGCCCGCCCGAGGCTCCTCCAGAAATGCGGCCCCGCCCGTCGATCGAGGCCGACGAGGCGCATGATCTCGGGCACCCCGCGCGCCATCCGGAGCAGCCTGCGCAGCGGCGGCGTGAACTTCCGGGCGGTCTGGAGCTGCGCCATGGTGCGGTCCACCCGCGCGTAATGGTTCTCGGGCCGGTAGAGCTCCTCGAGCACGCCCGCCAGATCCCGGAGCACCTCGGCGCGCGGCCGCGCCGTCACGAAGTTGAGGCCCGATGTCGCGGTGTCGGTCCGATCGTCGTCGGGGTTCTCGACCACGCCGTCCCGGAAGAGCCGCCCCTCGCGCTCGAGGCGCCGCGCCAGATCGGTGCCGGGCAGCGCGTGGAGCGGCAGGACCAGCGTGGGGAACGCGCCCGACCGCTGCACCATGGTGAGCATCTTCCTCGCGCTCTCCCGGCTCTCGCCGTCGAACCCGAGGATCAGCCCGGTGTTCACCACGATGCCATAGGAGTTGACGATGCGCACCGCCTCGTCGGCGGGCATGGCCGTGTTCTGCCCCTTGTGGGTGCGCTCGAGCGCCGCGTCGTCGCCGCTCTCGATGCCGATGAACACGTAACGGAAGTCGTTATCGCGCATCAGGCCGAGGATCTTCGGCAGGCGCGCGAGGTTCATGGTCGCCTCGGTCGAGTAGCAGAACGGGTGCCCGTGGGCGCGGTTCCATTCCCGCATGGCGGTGAGCAGCTCCTCGGTGCGCGCGATGTCGCCGATGAGGTTGTCGTAGCCGAGGTCGATCATGCCGCGATAGCCGAGGTCATAGAGCGCCTGATGCTCGGCGATGATCTGCGCGGTCGGCTTGGTGCGCGGCTTGCGCCCGAAGATCTCGATCTGGGCGCAGAACTCGCAGGAGAAGGGGCAGCCGCGGGTGAAATTCATCCCGACGAACATGTACTGATCGAGCCGCGCCAGATCGTAGCGGGGCGTGGGCGAGCGGGTGAGATCGGCGGGCTCGCGCGAGCGATAGACGCCCGCGGAGGTGCCCTTGGCGAGGTCGGCGAGCAGGCGGTCGAGCACGGGCTCGGCCTCGCCGGAGATCACGTAATCGGCGACGCCGGCGAACGTGGCCGGCTGCAGCGTCGGGCCCGCGCCGCCGGCGACGAGCGCGATGCCGCGCGCGCGGGCGCGCTCGGCCAGCCGGCGCACGGGGACGCGCTGCGGGCCCTTGGCAGAGACGAAGAGCACGTCGGCCCAGTCGAGGTGCGCGTCGGTGATCGGCTCGACATCGCCATCCACGAAGCGGAGCTCCCAGCTCGGCGGCAGGTGCGCCGCGACCGTGAGCAGGCCGAGGGGCGGCGCGGCCGATCGCCCGCCGAGCAGGCGGAAGACGTCGCGGGGGTTGTAGAACGTGTTCTCGAGGAACTCCGGGCGCACAAGCAGACACCGCACCGGTCCTCGACCGAGGCTTCGCATGAGACGACCTCCAGGTGCCCGCGATACGCACGGGCGTGCCGGCGCATGCTGCCCAAGGAACGGCGCCACGATCTTGATCGGCGTCATGCCGGCGCCGCGCTCGGCTCGATCAAACCCGCGCCCACTTGTGGTAGGCTTGCCGCGTGCCGCGTGTCGATCTCGAGGAGGCCCAGGCGGCGCACCCGCGGCGGCGCCGGCGCCTCGATCCTCCGCCCGGCCGCGCGTGGGGGGCGCGGCCCGCCGCGTGACGACGCCGCCATGACCCTCGGGCAGGTGCTCTATGTGCACCCGTGGGGGCACCTGAATGATCTCGTGATACCCATCGGCGCCGTCGCCTGCATGAACGCGATCCCGCCGCCGAAGCTGGGTCGCTACGCCTTCGAGGTCCAGGACGAGGAGATCCGCGCCGCCGCCGTCGTGTGCGTCGACCTGCACTGGGCCCTCGGGCTCACCGGGTTCGAGCGGCTCGTGCGCCATGTGCGCGCGATCGCGCCCGATGCCGCGATCGTCGCCGGCGGGATCACCGCCGCCCACCTCGCCGAGGAGCTGCTCGCCTCGGGGGCCGCCGACTACGTGGTCCGCGGCGACGCCGAGCCGAGCTTCGCGGCGCTCGTCGCCGCGCTCCGCGAGGGGCGGCGCCCCGGCCCGCTGCCCAACGTCTTCGCCCGCGGCGCGCCGCCCCCACCGCTCCGGCGCGCCCGCGCGGACGAATTCGACGCGACCGACTCGATCACCCTCGACTGGTTCCCCACCCTCGCGCGCCTCGTCGATGTCGGCGCCGCCGCGTTCCCCCAGGGGCGAACGCTGAGCGTCGCGCGCGGCTGCCCGCTCGCGTGCCCGACCTGCTATGGATCGCACGCCGCGCTCTACGGCCCCGGCTACCTGCTTCGTTCGCCCGAGCGCACGGCCGAGCTCCTGCGCGACGCCGCGCGCGCGGGCGCGAAGAGCCTCCGGCTCATCGTCGGCAAGCCTCCGCCGGCTCGCCTCACGGAGCTCATCCGTTGCCTCGAGGCGAGCGGCCCCCATCGGTTCACGGGCTCGATCGGGCTCTGGCTCTGCCGCGCGCCCGGCGACGAGGATCTCGACGCGCTCGAGAGGGCGTTCGACGCGCGCGTCTACCTCTCGTTCACTCCCCCCGACGAGCACGTGCCCGCGCCTCCCCCCGCGGTCCTCGCCGCCGAGCGCAGCGCCCTGCGGCGCATGGCCGCGCGGGTCGAGCGCTCGACGAAGCTCTGGCTCGACGTGTGGGTGACGGCCGGTCAGGACGCCGGGGCCCTGCGCGCGGAGCTCGGCTCGGGCGAGCGCGTGACCGTCAACTCCGGCGCGGTCTGGTCCATGAGCCGGCCGGGAGACGGCGTCACGGCGACCCTCGCGCAGGTGCGGGCTGCGGTCGCGCCCCTCTGGACGTTCTACGCGGCGAGGCTCCTCTCGCCGGCGCTCGCGCGGCTGCTCGCCCCTTTCCGCTACCTCGACGAGGTCGCCGAGGGGCTCGACGACCTCGCGCCGCCGGGCGAGCCCGAGCTCGCCTCGATGCACGCGGCGCTGCAGCGCGCGTGGAGGGCGCACCGCCTCCCCACGATCGCGGATCTGGCCTTCGATGCGGTCCCGATCGCCCTCTCCAGGCCGGCGGAGGCGCGCGAGGCCGAGGGCACGCGCTTCGCCGGAGATCTCGCCGTCGCGGCGCCCGGATCCGCGCGGGCGCTCGGCGCACCATTCCCGCTCGTCGCGCGCGCCGATCATCGGGGAATGGCGCTCGACGCGCCCGTCCCGGCGCTCCCCGCCGGATGCCAGGCGCTCGCGATCGTCCCGCGCGGCGCCGGGCCGACCTCGCCGGCGTGGCTCGATGCGATGTCGCGGCGCGGGCTCGTCGTGCTGCGGGCGCCGGACGCACGGCCGTGCCGGATGCGCATCGACCTCCGCGTGCAGGATGCTCGCGCGTTCCTGCTCGACGCCGAGGGCGCCCCGCTCCGCCGCGGGGTGGCCGATCTGGCGTACTTCCGCGCGCCGAGCGCCCCGGGCCGGCGATCCCCCGCGCCTTGAGCCGGGCGCTCGAGGCCTCGGTCCGGGCCGTCCACGTGGCGTCACGGAGCCGTTCACCCCCCGCGGCCGACGCCGTATCCTCGGCGGCCGATGCCATCGCCCGCCGCCGAGAGCCCGGGCCCGAGCGCGCACGCCGGGGCCGCGAAGGACGTGCTCCTCCGCCTCTCCCTGTCGGCGCGCGATCGGCCCCACTGCAGGACGCTCGAGGCCGTGAGGTCGTCGATCGAGGACGCCCTCCACGCGCTGACCGCATGGTTCGCCGTGGATGCCGCGCGGGCCGAGCACGTGGAGGACCTGGACGGCGTGATCGCGCTCGTCGCCGCCGCGCGGCGCCGCGCGGCGGAGGAGCTCGAGGACCTGGAGCGGGGGCTCGCGGGCGTCGAGGAGGAGCTCCGGCGTGAGCGCGAGCGGGCGATCGATCGCGTGGTGGCCTCGCAGGCGCAGCTCGCCCGCGGCGAAGCGGCGCGCGCGCCCGAGGCCGCGCCCTTTCGCGCCAGCGTGGGGGTCCCGTCGGTGCACCGGATCTGGAGGCGCGAGGCGCCGCCGATCGAGCCGCCTCCGCCGGCCGGCGAGGATCCAGGGCCGACGCCCGACGAGCTGATCGCGAGCGCCCTCGAGATCGAGCCGGTGCGGGTCGGAGGGCGGGAGCCCACGCCGGACGAGGCGCCCGAGAGGGCGCACGAGGCGCGCCTCGCGCGCGCTTGCCTGGAGAGCATCGCGAACCAGGCGAGGCTGCGCCGTCCGGAGGCGGGCCGGCGGTGGGACGACGTCGAGCGCGACGAGTCGCAGATGCTCGCGTGCCTCGACGCGCTCGTCGCCCTGACGGGGCCCGCGCCATACCAGCTCGGGGGCGAGCCGTTCGATCTGCGGCGCGAGGTGCTGAGGTTCGCGGACGAGCTCCACGAGGACGAGGGGAGGGCGTTCGTGTGCGCGTTCGTGCTGGGGTGCGCCGACGAGGAGGGCGCGATCCGGGAGGCGGTCTTCGCGATCCGCCACCGGCACCGCGCGTGCCTCGGTGCGGCCCGCGAGGCGCTCTGCCTCGCGTCGAGCCCGGCCATCCGAGGCGCCCTTTCGGGGCTCCTGCACGCGTCGGACGCCGCCCTCGCGTGCCTCGCGATCGACGTGCTCGGAGCGCGGCGCGAGGCGAGCTTCGGAGATCTCGCATTGCTGCTCTCACACCCGGACAGCGGCGTCGCCGAAGCGGCCGCCCGCGCGCTCGGGGCCGCGCACGACCGGGACGCCGCGGCGGCGGCGCTCGAGGCCTTCGCCCGCACCTGCGATGACGATCGCCCGCTCCTCGCGGCGATAGAGGGCCTGATCGGGCTCGGCGCCGAGAGCGGCGCCGCGCTCGCGCGCCTGCGGCTGCGCGAGGCGATCGGCGGCGCCGGCGCGCCCCGCGGCGCCCTCGTGGACAGGCTCGTGGAGCTCCTGGCGCTGTGGGGATCGGCGGAGGACCAGGCGCTGATCCAGACCGCGGGCCGGGGGACCCCGCGCGGCGCGGCGGCGATGGGGTGGCTCGGATACGCGGGCCTCGTGCCCGCGTTGATAGAGGAGCTCGCGCGCGAGAATCGCACGCGGGACGAGAGCGCCTGGAACCGCCCGACAGAGCACGCGGCCGCGGTCGCGCTGTTCCGCATCCTGGGTGAGGATCCCTGCGACGCGATCCCGCCGCCCGGGGGGCTCGTGCCCGTCGAGCCGGCGACGAACGCGGAGCTCTGGGCGGAGCTGTGGGAGGACAAGGCGCGCGCGCTCGATCGGCCGGTTCGATACCGGTTCGGCCGGCCGTATTCGGCGTCGCAGAGCGTGGAGGAGATCGCGGGCCCGCTCGCGGATCCGGCGTCGCGCGCAATGGCTGCCCTCGAGCTCCGGGCGGCGCTCGGGGGGCGCGCCAGCGTGGACACCGCCGGCTGGGTCGCCCGGCAAAAGGCCGAGATCGCGCGCGCCGCCGAGATCGCGGCAGGGGGCGAGGGGCGAGGCGGCGGGATCCTGGGGGATCGGCTGCGGCGGCGCGGTTAGAGCGGTGCTCATCTGCGTGTGATACGGGCTCAGCCGCCAGGCAGGCGAGTGAGGCGTACAAAGGTAC
>CAYQYG010000377.1:0-9173 GCA_964421485.1 uncultured Polyangiaceae bacterium | reverse complement strand
TGAGGCGCGCCGCCCCGCGGCGCTTGCTCTGTCGTCCTCGACACCTTTGTGCAGAGGCGCCCGTTCTTTCCACATCTGCGACGCGCGGCTCCGGGGCCCGTCCTCGACGCCGTCCCGCGTCGCGTCCATCACACTCGCGGGAAAAAAATGGCGCGGAGGCGCTCGTTGAAGAGTAGCCATACGCCGGTGCTCCCTGGTACACTGGCTTTCCATGAGCGAGGGCAGCAGCGCTGCGCTTGACCCCCTCCTGGGCATGACGGTCGCCGGCCGTTACCGCATCCTGTCGCTGATCGCGCGGGGCGGGATGGGCAAGGTCTACAAGGCAGAGCAATCAGCGCTCGGCCGGATCTGCGCCGTGAAGGTCCTCGTCCCGGGGGAGCAGGCCGAGAAGGACCCTGATTTCTACAAGCGCTTCTCTCGAGAGGCCTCGACCGCGGCCAAGCTCACGCACCCGAGCTCGGTCACGATCTTCGACTACGGCAAGGACGAGGACCTCGGGATCTACTTCATCGCGATGGAGTACCTCGACGGCCGCACGCTCCACCGCGTGCTGCACGAGGAGGGGCCGCTCGACGAGGCGCGCGTGAACCGCATCGCGCAGGGGATCTGCCGGTCGCTCTCGGAGGCGCACGGGCTCGGCCTCGTGCACCGCGACCTCAAGCCGGGCAACGTGCTCCTCATGGACTGCGGCGACGAGAAGGAGCTCGTCAAGGTCCTCGACTTCGGCCTCGTGAAGGACACCTCGGCGCAGGGCGACGACCTCACGCAGACCGGCCTGTTCATCGGCTCGCCGAAGTACACGGCGCCCGAGCAGGTGATGGGCGCGGAGATCTCCGCGCGCTCGGACATCTACTCGCTCGGCGTGGTCCTCTACGAGCTGCTCACGGGCAAGCCGCCGTTCGACAAGAAGGTGAGCACGGCGACGCTCATGGCCCACGTGAGCGAGCCTCCGCCGCCCTTCGCGGAGCGGAACCCGGACGTCCTCGTCTCTCCGGAGATGGAGGCGATCGTCTTCCGCTGCCTCGAGAAGGATCCGGCGAGGCGCTTCGGGGCGATGCGCGAGGTGCTCGCGGCGCTGAAGCTCGCCGCGGGCGACGCGATGGACGCGACCGACGCGCGCCCGTTGCTCGCGGACGCGCCGCGGCCGAGCCAGCCGGGGGGGGGCCGGCCGAGCTTCACGCCGGTCCCCGCGATCACCGGCTCCCAGCCGCGCCCGCAGCTCGCCGGCGCGATGGCGCCGGCGCCGGCGATCGAGTCGCTCACGCCCGCGCCGGCGCCCGCGTCGCAGACGCTCGCGATCCCGCAGCCGCAGCGGAAGGGCTCGCCGCTGTCGCCGTACGCGATCGCGCTCTTCGCCGCGGCGGCCGGCGGGGCCCTGGTGCTCGCGATCAGCGCGCGCAAGCCGGCCGATCCGGTGAGCACCACCAGGGTCGTCGAGTCCGTGTTCGTGCCCGTCGCCATGCCCGCGGGCGCGACGAGCGTCACCGAGTCGAACCCGCTCGCGGGCATCCGGCTCGTGCGCGTCGACAGCACGCCGCCCGGCGCGCGCGTCTCGGACCGGGGCACGGAGGTCTGCCTCGCGACGCCCTGCCAGATCGTGCTGCGCAGCAAGGGAGAGGCGGAGTACCGGCTGCAGCTCTCGCGGCCCGGCTACAAGCCGGCGATCCTGGTCGTCGGCCCGGGGGACGAGGACGTGTCCATGACGCTCGATCCGGCGACCGGCGACTCGCCCGCGGCCGCGGGGTCGGCTGCGCCGGCCGCGACCCCGAGCGCCTCCGCGGCGGCCGCCGAGCCGCCGCCGGCCGAGCCGGCCGCGTCGCTTCCGCCCGCCGAGCCCGCCCCGGCCGCCGTCGAGACCGTGGCCGCCGCGGCGCCCGCGACGACGGCCCCGGTCGAGGCCGCCGCCCCGGCCGCCGCGCCCGCCGCGCCCATGCATTTCGGCGAGGGCATGACCCGCCCGTCGCCGGTCTCCGTGCGCGCGCCCGTCTACACGCGCGAGGCCCGCGCGGCGAAGATAGGGGGCACGGTCATCGCGAAATGCGTGGTCACCACGTCGGGCTCGCTGACCGGCTGCCGCATCGTCAAGGGCCTGCCCCACATGAACGAGGCGGTGCTCTCGGCCCTCGCCGCGAGCCGGTACACGCCGATCACGTACCAGGGCCGCCCGGTGGCCGTCGATTACGCGTTCACGATCAAGCTCGTCCCGCCCTGATCCGGCGCCTCCGGCGCGCATGCCTCTTGAACGCGCGGCGCACTTCGGGTTTCCATGGATCGCGCCGCGCTCCAGACGCGGCAGGAGGTACCCTTGAGCTTTCGAACCACTTTGCTTGGCGCGGCGCTCGCGCTGCTCCCCGGGTGCGGAGACCTCGCGGCGGGGGAGCTCGCCGCGACAGGCAAGGAATACTGCGACGCCGCGAGCCTGTCCGGCGCGCTCTCCCAGGCCCGGCCGGGGGACGTCGTCACCGTCGGCAAGTGCGAGGTGAGCGGCTCGTTCGAGGTCCCGGAGGGCGTGACCCTGACCGGCCTCGGCCAGGAGGAGAGCTCGATCCTCGGCGACGCCGCGTCCGCCGCGGTGAAGCTCGCGCCCGGCGCGGTGCTGTCCAGCCTCACGATCCACTCGCAGGCCGTGGCGGGCGTGCTCGCGATCGGCGCGGGCACGGGGAACGTGACGGTCCACCAGGTCTCCGTGGACGCGAAGCAGGGCATCGGCCTCGGCGCCGAGAGGCTGGAACAGCTGCTCCTGACGGACGTGACGCTGACGGGGCAGGTCACGCCGGACACGAGGGGCAGCTTCTCGGTCGAGCTCACGCCCGCGGAGGCCACGACCCACGGCCTGGTCCTCGTCGACGTCGCCAAGGCCGACCTGACCCACGTCGCGACGAACGGCTGGTCCGGCTTCGGCGCGCTGCTCGTGGGCTCGGGGGCGGCGTGGACCGGGGGCAACGCGTCCGACAACCTCGGCGCCGGCGTCGTGGCGATCGACGGGGCGCTGGTCCTCGACGGCGTGGAGATCAGCCGGACGATGAAGGACAAGAGCGGCCTGCCCGCCTTCGGCGCGCTGCTCGCGAGCGGCGCCCTGATGACGGGCCAGCCGCCCGAGGGCCCGACCGGCGTCGACGCGACGCTCACCGGCGTGAGCGTCCTCGACGGCGAGGGCATCGGCGTGATGTACGCGGGCGGCAGCCTGCTCGACGCCACCGACGTGACGGCGACCGGCAATCAATTCGTCGGCCTGATGGCCGTCGAGTCCTCCGGCATCACGCTCACCCGCGGGCAGTACGGCGGGACCAGGAAGGTCGCGCTCCCGATCGGCGAGGCCGGCGCCGATCTCGAGGCGGGCGACGGCATCCAGCTCCTGCGCTCGCAGGAGATCAGCTTCACGGACGTGACCATCGCCGGGAACGAGCGCGGCGGGCTGCTCGTGGACATCGGCGAGCTGGAGGTCGCAGCGGCGGGGATGAGCTGGGCCAACGTGGCGGTGTCGAATAACCCCGCGTTCGGCGCGATCTGTCAGGGCATGGTGAACGGCGCGATGGAGGTCTGGGGTCCCGGGCAAGCCGGCGGCTACGTCTGGGACGAGGGTATCCTCCGCGACAGCAACTCGAGCAGCATCGACGAGGGCTTCATGAGCCCGCTGGTGGTGCTGGGGGTGATCGATCCCAATGACATGCCCAGTCCCGTCGGCGTGATCGAGCAGGGGCTGAGCGGCCTCATCGGGCAATAGGCTCCACCATCAGCTCACGGTGCGCCGCGACCTCCTCGAGGTACCTGGTCCTCCACTGGGCGTCGCTGATTCTTGCCGCAATGGCCGCCACCCGCGCGCGCCCCCGCGAGCGCACGCGCTCGGCCTCGGCGTGCCTGCCCGTGGCGTCGAGGGCGCGCGCATGGATGACGAACAGCTCCGCCTCCCCCTCCTCGATGCCGCCGAGCTCCTCGAGCGTCGAGAATGCGTCGCGCGAGATGCGCAGCGCGCCCTCCGGATCGCCGGCGGCGAGCCGGGCGCTCGCCGCCACGGTCAGCGCGAACGCCGCCGTGCCAGGCTCGCCCGCCGCGTCGGCTTCGCGGGCGAGCTGCTCCGCCTCGTGCGACACGTCCTCCCCGTCCGCGCTCTTGGACTTGCAGAGGCAGGTATAGATGCGGGTCCACGACGTGAGGCGCACGTCACCCGCGTCGAGGGCGATTGACAGCGCGTCGCGCAGCACCTCGAGCGCCTCTCCGGTCTTGCGCTGCATCATCAGCGCGTAGCTGAGGTTCACCAGCGCATAGCCCTCCATGTTGCGGTTATTGACCCGCCTGCCGCCCTCGAGGACCTGGCGCAGCGCGATCTCGGCCTCCACGTGGGCGCCCACGCGATTGTACACATCCGCGAGGTTGGCCTCGGCCCCGGCTGCTCGCCGGATATCACCGGCCTCCCTGTAGAGCGCGACGGCGGTCTCGAAGGCGTTGCGGCGCTCGCCGAGATCGCCCAGCGCGCCCGCGATCTGGGCGCGCACGTCGGCGAGGAACGCGCGCGTCCGGGGCGTCGCGCGGTCGGCGAGGAGCATCGCCTCCTCGAAGACCTCGCGCGCGCGCTGCACGCGGCCGCCGTAGATGAGCGCGCCCACGTGCCGGGCGCGCGCCGCCGTCAGCACCTCCGGGTCGCCTGCGCGCGCCGCCGCGGCGACCGCCGCCTCTGCCTCGGTGATCGCCTCGGGGCTCCGGCCCGTCCGCATCATCAGCACCGCGCGCTCGGTCAGCACCCGCGCCAGATCGGCGTCGCTCGACGCGAAATCGAGCGACAGCGCGAGCTCCTTGCTCTGGTCGTCCCGCTTGCCCAGGAAGCGGAGCGCGTCCGCGCGGGCCATGTGCAGCGCGAAGCGGAGCTCCCGCCGCACCCCGAGCGCGAGCGCCCGCTCCGAGCAGCGCAGCACCGTCGGCGTGTCCCCGCGCCGCGCCGCCGCGAGCGCCGCCGCCGCGTGGCGCTCCGCCGCCTCCGCGGCCTCCCCGCCGCGCTCGAAATGGGACGCGATCTCCTCGTCCCCGGCGTGCGGCTGCCCGCTGAGGTACAGCGCGGCGCGGCGGTGCAGGTCCCGCCGCGCGTCGTCGGCGATCATCGCGTAGACCACGTCGGCCACGAGCGCGCTCCGGAAATGGAACACCCGCCCGCGCCCGCCGGGCCGCGCACGGCCGGCGATCAGATCGCGGCGCCCCAGCGAGCCGAGCAGCGCCGCCGCGCCCGCCGCGCCCATCGCCTCGAGCTCCTCCGCGGTGAACGGCCGGCCCAGGACCGCCGCGCGCTTGCACGCGTCCTTCTCGAGCGGCGGCAGGTGATCCAGGCGCGACTGCACCGCGGCCTCCACCGTCGGCGTCATCGGCAGCTCGTCCACCTCGCCGCCCAGCAGCCCGCGGTCGCGGAGCGCCAGCACGATCTGCTCGACGAACAGCGGGTGCCCGGCCGTGCGCTCCGCGATCGCGCGCGCGAGCGCCTCGGGCAGCGGGCGGCCCGCGATCCAGGCCGCGAGCGCGGCCACGTCCGTGGAGATGAGCCCGCGCGGCTCCACCCGCACGACGCTCCGCCCCGCGAAGAGCGCCGGCTGCGCCTCGAGCAGCTCCGGCCGCGCGGTCACGAGCAAGAGGAGCGGCGCATCCGCGAGCCGGTCGAGCAGGTCTTCGAGGAACGAGAGCGACGCGCGGTCCGCCCACTGCACGTCCTCCAGCAGCAGCGCCAGGAGCCCGCGCGCGGCGAGCCCTTCGAAGAGCTCGAGCAGCGCGAGCCGCAGCCGGTCCATCATGAGCTGCGGATCGGCGCGCGCGGCGCGGAGCGCGGGCGTCTCCGGCACCGGCACCCCGAGCAGCTCGCCGAGGAAGTCCGCGTGCTCGCGCGCCCGCTCGGCCCCCTCGATCGCCTCGCCCGCGAGCCGCGCGATCGCCGCCCGCCGCGCCTCGATCGCCGCCTCGTCGTCGCCCGCGGGCCCCTCCTGCAGCGGCCCGTCGAGCGCCGGGTGGCTCCGCAGCGCCGCGGCGATCAGGGCCACCGCCGACTCGCGCCGCAGCGGCTCGGCCCGCGCGCCGAGCACGATCGCGGGCTCCGCGAGCGACGTGACGTGCGCCTCGATCTCGCGGCGCAGCCGCGTCTTGCCGATGCCCGGCGGGCCGCTCACGAGCAGCACCCCGTGCTGCCGCTCCTCCACCACGCGCCGGATCCCCGCGCGGAGCTGCGCGAGCTCCGCGTCCCGCCCGAGCAGCGGGCCCTCCGGCTCCGCGCCCCGCGCCCGCCGCGACTCCACCGGCCGCCGCGCCGCGATCTCCCACACGGCGCCCGCGCCCTCGCGCGCGCGCGCCTCCTGCACGACGAAGCCGTCCTCCAGGCACCGCGCCGTCGCCGCGTCCACCGCGACCCCGCCCAGCGCCGCCGCGCACCCGACCTCCGCGGCGCGCAGCACGCCGCCGGAGATGCCGCCGCCGCTGCTCGTCGCGCGCCCCGAGGCCACTGCCATCCGCTCCGCCGCGTGCCTCGCCGCGAGCGCCGCGGAGGCCGCGCGCGCGACCTCGTCGCCCTCCCACGCCTCCGCGCCGAAGAGCCCGATCGCGCGGCGCCCGAGCAGCGGCAGGAGCGATCCGCCGTGATCGCGCACCGCCCGCGCGAACGCCGCGAGATCGCGCATGCCCTCGGCGAGCAGCACCGCCACGATCCGGCGCTCCCCCGCCGGGATCAGGCTCGGCAGCTGCGGCGGGCGGAGCGACGAGAGCGAGATCGTGTCCCCCACCTCGAGCGCGTCGGGCGGCGGCGGCGCGCCGGTCGGCGCCGTCGCCGCGGACGCCTCGATCGCCGCGGACGCCTCGATCGCCGCGGACGCCTCGATCGCCTCGATCGCGCCGAGCGCCGCGCCGAGCTCCGCGATCGTCGGCCACCGGAGCTCCGGCCGCTTCGCGAGCGCCCGCTCGATCGCGGCGCAGAGCACGGGCGGCGCCAGAGGAGCGCGGCTCCAGAGCGGCGCCGGCTCCTCCATCAGCACGGCGAGCATCACCGCGAGCGGCGAGTCGCGCATGAACGGCGCCCGCCCCGCGAGCGCCTCGTAGAGCACTGCCCCGAGCGACCACACGTCGGTCCGCGCGTCGACCGCCGCGTGCCCCTGCACCTGCTCCGGAGACATGTACGCGGGCGTCCCGAGCACGCCGCCCTCCGACGTGATGCGCGTGTCGCGCGTCGTCAGCAGCGCGATCCCGAAGTCGAGGATCTTCACCGTCCCGTCGGCGCACAGGAACAGGTTCGACGGCTTGAGGTCGCGGTGGACGACGCCGATCGCGTGCGCCGCCTCGAGCCCGGCCGCGGCCTGCGCGCCGATCGACAGCACCTCCCGCGCGCGGAGCGGCCCGCGCTCGAGCCGGCGCTCCAGGCTCTCCCCCTCGAGCAGCTCCAGGGCGATGTAGGGCGACCCGTCGGCGGGATCCGCGCCCGTGTCGAGCACGCGGACGACGTTCCGGTGCTCGACGCGGATCATCGCCTCCCGCTCGAACCGGAGCCGCGCCTCCGAGCTCGTGTGCCAGCCGCGCAGCACCTTGACCGCGGCCCGCTCCCCCCCGGGCCCCACGGCGCGGTACACGACGCCCATCCCGCCGCCGCCGAGCTCACCCTCGAGGCGGTAGGGGCCGATCGTGCGGCGTGCGCTCGCTGCGGGATCCAGGTCGCCGTCCTCCTCGCTCCAGCCCTGAACGGAAGCTAGGCGAACCGGATGACGCGCCGCAAGCACGGCGCACCGCCTGCGCGCCTGCGCGCGGCCTGCGCCCTGCGGGCGGAAAGTAGCATGTCAATTGCCACTTTTTGCTTCTCCGGCGGCGTTTGCGGTGGTAAATCAAGAGCCTTGCGATCGATGCGGGACCGGGTCCCGCGTTTGCATCTATCTCATTGCGGACGCCCGAGCGCTCGGGCGTCGGTCCGCGCGCGCCGGCGCAGAGGAGATCCTGCATGGGAAAGATCGAGGAGATCTCCGCCATTGCGAGGCCCGAGATGGGCACCGACGTCCCGCTGATCATCTTCCGCGCGTTCCGCCATTTCAGCGCGGATTACGTGAGGAAGATGCTGGGGCGCGGCGCCGGGGTGGTCTTCCAGAACGCCGGGCTGGAGCTCGGGCGGGAGGCGGGCGTGCAGCTCCGGCGGCCGACGCTCGACGAGTTCCTCGGCGAGGTGACCCGCTTCGTGCGCGAGCTCAAGATCGGCAAGCTCAAGCCGCACGAGATCACCGACCGGACGGTGAAGGTCGGGCTCGACGAGTGCATCACCTGCGCGGGCATGAAGCCCGGCGGGGAGCGCATCTGCCATTTCGAGGTCGGGCTGGTCGCCGGCATCTTCGAGGCGTTCCTCGAGCGCCGCGTCCGCGCGAGCGAGACGCTCTGCAACTACGCCGGCGAGGAGACATGTCAGGTCACCCTGGACCTCTCGGTCGAGCGGGTGGGCGGGGCGGAGGGCGCCGAGAGGTGACCCTGAGCCCCGGGGGTCAACATGGGCTCGGGGTGAACCGCGGTGAGGCGGCGTGCGGGCCGCCAGGTCGCGAGGAGGGCACGACGTGAGCGCGACACGCATCGAGAAGATTCGGGACGTCCTGCGGGCGATCCGTCAGGCCTCGGCGGACGTCATCGGCTCGGCCGTGCTGACGTCGGACGGCTTCGTGGTCGCCTCCCTCTTGCCCTCGGAGCTCGACGAGGAGCTGATCTCCGGCATGGCGGCCACGCTGCTCGGCGTCGGCGAGCGGATCTCGAAGGAGATGATGAGCTCGGAGCTGGAGCAGGCCTACGTGCGCTCCGCGGCGGGCTACGTGATCGCCAACGCCCTGACCGCCCAGGAGGTGCTCATCATCCTGACGACCCGGCAGGTCAAGCTCGGGCTGATCTTCATGGAAGCGCGGCAGCGATCGGCGGAGCTGACGCGCCTCCTCTGAACGCGGCGCGCGCGGGGCGAGAAGGCATGGATGCGTCGCAAGGGATCTTCGCCGTGGCGTCGGTCGCAGGGGCCGCGCTGGGGTACTGCGCCGGGTACCTCCGGCGGCGCGACGCGCCGGCCGCGTCCGCCGCGCCGGCCGCGCCGTCACCCGGGGAGGTGCGCGACGTCGTGGCCAGGCGGCGCGAGGAGCGCCGCCGCGCCGAGCTCGAGGAGGAGGTCCTGGCGCTCCGCGCGCGCGCGGCCGCCGCGGACGACG
>CAYQYG010000376.1:0-9203 GCA_964421485.1 uncultured Polyangiaceae bacterium | reverse complement strand
CCGGCCGCTGACACCATTCCCCCGCCCCCACAGCACAGAGGCGGGGAGACCGGATTGCTCCGATCCTCCCCGCCTCCCCGCCTCCCTGTGAATCTCTCTCTCTCTGCGCCTCCCCCCTGAGCGATCAGTCGGCGCGAGCCCCGGTGAACCCCGTCGTGAACTTCAAGCTCGCGCCGAGGATCACCCCCTCGAGCTCCGGATCCGCGTCGACATTCCCGGCGAACAGGCAGCCGCCGGCATACCCCACGGTCACCACGCCGTCGGTCATCGCCGTCGCGCGCCACTCGTCCGTGTCCTCGCCCTCCGTCTCGAGCGCCGCGTCGGCGAGCGAATAACCCAGCATCGCGCAGTTGTATCCATTCGAGGCGATACCACCGCCGAGGTAGAGCCGGAAGCTCTTGCCCGCCTCGCCGATCACGCCGAACGCCTCGGACTCGCGCACCGTCACCTCGCCGTCGCACACCTTGTCGCAATCGGGGTTGATCGTGCCCGCGCCGCACGCCTCGGGCGCCGGCTCGACCATCTGGCCGGAGCACTTCTGCTGCGGGATGGTCACGATCATCTGGTGCTCGTACTCGGCGTTGCGCTGCTCGATCGACACCGTCTCCGGCCAGCCCTCGCTCGGGCACACGATGTCCTCGCGCGCGCAGTCGAGGTTGAACGTCAGCGGGATGCCATTGTGATCGATCGTGACCTGCCCGCCCTGGGGCGGCAGCGTCTCGTGGTACACCGCGCCGCCGAGGTTCACCTCCACGCCGAGCTCGGCCGAATAGGCGATATCCCACGTGCCGGACACGTCCGGGGCCGCCGATTTCGATGCCGCCGCGCAGCCGTCGCCGCGCGCGCCCATCAGCGCGGGCGCCGCCAGGAGGAAGCCGACCGAGAGCGAGAGGCGAAGCGGGGAGCGCAGGTTCATGAATCCAGCCCTTTCCTTATGCCGTCGCCCTGTGGCAAGCGGCGGGCCAGCGGACACGAGCATGAATGTAGGTCGAGGAGCGCTCCCGGCGCCAGAGGTGTGGTGGCTGGTTCACAACGGCGTGCGAACGGGGCTGCGCGGCCTCGCCGGCCGCCCGAGGGGCAAGCTCACCGATCGCGGATGAGCAGCCGCCGCAGCAGGTCCAGCGGGTGGAAGCCGAGCATCGCCGCCACGTCCGCCTCGCCGCTGCCCCGCTCGAGCAGGCGCCGCACCGCGGGCGCCACCACCCCGACCACCCCGACCGGATCCACCCGCTCCGCGACCGCGCGCAGCGCCGTCAGCGCCGCGCGGCCCGCGTCGATGCCCAGCGGGATCGCCAGGGCCGGCGGCACCGGCGACAGGATCACGTCCCGCACCGTCACGGCCCGCGCCCACGCCCCGGGGCTCGGATCCACCTCCAGCTCCCGGATCCGCGACGCCTCCGCGAAGCAGCCGAGCGACAGCGGACCGGCCCGGTGCTCCACCGCCCGCGCCAGGTGCCGGTAGTCGCGGCGCCAGTCGCCCGCGAGCAGGCCCATGTCCTCGCGGATCTCGTCGGGGCCGAGGATCAGGTTGAAGCCGCGCGCGTCGCGCCGCAGCGCCACGCTCGTCCAGAGCTCGCCCGCCTCGAAGAGGCCGACCACCATCGTCCTGCCGACGCCGCACACCGAGTCCAGCGTGCCCCGCACCATCCCGGACGTCGGGATCGGCACGCCGCGGAGGCGCCGCGGCCAGAGATCGATGCGGCCCGCGATGTGCTCCTCGCGCGCGATCTGCAGGAGCGACAGCGCCTGGGCCGTCAGGTCGTCCCCGCGCTGGGCGCGCGCGCCGAACCGCTCGATGATCGCCTCGAGCGTGCCCACCTCGAGCGCCGCGGCCCAGCTCGCGCGGTGCCGCTCCGCGAGCGCCTCGGCCGAGAGCGGCCACTCCGCGCGGGCGTCCGGGCCGCCGTCGATCTGCAGCCGGCCCACCTCCGTGTGGAGCAGCTTCCGGAGCCGGCCCCCTCCGTGCACCGCGACCACGCCTCCCCGCGGCCTCCCGGGATCGCGCGGCTCGCCGCCCGACCGGCGGGGGCGGAAGAGCGACAGGACGCGGGTCCAGTCGGTGGCGGTGAACCCCTCGAAGCGGACGTCGGGCGCGAGCACGGCGCGAGCCTACCCTCGGGCTAGGCGCCCCACCACAGCATCTCGTGCACCCGCATCTCGCCGGCGATCGGCACGATGACGCGCAGCTTCTCCCCCTCGGCCTGCACCACGTGCGCGGGGAAACGGTCCGCAGGGTAGTAGGCCGCCTTCACGAACCCGGCGGCGTCGAGCCAGAGCAGGTGGACCCCGCCCTCCTCCGAGGCGCCGTGCAGGAGCAGCATCCGGCCGCCGCCCACGAGCTGCATGTCGAGGGCCTCGAGCTTCAGCTGGTCGAGCCGCTCGGGGGAGGGGAAGTCGGCCCCCACGTCCCGGAGCTCGGGCAGGTGCGCCCGGAGGTGCTTGTGGAGCGTGTCGTAGCGCACCTTCGCGAGCCGCGGGATCCGCCGGTCCTCGGGGGCGATCACGGGCAGCGCGCCGGCGTCGAAGGTCGGCACCTCGACGTGCGTCCGGTACCGGTCGGCGAGGCGGGCCTTGTCGATCTCCTCGTCCGAGAGCGCCTTGAGCCACCAGTGGAACACGGCCAGGTCGCCGACGCCCGCGCGCGACTCGAGGCGCACGAGCGACTCCCAGAGCGGCCGGCGGGCGAGCCAGGCGCCGCCGTGCGCGCGGACCACGCACGCGCCGACGTAGAGCGCGCCGTGGGTCACGATCGTGACGAGCATCGGGGGCGAGCCGGCGCCGCCCGGGCCGGGGGCCTCCATCCAGCGGTCGCGCCGCTCGCGGGTGAGGGCGGCGCCGAGGCGGTGCACCGACGCGTCCGTGTAGTCGAGCGCGAGCTCGGGCGCGCCGAACGCCTCGGGGGCGAGCCGCGCGAACACCTCGGCCGCGCGCTCGATCTGCGCCGGGATCGAGGGGTTCCCGGCGGGGTTCGCGTCGGTCGCGCGCGCCCGCCCGAGATCGGCGAGCGCGTCCTCCGGATAGACCGGCGCGAAGAAGCGCTCGAAGAGCTTCGCGGCCGTGAGGGGCTCGTGGGACATCCCTAGAACATCTTCTTCCGCTTCGAAGAGCTCAGGATGCCGAGCATCTCGCGGTACTTCGCCACCGTGCGGCGGGCGATCTTGATGCCGTCCGTGTCCTCGAGGATCTTGACGATCGCCTGGTCGCTGTAGGGGTTGGACTTGTCCTCGGCGGCGATGATCTTCTTGATCGCCTGCTTGACGCTCTCGGAGGCGATGTCCTCGTCGGCGACGCGGTGGATCGAGGAGTTGAAGAAGTACTTCAGCTCGAAGAGGCCCTGCGGGGTGTGCACGTACTTGTTCGAGGTCACGCGCGAGATCGTCGACTCGTGCATGCCCACGGCCTCGGCGACGTCGCGGAGGATCATCGGCTTCAGGTAGCCCACGCCGCGCTCGAGGAACTCGCGCTGCTTCTCGACGATGCACTCGGTCACCTTGATGATCGTGCGCCGCCGCTGCTCGATCGCGCGGATCAGCCACTGCGCGCTGCGGAGCTTCTCGCTGATGAACTCCTTCGCCTTGGGGTCCTTCAGCATCCGCTGCGCGAGGTTCTCGTTGATGTAGAGCCGCTGGAGGCCCTTGTCGTTGTCGGTGACGACGAACTGGTCGCCGTCCTTGATCACGTAGACGTCGGGCGTGATCGCGATCGTCTTCTCGTCGACCTCGGCGAAGTTGCGCGCCGGCACGCTCTCGAGCTTCTGGATCTCCTGGACGGCGTCGTAGACCTCCTCCAGGGGGATCTTGAGCGCCTTCGAGATCGCGGCGAAGTTGCGCCGCTCGACGTTGTGCAGGTGGTCCTTGATGATCGCCAGCTCGATCTCGTCGAAGCCGAGCACCTCGGCCTGCACCCGGAGGCACTCGGAGAGGTCCCGCGCGGCGACCCCGATGGGGTCGAAGCGCTGGATCAGCGCGAGCACCGTCTCGGCGTCCTCGGGGTTGAGCTCGGCCTCGCTGGCCAGGTCCGCGATCGTGAGGTCGGCCTCCTTGGTCCCGTCAGGCCGCTCCCGGCCCTTGAGGTCCAGGTAGCCCTTCTCGTCCAGGTTGCCGATCACGAGCAGCGCGAACTGGCGCTCGTTGTCGACGAAGTCGCTCATCTGGAGCTGCCAGAGCAGGTGATCCCGCAGGTTCGAGGGCTTCGTCAGGTTCTGCTCGATCGGGGGCAGCTCCTCGAAGCCGCCCCGGTGGCTCGGCAGCGACTGCTGGAGCTGCCGGTTCTCGAGGAACTGCTCCCAGTCGACCTCCTTGACCCGCTTCTCGGTCTCCCGGACCGACATGTCGGTGTTCCGGTCGAACCGCTCCCCGCCGTCCCCCTGCTCCCCCCCGAGGTCCTGGCCGCGCGCCGCGTCGGGCTTGCTGGTGTCCCGCGCCTTGGGGTCGGTCATGTCGTCGGCGAGCACCGGGTTGCCGTCGAGCTCCTTCCGGATCTCGTCCACCAGCTCGAGCCGCGAGAGCTGGAGCAGGCGGATCGCCTGCACGAGCTGCGGCGTCATCACGAGCTGCTGCGACAGCTTGAACTGGAGCTTCATCTCCATGCCCATGACGAGCTCCTTCCTCTCAGGTCGCCCCCGGCCACCCCCGCGGCCAAGGGGCCGCAGCGATGCGCGAGGTCCGTGCCATCGAATGTCTCATTGCTGGCCTCACCCCCCAACGTAGCACCGAACGGGGTCGCGGCCCGAGTCTTGCTTGCGCGTCGAGATCAAAAAGTTGACCGGACGTCGCATCATTGTACGAATTCCTACGTGGGCGGCGCTTCCGGGGGCATCGTTCCGGTCCAGCTCGCTTGTTTGGCTTGGCCCTGTCGCGAGATCGTTGCACTATCCGGCCTCGATCGGGAACCTTGAAATCCCGGGGAGATAGCGGCCGGACGCCGGTGCAGCCGGGTCGCCGGTCCGGGGCCGGGGGAAGCGCGGATGGATCGGTCGACGGTGCGCGGGGCGGAGGGCGGGGATACGGGGGGCGGCGCCGCGTCCGGCCAGGAGGGCCTGCTCGACAGCTCCCCGTTTGCCGGGCTCACCGGGGTGAGCCGCGAGGTCCTCCTGGCCATGGGTACGGTCGAGCGGTTCGCGCGCAAGCAGCGGATCCTCCAGCAGGGCGAGCCCGTGCGGGCCCTCTTTCTGCTCGGGGATGGCCGCGTCAAGCTGGAGCGGGTCGGGCAGGGCCGGTCGTTCTCGATCGGGCACCGCGGGCCCGGGGAGATCGTGGGGGAGACCGGGCTGGTGACGGCCGACGCCGCCTCCGAGAACGCGACCGCGGTCGACGAGACCGCGGCGCTCGTCCTGCCGCTCGCCGGGCTGCGCAGGCTCGTCGCCACGGACCCCTCGGTCCGCGCGTGCGCCGCCGCCGTGCTCGTCCGGCGCCAGCTCGAGGCGGAGGCGCGGCTCGCGTCGCTGCTCTCGCGCACCGTGGAGGCGCGGCTGGCCGAGTTCCTCACGGCCGCCGCGCGGCGCTGGGGGCAGCCGCACCCGTCCGGGGAGATCGTCGCCGCCCCGTTCACGCACGTGGACATGGCGCTCCTCATCGGCTCGACCCGCGAGACGGTCACCCTGCTGCTGGGCAGGCTCAAGCGGGCAGGGCTGATCGCGTTCGATCGGCGCCGGATCGTCATCCGGGATGCGGCCGCCCTCGCGCAGCGCGCCGGAGCGACCTGAGCGGCCGCTCGACGGCCCCGCGCTCCGCGAAGGCCCGCGCCCTGCCGGCCGCCTCCTCGCGCCGCCGCCTGGGGCGCCGCTGGCCGAGGCGGGGTACCCCGCGGCCCCTCCGCAGCCGCCGGAGCGCGAGCGCGGGCCGCGCGGGACGCTCGAGGGCCGCGGCCTCCTCCTCGCCGAAGACCGCCGCCATCAGCCGCTCGAACGGGTAGGGCTTGATCAGCACGGCGCTCACCGCGTCCACCTCCGGCCAGTCGGGCAGATCGTGGGCGGAGAGCACCACGCGGGCCGGGACGCGCCCCTCCCGGTACAGCCTCCGGAGCAGCGCGCGCCCGCCGATCGCCTCCGGTGGGAGCTCGATGAGCGCCACGTCGTGGGCGCCCCGCCTGGAGAGCGAGATCGCTTCCTCGAGCGTCGCGGCCGCGTCCACGCCCGCGCCGCGCCGGGTGAGGAGCAGGCAGGTCGCCTTGCGAAGGAGGTCGTCCGGGTCGAGGAGGAGAACGTTCGGTGCGTGGATCATGGGGCTCCTGCGGCTCGCGCTCAGGCGGCTGGGCGGCGTATGTCGCGGCGCCGGGAGCCCGTCCGGCCTCCGCGGCGCCTCCCACCCGGGTGCTTTCTCTCGTCCGTTTCCAGCGAGACCATCCGCATCCGCGGACGGTGCGCCTGTCTCGCAACGGACGTGCCGCGCTCCGCCGCCGCCGCCGCGCCCGCGATCCCGGCGGCGAGGTTCGATCGGCCACCTTTCCGGTGCGCCGATCGTGCGCACAGGGGCGGCGTCCCACAGCGGCCGTGCTCTACCCACGGGCCGCCGTCTCGACTAGAGGTGGAGGGACCATGAGCACGATGATGAGGATCGCGGCCCCAGCCCTCGCGCTGTCGATCGTGGCCGTCCTCTCGGCCGCCTGCGGCGACGACGGAGGGGGCGGCTCGACCGGGACGACCACCGGAACGGGCCAGGGCGGCTCCGAGTTCGGCCCGCCGTGCGCCGGGGACGCCGAGTGCGCCGGCGACCCTGCCTGGCCCCACTGCAACCAGGGCCTGGGCGTCTGCGTCGAGTGCATCGACAGCTCGCACTGCGGCAACGTGGCCAAGCCCAACTGCGCGCACGCGACGATCTGCGTGCAGTGCAACGTGAACGCGGACTGCCCCTCCGCGACGCCGACCTGCACCTCGGAGAACACCTGCATCTAGCCGTTGCGGGCAGCCGGAGGCGGCAGTTTCCCTCTTGAAGGCGCGCGCGGGGGGTGCCACAAGCGTCCCCCGCGCACGAGTGGCGGAATCGGCATACGCACCGGGTTTAGGTTCCGGCGCCGCAAGGCATGGGGGTTCGACTCCCCCCTCGTGCACCAGCCCCGTGCACCAGGGCGCCCGAGCCCGCGGGCCACGAACGAGCCCGCTCGGCCCTCGCAATTGCGCGGCGCCCGCGGCGCGATTACGTTCCGGCCTCCTTCAGGCCGGACCCTCCCCGATCCCTCCTCAACCTCCCAGCCCTGCGCGCGCGGCGCGGGGCGGCATCAAGGCACGACAGACATGCTCACCTGGGCGATGAAGAAGATCTTCGGCACCTCGCACGAGCGCGCCATCCGCCGCATGAAGCCGCGGGTCGAGGCGATCGGGCGCATGGAGCCCGAGCTGAAGAAGCTCACGGACGAGCAGCTCCGGGCCAAGACGGCCGAGTTCAAGCAGAAGATCGCCAACGGGGCGACCGTGGACGACCTGCTCGTCCCGGCCTTCGCCGTCTGCCGCGAGGCCGCGCGCCGCGCGGTGAAGATGCGGCACTACGACGTGCAGCTCATCGGCGGCATGGTGCTCCACAACGGCTGCATCGCCGAGATGCGCACCGGCGAGGGCAAGACCCTGGTCGCGACGCTCCCCTGCTACCTGAACGCGCTCGAGGGCAAGGGCGTCCACGTCGTCACGGTCAACGACTACCTCGCCCGCCGCGACGCCGAGTGGATGGGCAAGATCTACGGCTTCCTCGGGATGACCACGGGCGTCGTGGTGAACCAGCAGGGCGACGCCGAGAAGCGCCACGCCTACCGCTGCGACATCACCTACGGCCAGAACAACGAGTTCGGCTTCGACTACCTGCGCGACAACATGAAGTTCTCGGCGCTCGAGTACGCGCAGCGCCCCCTGCACTACGCGATCGTCGACGAGGTCGACTCGATCCTCATCGACGAGGCCCGGACGCCGCTCATCATCAGCGGCCAGGGCGAGCGATCGAGCGACAAGTACCGGATGATCAACGAGATCATCCCCCAGCTCCGCAACGAGGAGCACTTCGCCGTCGACGAGAAGGCCCACTCGGTGACGCTCACGGACGAGGGCGTCGAGACCGCGGAGCGCCTCCTGGTCACGCTCGGCGTGCTGAAGAGCAAGAACCTCTACGACCCGGTGAACCTCGAGACGCTCCACATCCTGAACCAGTGCCTCCGCGCGCACACGCTCTACAAGCGCGACGTCAACTACATGGTGCGGGAGGGCAAGGTCCTCATCATCGACGAGTTCACCGGCCGCGTGCTGGTCGGCCGCCGCTGGTCGGACGGCCTGCACCAGGCCGTCGAGGCGAAGGAGAACGTCCGGATCCAGGAGGAGAGCCGGACGATGGCGACGATCACGTTCCAGAACCTCTTCCGCATCTACAAGAAGCTCGCCGGCATGACCGGCACCGCGGACACCGAGGCGGCCGAGTTCCACAGCACCTACAAGCTCGACGTCACCTGCATCCCGACGAACAAGCCCGTCATCCGGACCGACTACGAGGACCTCGTCTACAAGACCGAGCGCGAGAAGTTCACCGCGGTCATCAACGAGATCCTCGAGAAGCACGAGACGGGGCAGCCCATCCTCGTCGGCACGACGAGCGTCGAGAAGAGCGGCGCGATCAGCCGGATCCTCACGAAGAAGGGCATCAAGCACAACGTCTTGAACGCCAAGCACCACGAGAACGAGGCCTACGTCGTCGCGCAGGCGGGCCGGAAGGGCGCGATCACGGTCTCGACCAACATGGCCGGCCGCGGCACCGACATCATCCTCGGCGGCAACCCGGAGATGCTCGCGAAGCTCAAGTTCAAGGAGCAGAACCGGATCCCCGAGGCCGAGCCCGAGGAGTTCGAGAAGCTGGTCGAGGAGCTCACGGCCTCGTGCCAGCAGGAGGGCGCCGAGGTCCGCGAGGCCGGCGGCCTGTACATCCTGGGCACCGAGCGGCACGAGTCCCGCCGCATCGACAACCAGCTCCGCGGCCGCGCCGGCCGCCAGGGCGACCCGGGCACCTCGCGCTTCTACCTGTCGCTCGAGGACGACCTCATGCGCATCTTCGCCGGCGATCGGGTGAAGAACCTGATGGAGCGCATGGGCATGCCCGACGACGAGCCCATCGAGCACCCCTGGGTCACGAAGAGCGTCGAGAACGCGCAGAAGAAGGTCGAGGAGCGCAACTTCGATATCCGCAAGAACCTGCTCGAGTACGACGACGTGATGAACGCGCAGCGCAAGACGA
>CAYQYG010000375.1:0-9249 GCA_964421485.1 uncultured Polyangiaceae bacterium | reverse complement strand
AGCCGGGCGCGCCGGCGCCGCGGAGCGGTCCGGGCCTGGCGTCGATCGATGTGGTGTACGAGGGCGACGACGTCGTGTGCTTCCGGCGCGCGCTGATCCCGCCGGCTTGACGCGGCGGCGGGCGGGGGACCACGATGGTGGAGCCGTATGAAGAAGCAGGCGACGCTCGTGCTGATCGGGATCGTGCTCGGGGCCGCCGGAGGCGCGCTGGCGACCGGGCGGGTGCGCGCCCAGCCGTCCGCGCCCACGACGGCGCCGCGCTGGGAGCAAGACTGCGCCGAAGCCCGCGGCGTCGACGAGGCGCGCACGCTCGCCCGCTCGCGCGCGGAGGCCGGCTGGGAGATCGTGGCCTTCGACGCCGGCGTGATGTGCTTCAAGCGGCCCGCGCCGCAGCCTTCGCGGGCAGTAGACCCCTGGCCAGGGTACTGAGGCAGTCCGCTTCCGTCTCCGTTTCCGCTCCCGTTTCCGTCTCCGTTTCCGTTTCCGTTTCCGTTTCCGTTTCCGTTTCCGTTCCCGTCTCCGTCTCCGTCCCCGCTTCGCGCTGCCGCCCCCGACGGCCGCTGACGGCGCTCGCTCTCTTCCACGCGATCGCCCCCTTCTCCATCCATCTCCGGCATGTCAGCGTTCCCGCATGATCGAGCTCTGCGGCCGCTTCTACGCCCTTCCCTCGCAGCGGACCGCCGTCTTCTGCATCGATGGGTGCGCGCCCGAGTACCTTGACCTCGCGCTCGAGGACGGCCTCATGCCGCGCCTCCACAGGTCGCTCGACGAGGGCGGCTTCTATGCGCGCGGGCGCGGGCAGATCCCGAGCTTCACCAACCCGAACAACCTCTGCATCGTCACGGGGCAGCCGGCGAGCGTGCACGGGATCTCGGGCAACTACTACTTCGATGAGGCGTCGGGGCAGGAGGTGCCGATGAACGATCCGCGCTTCCTGCGCGTGCCGACGCTGCTCGAGAAGATGGAAGCGGCGGGCGTGCGCACGCTGACGATCACGGCCAAGGACAAGCTCCGCGCGCTGCTCGGCGCGTGCAAGGGGGACGGCCCACGGCCGATCGTGCTCTCGGCGGAGCGGGCCCACGAGCAGTCGCTGGGCGGTATCGGCTCGATCCTCGAGGCCGTGGGGCGCGCGAACCCGTCCATCTATGACTGGGACATCTCGCATTACGCGATGGAGATGGGGCTCGCGCTGCACGCGCGCGTGGGGGCGGCGCTGCTCTACGTGTCGCTCACCGACTACGTGCAGCACAAGGAGCCGCCGCGCGGCGAGATGTCGGACCGCTTCTATGCGCGCTTCGACGAGCTCTACGGCGCGTACCTCGACGCGGGGTTCGTCTGCGGGATCACGGCCGACCACGGGATGAACGACAAGACGGGGGCGGACGGGGCGCCGAACGTGCGGTTCCTCGACGACGCGCTGGTCGCGGCGGGGATCGAGGGGGCGCGCGTGATCCTGCCGATCACGGACCCGTACGTGGTCCATCACGGCGCGCTCGGGTCGTACGCGACGGTGTACGTGGGCGCGGAGGACCGGGCGCGGGCCGCGGCGGCGATCGCGCGGCTCCCGGGGGTCGAGCTCGTCCTGGCGCGCGAGGAGGCGGCGGCGCGGTACGCGCTCCCGGCCGATCGGATCGGCGATCTCGTGGTGCTCGCGGACCGGGGGACCGTGCTCGGGAAGAGCGCGGCGTACCACGACCTCTCGGCGGTCCGGCAGGGGCTCCGCTCGCACGGCGGCGAGCACGAGGCCGCGGTGCCGATCGTCGTGAGCCGGCCGCTCGCGGGGGGCGCGCCGCGCGGCCCGCTCTCCAACGCCGACATCTTCGACCTGATCCTGAACCACGCCGAGGGCGGCGGGGCGCCGCCGCCCTCGCAGCCACGCACGCAGTAACGAGCGCAGAAACGGGGGGATTGCATGAGCTCCACGCTCTCCATCGACACGCCGCCGTTCCATTTCCCCTGCGTCGTCCAGGGGGGGGAGATCTACCGGGAGGAGCGCATCCTCGTGCGCTACCCGTACACGGGGGAGGTGATCGGCAGCGCGCCGCGGCTCGGGCCGGACGACGCGCTGCGGGCCATCCTCGCGGCGGCGGGCGCGGCGCCGCGGCTCAGCCGGCACGAGCGGAGCCAGATCCTCCTGCGCACGGCCGCGCGCATCGAGCGCGAGCGCGAGGCGGTCGCGCGGCTCATCACGTGGGAGAGCGGGCTCTGCCTCAAGGACACGACGCACGAGGTGCGGCGCGCGCTCGACGTGCTCCGCTTCGCCGCTTACGAGGCGCTCCGCGACGACGGGCAGTGCCTCGCCTTCGACGTCTCCGAGAACGGCAAGCCGCGCCGCGGCTACACGCTGCGCGAGCCGCTCCGGCTGATCACGGCGATCACGCCGTTCAACCACCCGCTGAACCAGGTCGCGCACAAGGTCGCGCCCGCGATCGCCAGCAACAACCGCGTGGTGCTCAAGCCCTCGGAGCGCACGCCGCTCTCGGCGATCTACCTCGCCCGCGCGCTCCGCGAGGAGGGGCTGCCGCCCGACATGCTCCAGGTCGTGACCGGCGATCCGGCCGAGATCGGGCCCGTCCTCGTCACGCACCCGGCGGTGGAGCTCGTGAGCTTCACGGGCGGCGTGGCGGTGGGCAAGCGGATCGCGGAGACGCTCGGCTACCGGCGCGCGGCGCTCGAGCTCGGCGGCAACGACCCGCTCATCGTGCTCGAGGACGCGGACCTCGAGGAGGCGGCGCGGCTCGCGGCGCAGGGCGCCTACCGGAACTCGGGGCAGCGGTGCACGGCGGTCAAGCGCATCATCGCGTGCGAGCGCGTCGCCGACGAGCTGGCCGAGCGGCTCGTCCAGGCCTCCGCCGCGCTCCAGGTGGGCGACCCGCAGGACCCGGCCACCGACATGGGCACGGTGATCTCCGAGGAGGCGGCCCGCCGCCTCGAGGCGGCGGCGAACGACACGATCGCCCGCGGCGCGAGGCTGCTCTTCGGCAACGAGCGCCGCGGGGCGCTCTACGGCCCGACCGTGCTCGACCGCGTCCCGCACGACGCGCCCTCGGTGCAGGAGGAGACCTTCGGCCCGCACGCGCCCATCCTCCGGGTGCGGGACGTCGACGAGGCGATCCGGGTCGCGAACGGCACGAGCTACGGGCTCTCCGCGGGCGTGTGCACGAACGACATGCGCCTCGCGCACCGCCTCGCGCAAGAGCTCCGCTGCGGCACCGTGAACGTGCGCGAGGTCCCCGGCTACCGCTCCGAGCTCTCGCCCTTCGGCGGGATCAAGGACAGCGGCATCGGGGTCAAGGAGGGCGTGGTCGAGGCGATGAAGGCGATGACCAACGTCAAGCTGTACACCGTGCCCTGGGGTTGAGCGCCCGCGGCCCCACCGTGATAAGCAGGCGCCATGAGCGAAGAGGCCCTGTCGGAGCAGGCGTACGAGGAGGCGGCGGACCGGACGCTGCGCGCGCTGGAGCGCGCCGCCGGCGAGATCGGCGAGATCGAGGCGGACCTCGCGGGCGGGATCCTGACCATCGAGCTCCAGGACGGCGTGAAATACGTGATCAACAGCCACCGGGCGGCGCGCCAGATCTGGATGGCCGCCGAGCGGTCCGCCTGGCACTTCGACCTCCGCGACGGCCGCTGGATCGCCTCGAGATCGGGCGATGAGCTCTGGGCCGCGCTGGAGGGCGTGCTCTCCCGCAAGCTCGGCCGGCCCGTCGCGCTCGCCCGGTAGCGATCCCTTGCGCCCGGCCGGCGCGGGCGCTCTCCTTGTCGGAGGATGGTTCCGAGGCTCAGCGCCCTGCTGACCGCGGCGCTCGCGGCGCTCGCGACGGCGTCCGCCGCGGCCGACGCGCTGGCCTTCTGCCGCGCGACGACGTGCGAGACCCAGGACGACTGCGGCGGCCCCGTCGACCCGGCGTGCAAGCCGCTGCGCTGGAAGACGGGCTGCGTCGGCTACGCGGTGCAGGAGGACGCCTCGGGCGAGATCCCCTACGAGCGCGCGCGCGACACGCTGGAGACGGCCTTCTCGATCTGGGAGCAGACCGACTGCTACGGCGCCCTGCCCGGCGTGGCCGTGAAGTACATGGGCAAGGTCGCCTGCGACAAGGTCGAGTTCAACCTGCAGGCGGGCAACGCCAACGTGCTCGTCTTCCGCGACGACGAGTGGCCCCACGAGGATGGCATGCACAACCTCGCGCTCACCACGGTCACCTTCGATCCCGAGACCGGCGATCTCTACAACGCCGACATCGAGGTCAACACCGCCAGCTACGATTTCATCGACGGCGGCCAGTACGATTTCCTCTCGGTGCTGACGCACGAGGCCGGGCACTTCCTCGGCCTGTCCCACAGCCAGCTGCCGGACGCGACGATGTACTTCGCGTACACGGACTACTCGACCGATTTCCGCACGCTCTCCGAGGACGACATCGCCGCCGTGTGCACGGTGTACCCGCCGAGCGACATCGATCCGCTGCGCTGCAATCCGATCCCCCGCCACGGGTTCGCCTCCCAGTGCGGCGCCGCGCAGATCTCCGGCTGCGCCGCCGCGCCGCAGGGCGAGCCGGCCCGGCCGGTCCTCTCCGCCGCCGCGGCCGCCGCCGCGCTCGCCGCCGCCGCGCTCCGGCGGGCCTCGGCCCGCCGCCGGGTCAGAGGCCGAAGCGGACGCCCAGGCTCGTGAGCAGCCCCGTGATCGAGAGCCCCACCTTGAGGTCGATCGCGACGCTGTCCGAGGGGCGCCCGGTGAGGCCGAGCTCCGGCAGCGAGAGCCACGGGAAGATGAGCGGGCTGTAGCCGCCCTCGAACCAGCTCGGCTCGACGTAGCCAAAGTAGTGATCGGCGTCGTGGTCGAGCTGGTTGCAGTAGAGGAACGAGCCCGCCGGATCGTTCGGCCCGCGGCATTTCTTGTACTTGTACGGGTCGCCGCCCGCGCCCTTCGGGGGGTAGGCCTGCGTGCGGTAGAGGTTGCCGAGGAACGTCCACCCGACGCCCGCGCCCGCGCCGACGCGGAACGAGACCGAGCCGCTGTCGTTCAGCGGGAAATCCCACGCGAGGTGCGCCGTCGCCATCAGCGCCTGCAGATCGCTCTCGAGGATCTCCCACTCGGTGTCGGGCTGCCCGTCCGGCCGGAAGGGCGTCTCCCCGAGCCGGAAGCGCGCGTAGGCGAGCGAGATGACCACGTCGACGTCGCTCGCTTGCGTGGTCAGGGTGAGCTCGCCGCCGGGGACAAGCATCGTGCGGCCGCCGTCGCCGAAGAGGTTGAACATGAGCTTGGGGATGACGAACCCCTGGTAACCCGCACCGATCCAGGTGGTCGGCCGGCCCGAGCCGGGCCTGCGCTCCGGCGGCTTCTTCGGCGGCGGGGGCAGCAGCTTGAGCTTGAGCTTCACCACGCGCCGCTCGCCCTCGGAGAGGACGATCTCGTCCGCGAGCTCCTCGTACCCCCTGGCGCGCGCCTGGTACGGGATCTTCGTGTCGGGCAGGACCTTGCGCGGCTTGGCGGGGTCGTCCATCACGCGGCCCTCGAGCTCGACCTCGAGGTCCTCGTAGTCCTCCTCCGGCTCGAACGCGATCGTCGGGATGCGCTTGTCGACGTCGGCCGCCTTCTTCTTGGCCTTCTTGATCGCGATGCGGTCCGCGAACGTGAACCCGCGCGCCATCTTCTCCCCGGCGACGGCGTGGTACAGCTCGCTGGCGCGGATGAGCTCGGCCTGCGCGACGTAGCAGTCCGCGAGCGCGACGGCGGAGCTCGGCCGGTGGCGCTTCAGCTCGGCCTCCTCGAGCAGGGGCACGGCCTTGGCGCAGTCGCCCTTCCTGGCCAGCGCGATCCCGCGGGCCGCCTGGAAATCCCCGGGGCCCGCCCACGCCGGGCGGACGAGGGCGACGACGAGGAGCGCGCACGCGAGGAGGCCAGCAAGGAAGCGCAGGATGGCCGATCCTACCCCACGCCGGCGGCAAATGGGTGCGGGCGCGCGCGCCGTGCCCGCCGCGCCCACCACGGCCTGGCGCGCCCCTTGATTCCCATCGCGCCGGCCCGGTCCGGGGCAAGGGCCGCGGTCTCACTCGCGCGCCCGGGCCGACGCGACCGGGCCTGGAGGCACGATGGCGACCAAGAGCCCGTTCATCACCGATCTGCAGGAGATCCGGCGCCGCGCGCGCGAGCACGTCGAGCGCGGCCCGGTGACCGACATGTACCAGGCGGATCGCGGCGTGGTGCTCCGCCTGCTCAACGAGGCGCTGGCCACGGAGATCGTCTGCACCCTCCGCTACCGGCGCCACTACCACATGGCGATGGGCATCCACGCGCGCCCGGTGGCAGAGGAGTTCCTCGAGCACGCGATCGAGGAGCAGGACCACGCCGACCGCATCGCGGCGCGCATCGTCCAGCTCGGCGGCGAGCCCGACTTCAACCCCGCCGGGATCCTCGACCGGAGCCACGCGGAGTACACGGAGGGCTCGTCGCTGCTCGAGACGGTGCGCGAGGACCTGGTCGCGGAGCGGATCGCGATCGAGTCGTACACCGAGATCATCCGCTACCTCGGCGACAAGGACCCGACGACGCGGCGCCTCATGGAGGAGATCCTCGCCAAGGAGGAGGAGCACGCCGAGGACCTGGTCACGATCCTCGGCGCGCTCGCGCGCGAGCCCTACGCCGCGACCGGCTGAGCCGTCCGCGCCGGATGGATCGGGGCGGAGGGCGAAAGAGGCGGTCCGAAACCAGAATGGGGCCCAAACGTCAACCCCCATCGCGGCCCGGCGCGCCCCTCCGGACGCCGCGACGAGGTCGAGAGGGCCCGGCGGGCGGGCGGCGGCGCTGCGATGGCGGGGGCGCGCGCAGGTCACGCTCGAAAACCGGCGCCGGCCCCCCCTTTCCATCTTCGACGGCGGGAGGGACCCCTTGTAAGCTCCCCCGGAATGGCTTCCGGCGCAGGTATTGAAGGACCGCACGGCCGCGACGATGGCAGCGGCGGAGATGGGACCCCGAACACGAGCTCCGGCTCCGGCGGCATCCTGTCGAAGGCCGTGCGACGAACGCTGAAGGCGGGAGAGATCCCGAGCACCCTCATCGAGTGTCAGCACGCGGCGGAGTGCGCGGGCTGCCCCCTCATCGCGAGCGACTACGCGCACCAGCTCGGCACGAAGCGCGAGCGCGTGGTGGGCGCCGTCGCGCACTACCCCTCGCTCGATCTCGTGTACACGCAGCCCGTGATGCCCGCCGATCCGATCATCGGCTACCGCGGGCGCGCGAAGCTGATCGTGGCCGCCTCCGGCGCGATCGGCCTCTACGGGCGCAGCGGGCACCACGAGGTCGTCGACATCCCGGGCTGCCGCGTGCTCGCCCCCGCGCTCGCGGCGGTGACCGGCAAGCTGCGCGCGCTCATCGCGGCGCCGCCGCCCGAGGCCCGCGCGCTGCTCCTCCCGTACGACCCGGCGCGCGGCGGCGTCCTGCGCGCGGTCGACCTGCGCGAGGTGCACCTGGCCCCCGGCACGCCGCTCTACAAGGAGCGCGGCGCGACCGAGGAGGACTCGGCCCACGTGCTGATCACCTTCGTGCTCCAGCGCGAGCGCGCCGTGACGCGCGAGGAGCTCCGCGAGGCAGGCCGCGCGCTGCGCCCGCACCTGCCGCGGGTGATAGGCCTCGCCGCGAACTTCCACGACGCAGAGGCCCCGCAGATCCTCGGCCCGGAGACCATCCTGCTCGACGGCGTCTCGCACGCCGAGGACCGGATCGGCTCGGCCTACCACATCGCCGCGTTCGGCTCGTTCGTGCAGGCGCACCGCGCCCAGGCCGCGCGCGTGCACGCGATCCTGCTCCGCGAGATCACCTCGCTCGAGAGCGAGAGCCCCGCGGTGGAGGGCGGCAGCGAGGCCCCGCCGCCCGTCTCCAACCGGCCGCGCCGCCCGCCCCGCCTGCTCGATCTCTACGGCGGCTCCGGCGCCATCTCGCTCGCGCTCGCCCAGGCGGGCAACCGCGTCATGATGGTCGAGTCCTTCTCGCCGGCCGCGTCGAACGCGCGCGCGGCCGCAGAGGCGCAGGGCCTCTCGTCGCAGATCGAGGTCCGGACCGGCGACGTCGCCGAGGTGGCCGCCGCCCTCGCCGCGGCCGGCGAGCGCTTCGACGCCGTCGTGATGAACCCCCCGCGCCGCGGCGTCTCCCCGGTCGCCCGCGAGGCGATCGCCCGCCTCGGCGCGCCGCTGCTCGTCTACGTCTCGTGCGACCCCGACACGCTCGCGCGCGATCTCGATCACCTCTGCCGCCTCGGCTACAGCTCCTCCGAGCTCACGCCGCTCGACATGATCCCCCTCACCGAGGAGATCGAGACCATCGCGGCGCTGCGCCGCACGCCGCCCCCCACCCCGAAGGTGATCTTCGACGAGGACGGCGTGCTCGTCGTCGAGAAGGGCCCGCACGAGCCCGTGACCCCGCAGCCCGAGTACATGGGCTCGCTGCTCGCGCGCTCCGGCCGCATCCCCGGCGTGGTCAATCCGCTCGTCGTGCACGCGCTCGATCCCGGGACGAGCGGCCTGTGCATGCTCGCGCGCGACGAGGAGGCGCTCGCGCGCTGGGGCGAGGCGCTCGCGACCACGGGTCGCCTCATCTACCTCGCCGCCGCGAAGGGCGTGACGCCCGGCAAGGGCGCGATCACCCGCGACCTGCGCGAGGGCAACCGCACGTACACCGCGCGCACCCGCTATCGGCGCCTCGCCGTCGCGTCCGGCCACTCGATCCTCCGCGTGATCCCGGACGGCGGCCGGACGCACCAGATCCGCCGCCACCTCGCGGCGATCGGCCACCCCGTGCTCGGCGACGAGCGCTACGGCCACGTGCCCACGAACCGCTACTTCGAGGAGAAGCACGGGCTCGATCGCTCGTTCGTACACCTCGTGCGCATCGAGATCACGCACCCCCGGACCGGCGCGAAGCTCATCATCGAGTCCACGCTCCCCGGCGATCTGCGCTCGGCGCTGGAGCGCTCGACCGGCCCGTCCGTCCTGCGCTTCCTCGAGCAGAAGCACGCGCTCGGCGGCCAGCGGGTCACCATCGCCCCGACGCACGAGGAGCCCATGCCGAGCAGCCGCTTCGTGAGCCCCGAGGACGCCGAGACCATGCCCGCGTCGATCCGCACGCCCGGCCACGTCTCGATCCACGTCCCCGACCTCGACGAGTCCCCCCGCACGATGCGCCACCCCATCATCTCGACCGGCGACGACGACTGAGGGGGGCAGGGCCCCCCGCCCATGAGGGGGCTCCGCGCG
>CAYQYG010000374.1:0-9256 GCA_964421485.1 uncultured Polyangiaceae bacterium | reverse complement strand
GGTGGAATACCGCCATCGTCGATCTGGCCGCCGGGCAGCGCATCATCGAGAATGAGCGCGATCACGAGGAGCACGAGCAGCGCTGCCTCTGCCGCGTCCTTGGCCGTTACCTCCCTTCGCTGTGGCTGCGGCTCCCCATCGAAGCAGCCACAGCTCGCAGGGGTGAGCGTCTTCAGACCTGCGGGGCCTGCAATGGTCTCGTAGTCAATTTTCTGGCCATCCCTGAAATGGTCCGTGGGAAACTTGACCTCGATGACCTTCTCGATGTTGTCCTGGGTCGGGGGCTTCGACGGATCCTTGACGATGACGACGTCGGGAGCCCTGCTGCCCTTTGGATGCTTGCCCTTGGACGGGCGCTCCGGCTCCTTCCTGCTCATCACGGGCGCGGGAGGATTCTTGGTCATGTCGTAGGGGACCTCTGCCTTCAGCCGGCTGGTGTTGCCGGATGCGGCATCGAATGCACGGATGCGCGCCGTCAGACAATCGGCCGGTCGAGTGTGCGGCGCTGAATTCGCGTTGCAGACGCAGATGAATCCACAGATCGTGAACTCCTCCGGCGTCGACGGTGGGTCTCCGTTCTTGCCGCGGCCGAACGGATTCGGCGGCAACAATCCCGGCGGGAAGCTCAGCAAGGGCAACCGACGGGGACTTGGGCCCTGATCCGAGCGCAGCGGCACCACCGGCAGCGCCGGGTGTGCCCCATGCCCCACGCCCGGCGCACCGCCCTGCTTGATCCTCACGGCCGCCCCGTCGATGGTCACCCCGCCGCCGTCGATGCGGACGAAGTCTCCAGGCCCGCGCAGCGTCACGTCGCCGCCCTCGAGCACCAGCGCGGTCCCGGCCTTGATGTGGATCTCCCCGCCCGCAGCGAGCGCCGCCGCCCCGGCCACGGCCTCGTGCCGGTCCGCCTCCACAGTGAGGGACCGCGTCCCACCGACGCGCTCCCGGAGCTCGCCCTTCACCGTCACGTGTGCGTCCTGCCCGACGTACACCACCACGCGCCCCTCGGTCCGCGCGCTCTCGTCGCCGGCCACCGTTTTCGTCCGGTGCCGCCCGATGGCGATGCTCTCGTCCTGCTCGACCCGCTCGCGCAGATCCCGGGCCGCATGCCTCGACACCACCTCGCTCCCGCGCGCATCCTCGAAGCGGATCTCGTTGAAGCCCTCCCCGCCCGGCGACGACGCGCTCCGCCACGCGCTCTGCGTCCTCTCCTCTGGCAATCGCACCGGCAGCGGATTGAGCGCGTTCGGTACCCGCCCGACGACGATCGGCTGATCCGGATCGCCGTCGAGGAACGCGACCAGCACCTCCTGCCCCACGCGCGGCAGCGCGAACATCCCGTAGCCCGCGCCCGCCCACCCCTGGCTCACCCTGAGCCAGCACGAGCTCGTCTCGTCCAGGCGCCCCTCGCGATCCCACGCGAGCTGAACGCGCACGCGTCCGTGCTCGTCGGTATGGATCTCCTGCCCCGCCGGCCCCACGACCACGCCGCTCTGCACGCCGTGCACCTTCGGTTTTCTGGTGGAGAGCGGTGGTCGGTATGGAATATCGGCTGGTACTGCCTCGCCGCGAATCGACCACTCCCCCTCGGGCGAGCCGTCGATCGACATCGATGTGACCAGCAGGCCGAGCCGCGGATCGAGATCAGCGCGCGGGTGTCCCTCGATCGAGAACACCGTCCCCGGCCGCAGATCGATCGCATTGGTCTCGAACGTGACCAGGCGGCTCCCGGTCCGCTCGGCCTCGTGCGCCCGCGCCGCGAGCGCGGCACCCAGGCGGGCCTCATGGCCCGCGGTCGCCGCCGCGCCGCCAGCTCCACGCTCGGCCAAGAACGAGCCCGGGCGGTATCGGTACTGTTCGAGCCGCCCCTCGACCGGTGCCGAGCGCCGCGCCTCGCCCAGCAGGGTGAACGCGGGCCGCTGGAAGTCGTAATCGCGGAGCACGACCCCCTCCGGCCGCACGCGCTCCTCGACCGAGACGCGCGTGATGTGCTCGCGCTCTGTCGCGGCGCTCGGGGTGGGAATGTACTCGACGGCCCGCTCCCGCCGCGGCGCGCTCTGATGGATCGCATCGCTGAGCACGACGACCGACTGCTCGCCGTCCGGCTCCGAGAACGAGTAGGCGATGCCCGCCTCCTCGAGCAGCCGGCTCATGAAGGCGAAATCGTCCTCCCCGTATTGCACCTTGTAGGGGAGCTGCGGGTGCTCGCCCTCCAGGAGGTGCCATTCGGCCGCGACGTCCCACCGCTCGAGCAGCTCCCGCACGATATCGGGGATGGAGAGATGCTGGAGCACGCGATAATCGCTCCGCTGCGTGAGGAGCCACAGCCGCGGCACGATCCCGATCTCGTACGTCGACAGCGCCACCTCCCCGACCCCGTGCTCCACGGCCTGCACCGCCCGCGCGTGGTGGCAGAGCCCGGACCACAGCCGCTCGCCGCCGCACCCGAACCGATAGCCGGACGCGATCCGAAGCGCCGCGGGCTGGCCGACGATCTCTTTGAGATCGACGGAGGGATCCGCCGAGCGCGCGATCACGGTGACCTCGAACAGCGCCGACACGGCCTCGCGCACCGAGAATCGGTGCACGGCCATCCGCTCTCCGCAGGCGAGCGAGAGCTCGAGCAACCCCATCGTGGGCGTCGTGGCCTCAGCGCCGACGCTTTCCCCCACCGCGGGCCGCTTTTCCTTGGTCCAGCTCTCGATCAAGGCACACCTCCACCATCGTCGCACACCGCCTCCCGGCGGCACGCGGACACACGGATCCCCTTCTCGATCATCCGCCGCGAAGGCAGACCAATCCCATCGCGCCGCTCGTGCGGCGCGCCCCTCGCCCCCTCATCTCATCCGCGCGCCGTTTCGGCGCGCATCGTCACCGTCTCGTCACCAGCGGAGCACGCCCATGGCTTCCGCGGCGAGCACCGCTACCACGAGGATCACCGCGATGAGCAGGAACCACACGGCCACCTCGCCACCGCGCGCTCCCCTGCCCCGCTCGCAATACCTCGTCGAAGTGCTCCAGCCGCGCGCGAGCTCGTCGCCCTCGCCGTCGGCGTGCGCGATGCCTGGGTTGCAATGCGGGCAATCGATCTCCGGCTGGTAGTCGTCGTCCGTGAGACCGAACGCGCGGCGCAGCCTGCGCTCCCGGGCGCGTCCAGCCTCGCTGAGCGGTGCGTACTTGGGTCGCTCGTGACGTTCGTGTCCCATCGGAGCCTCCTCGCGCGATGCGCGAGGGCCTCCGTACCAAGGAAGCACCTCCGATTCATCCGCCTTTTCTCGGGCGATCTCACGATGTAAGCCCTCGGATCAAAATCGACATCACCCGGACGAATTCATGGGAATTCTTGCTCGCTCGCCGTAATGCCATCCATTCCGGCGTTCGCGCCCGCGTTGCTGCTGCCGCCCGGCCCTCCCAGCCCCGCCGTGCCGGGGCTCAGGGTCGTGGTCCCGACCTTGCCAGGGGCCGTGCCGGTGAAGGCCACGGCCAGCGAGGGACCGCCCAGGCCCCCGCCGCCGGGACCGCCGTCTCCGCCCTGGCCGCCTTGGCCGCCAGGACAGGCGGCCTTGATCCCAACGATTCCGCCGGTTTGACCCCCTTGCCCGGCTACGCCCCCGGCGCCGCCGGGTTGGGCGTTGCCCCCCGGTCCACCCATCCCGCCGTGGCCAGCCGTCAGCGTGCAGTCCGTCAGCGTCACGGTCGCCTGCATGCTCGCCAGCGCGATGCTCGCCCCGCCGGGGCCTCCGCCCTGACCGGGCTGCCCGCCGCAGCCGCCCGCTCCGCCGCTGCCTCCGCTCGCTCCAGCACCCGCCGTGCCACCGGGGCAGATCGCGTTGCCACCTTTCGCGCCGCCGCCCCCACCTCCCCCTTGACCAGCCTTCCCAGGTGTGCCTGCACCTGCGCTCACGCCGGTGTAGCCGGTCGAGGAGAGCGAGCCGAGACCGCTCGCGGCTGTGCCCGGATCGCCGGACGCGCCCGGCTCTCCTGAGTTGGGGAGCCCGAGCCCCGCAGCACACGCCCATCCCGCGCCGTTCACCGGCTCGCCCAGTCCTGGCTGTCCCAGTGTGCCCGTCTGTCCCGCGGACCCGTCCCCCCCGTTCGTGATGTTGCCGTTGCCGCCAGTTCCTCCGACGGAGATGTCTCCGCCGCCGCAGTCGTTCACGACCTGCGCCCCGCCCGGCAGCGTTGCGTCCGGCCCGCCCATCATGTCGAGGTCGCTGCACGCGTTGCTGCCGTTCGATCCTGCCGCCGCCTGCGGCGGCGCATCCATCGGCGCGCTCGCCCCGGCCTCTCCCGCCGCGCCATCTCCCGCCGTCAGCTCGCACCGCGCGAGCTCCGCGGTCGCTCCATCCGCGAGCACCGCGATCGACGATCCCCCCATCACCGTCGCGTCCGCCGCCCGCACCGCGACGTCCTCGATCCTCGTGGTCCCCTCGCCGCCGAGCAGCTTCACGGCGATCGCATCCGCCGGCCCCACCACCGTCGTTTTCGTCGTCTCGCCGATCCACGCCCACCCGTTCGCGCAGTCGAGGCCCCCGAAGATCGTCACCCCCGCCGGCACCTCGACCGCTTCACCGAACTCCTCCGCGCACGCGTACACGCGGCTCCCCTTCGCCTCTGCGATCTCGATCGCCTTCGCGATCGACTTCACCGGCGCCGCCTTCGTCCCGCTCGCAGCGTCGTCGCCGTTCGCCGCGACAAAAATCCCGCACTCCTCACCGACTCCGCTCGCGCTCTCGCTCGGCACGCAACCCGCCGGCGTCCCGCCGCCGCCTCCTCCTCCCGAGCCTTGCTCCCCGCAGTGCAAGCACTCCGGCACGGTGAAGATGCATCCGAACGCATGCATCGCGAGCCCCACCCCAAGCATCCCCGCCGTCCAGCTCCGACCTCGCGCCCAGCTCCTGCTTCGCATCGCGTTCACCCTCGGCAAATCAAAAGCGCCCAAGCAACTCAAGCCCGCCGCCGCTCGCCGCCACGACCGGCACGATCTGCGGGCGCGCGCTGCGCTCCGCCGACCTCCCGGTGATCACCGCGTAGCCCACCGTCGCGGCACCGATCACACCCGCCCCCACGAAGCTCCAGAACGCAGCGTTTCCAAACCCCGCCGCATCGCCCCGCAGATCGTCCGCCTTCGCGCAGTCCGGCAGCCCTGTCTGCACACCGGCCTCGTAGCAGCGCTCCCACCCCTTCAGCTCGTCCCGATCCGCGGCCTTCCCGTTCGCGACCACCGTGAAGATCACCCCCGCGATCAGCGCCGCCCCCGCCGTCGCCCCACCTGCGATCAGCACCGCCGTCCGCGGCCCCGTCTCCTCGATCACTGGAGGCTGCTCGCCCCCCGGCGGCACGCGCGCCCCCTCGCCCTGCCCCACCGGCTGCGGCACCGGCGGCGCCGTCACCTGCGGCTCCGCCTCCATCGCCAGCGACACCTCCACCTCGCTCCCCTTCGCCGCCGCGATCTCCTGCCGCGCCGTCTTCATCCCCACCCGCCGCGCCTCGATCACCAGCGACCCCGCGTCGACGAACACCTCCCCCTCGATCGGCGACACCCCCACCTTCACCCCGTCCACGAGCACCTCCGCCTCCGGCGCGCTCACGCGGATCCGCAGCGTCGCCACCTCTTTCTTCGCCGCCAGGAGCCGCTCCTCCGCGTACCGCCGCTTGTCTTCCTTCCCCGTCGGCGCCCAGTTCCTCACCGCGAACGAAAGATGCTCCGCCGCGTCGCGCATCTTCCCGAGCTTCATCTCCGCGTACGCGAGGTTCGCCGCGATGTCGTGCGACTTCTTCAGCAGGAACGCCACCTCCAGCTCCGCCTCCGCCGACACGTACCGCCCCTGCTTGTACAGCTCGTTCCCCTTCCGGAACCGCGCATCCGCCTCCTCCGACGTCCGCGCGTCCACCGCCGGCGCCTGCGCTGCCGGAGGCGCCGCGGGCTGCGCCGGCGCGGCGGGCCGCGCGTGCGCGGCGGGTGCCACGCCGACCATGAGCGCAAGCATCGTCGCGATCGTCACCTCGAAGAACCCCGCATCTCTCATCCTCGACCTCGATCGTTCTCCACGTCTTACTCGTTCAGCGCCGGATCGACGGGATCGGTCGTCGCCGGCGACTTCGTCGGCGGCTCCTTGATCGGCGGATGCCTCGGCGCCTCGCCGCGCGTCGGCGCAGCGGCCGGCACCGCGCTCGGACGCGACGCCGCCGTGCTCGACACCGCCGGCGCGGCGCCCGTTGTCATCGCACCGGGTACCTCCGCGCGCGGTCCTGCATCGATCGCGGCCACGGCCCTCGCGGCGCTCGCATCCATCTCGATCTCCCGGCCCGGCGCGCTCGCCGTCCCGCGCGCCGGCTCGCCCGTCGCCGCCGCCTGCTCCGTGCTGCGCGGAGCGCTCCCGACCACCGCGAGCACCATCACCGCCACCGCACCGACGATCGCGAGCGCCGCGAGCGCGACCACCCACCACCTCGAGGACGGCGCCGGCCTCCTCGCGCTCCCAGCCGCCGCGTGCCCCGCATCCGCTCCCGTTCCCGCGCCCGCGACCGTTCCCGCGCCCGCGACCGTTCCCGCGCCCGCGCCCGTTCCCGCGCCCGCGCCCGTCTCCGCTCCCGTCTCCGCCCCCGGCCGTGCCAGCGCGTGGCGAACCCGCGCGACCGCCGCATCCAGCGCCGGGTTGTCACCCGGCTTCAGGAACTGCGGCCGCACGCTGTCCCGCTCCTGGCCCATCACCTCGTCCTCACTGATCGCTCCGCAGCCCCTTCGCCCGCACCGCCGCGGAGATCGCATCGAGCGCGTCCTCGATCCACCTCCGGGCCGTCCGGTCGGCGACCCCGAGCCCGTCCACGATCTCCTTGAGCGGCTGCCCTTGCAGGAACCGCCGCTCGAACGCCTCCCGCTTCCCCGGCTCCAGACCGGCGAGCGCCTCGTCCACCACCGCGCGCCGCTCCGCCGCCAGCGCCGCTTCCTCCGGGCTCATGGGCCCCACCGTCACCCCGGCGAACAGCGCCGCGATCACCCGCCCCGTCGCGTCGTGCGCGCGCCCGCGGTTCACCCGCGGCTCGTCCCGGACCACGTTGAACGTATCCGGCTCCTCGGCCAGGTACTCCCCCGCCAGCATCGCCGCTTGCTTCTTCTTCGCGCTCTCCTTCGCCTCGGCGCGCATCCAGCGGCGCACCGCGCCCGCGATCCAGACCCCCGCGTAGCTCGTGAACCGCGTCCCATAGCTCGACCGGTACCGCCGCGCCGCGCGCGCCGCGCCCCAGCGCCCGGCCGAGAGCGGCTCCTCCCGCTGCTCGGGCGTCTTCGCCCACGGCACGAGCTCGTTCACCACCTGGTGCACCATCCGCTCCACCGAGATCACCAGCGCCTGCTGCTCGGGCGAGAGCTGCACGTCGTGCCCGATCCGATCGCTCATCGGCCGCCTCGACCCCGCCCGCCGCTGGACACCGCGGCGTCCTCCTCGATTTTCTCCGCGCCGGGCCCGAGCACTCCGCTCTCCTGCACCACCGGATCCGCCGTCAGCTGGCGGCTCAGGGCCACCGGATAGGGGTGCGCCGAGAGCAGCGCCATCGCCTCCTCCCGGATCCACTCGAGCATCTCCGGCGAGACCAGCATCCGGTAGGGCTCGAGCTCCGCCTCGACGATCTCGCTCAGGATGCGCTGCTCTTCCGGGGTAGGTCGCTTCATCGTCGATCTCTCCGCCGCGGATCCACCCGCTGCCCGCGCCCCTAGGATGACCGTGGCACGCGCGAAGCGGCCATCACAAGACCCGGTGTGCCGCGCCTCAGTCAAAAGGGGCGCGGCGGCGCCCCCGCGCCGCTCGGCTTCGGCACCGGCGCGGCCGGCGGCGGCGGCGGCGGCGGCGGCGCGGAGGCAGGAGGAGGAGCGCTCGCGGGCGGGCGCGCCGGCCCGCGCGAGGCCCCGCTCCCCGGCTCCGCACGCGGGGGCCGCGACCGCGCGGCTGCCGGGGCCGTGCCCGCGGAGGAGCTGCCGGCGGCGGGCACCCCGGGACCGACGCTCGCGGACGCCGAGCCGGACGCCGAGGCCGGCACCACCGCGACCTCGGGTACCTCCACCGGAGCCGCGCTCGGCGCTTGCGGCGCTTCCGGCGGCGGCTCCGGCGGCGCGGCCGACTGCGTGGGCGCCGGGACGGCGCGCAGATCGTCCGCGCTCGGAGCGCTGGATCCTCGGTCGCCGCGCAGCGCGAAGACCCCCACGGCGAGCACCGCCGCGAGCAGCACCACGTTCGCGAGCCCGATCCAGAGCGCTGGCCGGCTCCGCCGCGAGGGGGAAGGACGGATCGCGGAGAGCGCGGACGACAGGCTGGGCGCCGTCGCCGCCGGCAAGCTCGGCGGTGGCCCGAACACCACCGGCGCCGCCGCATCGGGCACAGGCGGCGCGGGCGCTGCGGCCGGCGGCGGGCGGAGATCCAGCCGCTCGGTGGTCGCGGCGATCCGCGCCGCCGCGAGCGCCGCCGGATGATCCGGGGGGAGGAACGGCAGCACGGGACGCGCCGGCGCCGGCGCGTCGCCGATCGGCACCGTCTCGACCGCGACGCGGACCGGATCGCCGCGCCTGTGATCCCTGTCGCTCACGTCCCCGCTCCCCTCCCCGTGTCCGTCTCCGTGACCGTGACCGTGACCGTTTCCATGTCCGTTTCCATTCCCGCGACCGTTCCCGCCTCCGTTCCTGCGCTCGATCGGCCCTGTCCCCGGCCCGAGCACGTGCGGCACCGACGCGATCGCCTCGACGGGCGGCTCCCCCGGCTCCGTGTCCAGCGAGGGATCGCGCGCCCTGGCGGCCTTCCAGGCGCTCCAGAGCTCGTCGCCGTACTCGAGCGCGGACTGCCAGCGCGCCCTTGGATCCTTGGCCATCGCCCGCTCGACGACCGCGGCGATCTCCGGGGGCACCTCGAGCTCCGCGAGCGGCTGCGGCACCGTGAACGAGTGCTCGAAGCAGAGCTCCCAGGCGCTGAGCTCCTTGCCCGACGCCCGGATGGGGTGCTCTTTCCCGAGGATCTCGTAGCTCATCACCCCGAGCGCATAGATGTCCGTCGGCGGACCCACCGGCAGGCGCGTGTTGAACTGCTCGGGCGCCATGTAGGCCGGCGTGCCCATGGGCCCGTGCTGGAGCGTATCCGTGGGCCTCACGATGCGCGCCACGCCGAGGTCGAGCAGGACCGCCTCGAGCGGCGCGCCGTCCGGGCGCGGCCTCAGCATGAAGTTCTCGGGCTTGACGTCGCGGTGGATGATCGCGAACTGGTGCAGCTGG